>JAQTSI010000243.1 GCA_028711365.1 Methylococcaceae bacterium
GGTCTATGGGTAGGTCGGCTCTTGCCTGGCGCCGCGGGTGCCAGCCGGCGGTGCTACCGACGATATCAGGCTTGCGGGGTGCTGGCTATGAGAAATAACAATTTTACCGCTATGTTCGCTACATTTCAGTGAAGAATCGAACCCCCGCAGAATGGCGGCGGGAAATACCGGGAAAACCGGGATTCTCGCCGCCACTCTCCCATGGCCGAAGGCTCAGGATTGGTGATCTTATTCGTGAGAAGGGCATGAGCGACGGCGTGATGGACGGGCTGGGGCAGCAGGATCTGCGCCGCTTCGGCGGCGGGCGCGAATGCGGGCAGGTCTATCTCCCTGGTCAGAGGCTTGGTATTCCCGGCCTTCACGCTGATGTGGATTGAGCGTGTCCGGTTTTCTGTGGCTGGGGTGGAACGCGCTGGCCGACTGATGCGGTCGACGACTTCGCTACCCACTTCGCCCGCGGCAACCCCGCCAAATTCGACAAGCCTGCCGGGACGTAAAGCTATATTGCTTCCCCGCCTAGCGCCGTTGCTGCCTGACTAAGCAGCGGAGCTTCCCTTGGAAGGAACGGTGCTGCCGACCGAAGCAATCGAGCTTCCCCGACTAGCAAAGAAGCTTCTGCCCGAAGCAACGGAGCTTCCTCTGCTAGCAACGATGCTGCCGTCCGAAGCAACGGAGCTTCCTCGGCTAGCAACGATGCTGCCGTCCAAAGCAACGGAGCTTCCTCGGCTGGCAACGATGCTTCTGTTCGAAGCAATGGAGCTTCTTGAGCAAGCAATGACGCTGCCCGACGCCGCGCATTGCAACATCGCGCTTACCACGCAACCATTCAAACGCACCGTCGGGGTGGGCTTGTCTTCCTGCGGAAATAGTGCCGCCAGCCAAGCGCCAAAGTGGCGGCGATTGCTTCTATCCAGCGCCGCGTCGCCCGAACGCGCCAACGCTGCGCGGACCAAAGTTTGCTTGAGCATTTCACAGCGAGGGATGGACAGCGATGGCGTCGAAACTGCCGCCCCCAGCCCATCTGTCAAGGCTTCCCATCCGAGGTTTTTATTGCGACCGCCATCATGGAGAAATTTGTTGCCATGGGTTAATCTCAACCCGCGTGGTGTTGGCATCGTAAGTTAGTCGGGGCGGACTTGGCGCAGTCCCCGAAGCTGACACGTTTGATTTTTTGCTAAATTGATGCGCCTTTTTCAAATCAGCCGACCTTCAGTGATTGGACGATTGAATTCCTTAACACTGACGGAAACCTAATGGAAACGTGCAAGCCAAGACAAAAACCAACAGATTCCGGAGACTCTAACCATGCCTGCTCAAACTGCCAAACAAGAAGCCATGGAAACTATCCAACGGCTGCCAGACACTGTTGACTTTGAGGAAATCGTTTATCGTCTCCATGTGCTAAACCAAATTCATCAAGGGCTAAAAGACGTAGAAGAAGGCCACTTTATTTCTAGTGAAGAGTTAAAGCGCGAGATTGAGCAATGGTAATCTGGACGCCTCGCGCCCGCTCTGATCTCAAATCCATATACGATTATATCGGTCAAGACTCGCCGCAGACCGCTAAGAAAATTATTCAGGAGATAGCAAACAAAGCCGATATATTGGCGATCCTCCCGAATTTAGGAAAACTGACGCCTGAGCTTGAAGACCCACAGGTGCGTGAGATTAGCGCCTACTCTTGGCGGATTATCTACCAACGACGACAGGACAAAATATTCGTGTTGACCGTCGTACATAAGCGCAAGCAGCTTGGCCCCGATGACATTACGGCATCGTAACCGTTCAGCCCCCCCCGTGGCTAATACTGTTGACTTACCGGTGGCCGAAGTGTTGGTAGCATTTTAACTTAAAAAATACCGTCAAAAAGAGATTGCTGAATAGTGATCGGGAGAAGTATGAACGGCAAAGACTGGTTGTCGAAATTTCTTTTTTGCCACACGCCGCGGCAAACTAAACCGGATGGCAGGCCGTTGTATGCCTACAAATGTCGGGACAAGGATTACGAAACCATGGTGGCTTTGATGCAGCGGGATTGCTTGGTTATCAAACCCTCGCGTTACCTGGGCCTGAGTTTTGAGCCGGTCTTTTGCCTGTATGCCGCCGAGGCGTTTCGGCGAGAACATGTCGATGGAGTATGGACATGGGAGACGGTATTTAGACCCTTGGGAATGGCGGCCCCCGATCAACCCCACATTGCGGAATGGGTCGAAACCGGACTGCGTTGGTGGCAACGGGATCTGCTTTTTGACCGCAATAAGCATCGCCGTTTTTTAGTCACCATCGCTTGCGAAGGTGGCTTGCCTTTGCGCTTATTGAACCAGGAAGGCGCCAACTTACGGCATTTCTTCGTCGCCTTGCTCGAAGAATATCACCGCCAGGGCAAAGGCGGCCCGAATGTCGCCGAAGTCATTGCCGGACAACAGGCGCTCAAATTTCTCCCGCCTTCTCTGTGCCGCGATGTGGTATTCCGGCTTGGTGGCGAACTCATCGCCAAAATCACTGAATTGCAACAGACGATAGGCGAAGCCGCCAACCCCATTGAGGCGTTGGACCAACATAATCCGAGATGGCGCAACGAATTGCCCCTAAGCGCCGAAGACCAAACCGTGGAAGCTTTACTCGGTGGTTTGGTGCTGCGTTCCAGCGAGCTTACCCGTTCCGCCAAAGCAGGCTTAGGTTGGTGTGGCTGGCTGAAACGGTCGGCCACGGGCTTTGCCGTGGAAAAACAATTGGAATTTCCAGATTCCCTGACTGCTTCGCAAATCCAGGCAAGCATTGGGCGACACGACTTGAGCCTGCCTGCGCGGTTGCACTTGATCTTGCACACGCCTCGCGGCGGTGAGGCAGTGGTCAGGCTGACCTCGAGCGGCGGCGCGAATGATACCGCGGCATTCCGGCGCGAGTGGCTGCGGCACGGCGGCGTCAAGCTCATGGGGGCTTCCATACAGCAGTGGCACCACGTGGTTTTGCACGACGGCGATACAGAACATGAGGTTTCGATACGCGGCGGCGAAACGTGGGGAAAGGAACTGCCGTGGGTATTCGTGGTTCGCAATGGGACGGAGTATTGGGAGTGGCTGACGGAAGGCTCGGCCAAAACCCGCGCAGCCGAGGCTTGGGTATTAGTACCATGCGAGTTTATCACCAAGCCGCTTGATGGAGCTTCCTGTGAGGCAATGGGGGAAATCGCCGAACTTGGACGCAGGCTATATCGCATAATCGGCGGGGTCGACTTCGTAACCCCAGACCAAGGCCGCTATCGGGTGGAATGCCGGGCCGAGGCGGATTCTGCCTGCCAATATTCGATTTTTGGGGAAAAACTGGCGGAAGCCCTCAATGAAACACCGTTGTACCGAGGTTTGCCGCGCATCGAGAGCGTGGATGCCGAGAGCAGGCGGCGCATGGAATCGGGGATGCTGCAACAATGGAAGCCAGTCGGGGTTCAGTCCGAATGGAGACCAAGCGCCATCGGCGGTACAGGCATGTTGTGGCTACGCGGCCTTGACCGGGAAACCAACATCGAGAAATTCCGCCGCCAAGTGGCTGTGTTGCCGCGCCAATTGCGCATCGAACGGGATATAGGCCAAACCACAATGCCGGGTTGCTATCGGATAAGCGGCTTGGAGGGTGCCAAGGCATCGGTGGTCGACCCCCCTCAAGCCAAGCTTGAATCCGACCAGGGAGAAGGCCAAATTCGGATTGAGTGCCCGGTGCTGTCCGCCGCCTCGCTGCCTATTCTGCAACTGGCCTTGACTTGGAATGGCGGTAACAGTGTCGAAGTGCAACTCCCTTATCCGCAACGGGGGGCCTCGTTCCGCTTGGGGGGGCAGGTCTTGTGCCAAGGGGACTGGGTGCCTCTGGATCGTTTGGGTGGATTGCGTGTACTAATTCAAGACCATGCCGGTAGCAGCCATTTCTGGCTAGATGCGCGCTTGATCGCGGAAACGAACGAGGCGGGCGAACACATTGCGGGAGGATTCCGCCATCGCCTGCCTGTCCTTCGGGACGGGCGGCTCGATTTTGGCCTGTACGATTGGCATGGCCGGATCGCCTCCCTGCTTGCCAGCACTTCGCAACTTGATGCCCGTGTGCGCCTGGAAATCGTCTCGTCCCATCAGGAAACCCTGACCTCCGTCCACATCGCCCGTTTCGATGCCATTCTGGAACCCAATCGGGAACAGGCTTGCGTGGACATCGCCGCAGACTCCCTGCCCCGTTTGGAGCAGGGTTGGGAAAATCGCGTCAGCTTGGAGATGATCCGGCTTTGGGCGCCGTACAAAGCGCCTGTCATGTTAGAGGCTTGCCCCGACCGTCCGGGTTCCTGGTGGATTCCCGCCGACCTTGAAGCCGGCCCTTGGTGGGTCGTTGGCCGTGATGCGGGCTGGGCGCGATTCCGGCCCTTATTGTGGACGGTCCGGCCTGATGCTGAATCAACACAGGCGGCAGAGCCAACATCGGCTTTAGTTCAAGCGATTCGCGCTTTCCAGCAAGAACGGGAGCAGCTTTTTCCGCTGGTTTTGACGGAACTTGGCGAAGACCCGAATCATGCCGATTGGCCGCTGCTACTCGATTATTTTAAGCTCACCCGCGAATTTCCGCCTAATTCGTTGGATGTGTTGTGCCGACTCACCAACCATCCGTGCACCTTGGCGATGGCTCTGCTCAAGGCGGACGAGGAATCGTTTGAGCGCGTTTGGGCCTTCGCCGAGTGTATGCCGTTTTCGTGGGACTTGGTGTCGATCCGCGATTGGAAACACGTCGCTACCCGATATTTCGGCGGCTTACTGGATGTGTTGGCCGAAATGGAAACGGGTGAGGAGATCGTCTGGGGCATTTTTCAGGGGTTTCGTGAGCGGGTGCTGGCAAAGCGGGCCTATTGGCATCCCTTGTGCGATTGGTTGCAGGAACATTTGTTTCCACATCGGCCAGCGCCGCAAAACAGCGAGTTGCGCATGGCGCGTTTGGCAGCGACGCAGGTGGAGTCCGCAATCGACCGTGCCGAACAGGAACTGCAAAGCCACCACGATGCCGATGAACAATGGCCGCAAAGCCCGGCAGCTATGGCATTCGCCGAAAATGCGCCGGTTCATTGGAAATCCCATTTTGCCCGCTTATCCCGTCCGTTCCGCGCAGTTCGATATGCCCCATTTGTCGTGGCCCACGTCAGCCTGAACGGAATCCAAGCCTCTCCCTCATTGATCTACGAACTACGCCTGTTGCGCCAGTTCGACACCGGATGGTTCGATACCGCCTACGCCATGGCCCTTACCCTCGGATTGGCCGCCCTGCCGCTGGAGACCACCCCATGACCGCCGCCAAGCCTTTCTACGCCTCCCTTGCCGAACAACTCAACCGCCGTGCCACGCGCGCGGTGCTGGGACTACTGGGCTTCCGCAACGATGCCTTGCGCGAGCATTTGCGCGAACGCTTCGGGCAGGATGCCGGCTTGCCCGGATCTTTCCTGGCTGATCCGGTGTTTGAGGCCACCTTCGGCTGGCAACCCGCGCAATCGAGCCTTTCCGATCTGGCCGGGGGCTTGCTGCATCCGGCAGTAGTACGCGCCTTGGCCGAACCACCCCCAGCCTTGCGTAAAGACTATGCCTTCCCTTCGACCATCCGGCCCTATCAGCATCAGTTAGAGGCATGGCAAGCTTTGATCGAGGCGAAGCCACCCCGTTCGGTCCTGGTCAGCAGCGGCACTGGCTCGGGCAAGACCGAATGTTTTTTGGTTCCGATTTTGTGCGACCTCGCGGAAGAAATCGACCGGCGGCAAGGCGAGTCCCTGACTGGCGTCCGGGCCGTGTTTCTTTATCCCTTGAACGCTTTGATCAAAAGCCAGAAAGACCGGCTGGTGGCTTGGTCGGAACCTTTCGGCGGACGTGTCCGGTTTTGCCTGTACAACGGCGACACGCCCGAACAAGGAAAAAGTGAGTGGGCCAGTGAAGTGGCCGACCGCCGCAGCCTCCGCGCCAACCCGCCACCGATCCTGGTGACTAACGCGACCATGCTGGAATATTTGTTGGTGCGCAACGAAGACCGTCCCATCCTGGAACAGTCACAAGGCGGTTTGCGTTGGATCGTCATCGACGAGGCACATACCTACATCGGTTCGCAAGCGGCGGAATTGACCTTGCTGCTGCGGCGTGTGCTACATGCCTTCGGCGTCGATTCCGGGCAGGTTCATTTCGTCGCCACTTCCGCCACCTAGGGAGAATCAGGCGAAGCCTCGCGGCAGGGTCTTGCCGAATTCCTCGCGGATGCCGCCGGCGTGTCGCCAGATCGGGTTAGCGTGATTGAAGGCCGACGCCAAATCCCGCAGTTGCCCGAAAGCCTGCGCCAGACCAATGCTCCGCATCCGGGAGTCGAAACCTTGCGATCGTTCACGCCCGCCCAACGATTTGACGCTTTGGGCGGCGACCTGCGCATCCGGGAACTGCGCAAGCGCATCATCGAACAACCGTGCCCACTGGCCGATTTGTCCCGCCATCTGTTCGACCGCGCCGATGCCGCGAGTCGGCGGGAAACCTTGGACCTGCTCGATGTATGCACCCAAGCCATCAGCGACGACAACAGCCCCCTATTGCCGCTACGCGGCCATTTCTTCCAGCGGACAGTCAGCGGTTTGTGGGCTTGCGCCAGTGCCGGATGTGCCGGCCGCCAAGACACCCGCTTGGACGACGATGGCTGGCCGTTCGGCGCAGTCTATTTGGAGCGGCGTTTGCAGTGCGAACATTGCCAGTATCCGGTGTTCGAGTTGGTGCAGTGTGGCGAGTGCGGGGCGGAATATCTGGCGACGGCGGAGGTTTTCAGGGATGGCAAGGATTGGTTGGAGCCTTGGATACAGACGGAAAACGAAGACGAATTCCAACAGGAACTGGAGCCGCCGGAAACCGATCAGGAGGAAGAGACCGCGGAGGTTTACCCATCTCCCGTACAAGCCCATCCACGCTTGCTGACTACTGTATCGCAGGCGACCACAAGGAACTTTCGCCTGCTTCAAGAAGGGCTGTTGGAACACTCAGGCAATGCGGGTATCCCAGTCCACTATTGTTCGTCCCCACGCGATTCGGGGGGAATGCGCTGTCCGGTATGCCGGGAAGCCGAAAAACCGGGGCGGCCCTTTTCGCTGTTCAAGCCGGTGCGTGTCGGCGCGCCGTTCCTGCTCGGCACCGCGATTCCGGCGCTGCTGGAACATGTCAAGCCATTTGAAAAAGACTTGGAACCCCGCCCGCTGGAAGGCCGTCGGCTGATTACCTTCACCGACAGCCGCCAGGGCACCGCCCGCTTTGCCGCCAAATTGCAACAGGAGTCGGAGCGGGATTATGTGCGCAGCCTGCTTTATCACCATGTGGCGGACGCGGCGAAACCGGTCGATCCAGCGCAAATTAAAAAACTCCAGGCCGAGGTGTCGGCCTTGGAACCCTTAGCAGGAACCAATCCAGTCATTCAAGACGTGTTGGAACAGAACACGCAGGAACTCGCGAAGTTTCAGGCGCCGCCCATGGGCCGGTTGCCGTGGGAGGACGCGGCGGATAAATTGCTGCAAAACAGCGATTTCAAACTCTTTCTTTT
>JAQTSI010000244.1 GCA_028711365.1 Methylococcaceae bacterium
GGCGATCACCAGTTCCCGTGTCGTGGTCACCGTTTTTCACGAGGCGGTCACCGGTTCCCGTGACGTGGTCACCGTTTTTCACGAGGCGGTCACCAGTTCCCATGACGTGGTCACCGTTTTTCACGAGGCGGTCACCAGTTCCCATGACGTGGTTACCGTTTTTCACGAGGCGGTCATCGGTTACCATGACGTGGTCACCGTTTTTCACGAGGCGGTCACCAGTTACCATGACGTGGTAGCCGGTTTTCATGAGGCGGTCATCGGTTACCATGACGTGGTAACCGGCTTTCATGAGTCGATTTCCGGTTATCCTGTAGCAGTTATCTGCTTACCGTCTCACAGGAACCGGATTTCACAAGATGAAAACCGGTGTCGGGATGCCATTTGCCGGTAGCCGGCCTAAAATGGTCAGCGATATTGCGGCGAAATCATTTATCCGTCAGTCCTCGCCGGATTTTTGCCTCCCTGACATGGAACCTTGCAATCGAGGTCAATACCCCGGCCAGCAGAAGGAGGCGGCCGGAGTCATCGGGACTGACTGCGCTGCCTGGAATTATAGTGCTAGTTTTGAAGGAGAGCAGTGACAGGAGCAATCGGCGCCTACAACCGACGCGTTGACGCTTGGCGACATCCAGCGCACCATTGAGCAATTATCGTAGGCTGAGCCATCATTGACCCTACGGCGCGAAACCTTGATCGGCATGGCTTTCCGGGCAAAGTGAGTGTGCTTTTCCCCGGTTTATTCACAGTAGTGGGAATAAGCTCCCTTACCGGAAAAGGTGCGCGAACTGGCGTCTTCCGGGCCGAAACAGACAAGGGGAAAAACGATGAGTACACAGCGTGACAACTTCGACACCAACGCGAACCAGGGCAATTGGGAGCAGGCCTTTTTCTATCTCAACGGTCTCAACATGTTCGAGATGCTCCGGGCACTGGCCGCATTGCACGCCGAAACACGCAAAAAGCTCTGGGATGCAAGAATCGCTTATCAAGGCCGGTTCTACATGGCGCGAATCGAATACGCCATGACGGTCGTCAACACCGGCCGATTACCCGCCTCGGCGCCGGGCGATCTCGAAGCGACCGGGCAGGTCCAGGATGCCCGCAACTTCCTGGCCCAACCTTCCGGCTGGGATGCCTTACACAAATACAAGCATCCGGGTAAGCTCACGGTGAGGATCACGATCTATCTCGCCAATAACGCCAGCATGGACCCCACTTTACGCTATGTGCAGGTCGCCCGAGAACTCCTCGCCGTCCATGGCTTGGCGCTCGACGCCCAGCGAGTGTCGGCTCGCCTCGTCTATTCCGAGCAACTCTACCTGCTCTCCCAAGCCGATGATCTGCGCAAGCTCGCCGAACTGGCTCAGCCGGTTCCGGCTAACCGGCTGGCGATCATCGTCTGCCCGATGCGGGATAACATGGGCGACAATGACAATGGCATCAGCCTGAGCGATCGGCCGGGTTGGCCTCCTTTCGTATTGATCAATTCCAATCTGCAAAGCACCGACGGGGTGACCTTGTTGCACGAAATCGGTCATGCCGCCGGTAACGGCCATGTCGCCACCAGCGGAAGCGATGTCGTCTTCAATTTCATGAGCTACGGCCACAATCGAAGCGACATGCTGCGCAATCAGGTCATCAAGATCGCGAAGTCGTTCTTCTGCGGCTGAGAACGGTCGGGGTGGATACCCCGACCTGAAGAAGTCTTACTGCACCGAGGCATTGATCATGCCGACGGTGAACATCGTGGTGCCGTTGGTGCCGACCAAGCGCACCGCTTTGACATTATTGATGACCGGATAGGGGCGGCCATTGAACATCGTGTAGATGGGCCTGTTGCCTAGGCGCATCGAGCGGGTGGTGACATAGGTCCAGTTGTTGGAGGCCGGGTCGGTCGATGTGTATACGTCGAAAGAACCGATGTAGAAAGCCCCATTGAACGTCGTGGATGCGTTGATGTTGACCGATAAAACCCCCAGCGACAGCAGTTTGTTAGGATCGGCCGGATAAATATCGACATGGTCGGTCGCGACCAGGAAACCCGAAGGGGTAGGCCCGGACAATGGTGTCGTGTTTGCGAAAACCAGCGAAAACAGATTATCGGTGGTGGTCTGCGAGCAAACCGCCGAACAGAAGACGGGCTGCATCGTGGTAAAGGTTTCCTGGGTGGCAAACGCCGAGAAAGAGGCGGAGAACAGGAGTGTTGCGGCAATCAGTTTCTTCATGAGATACCCCTTGAGATACGAATGATTTTCAAAATGCCTCGATATAACAAGGCGCTAGAGATACTATGCCAGTGATTACATTACGTCAAGCATGGAAATTCAAACGATGAGAGAATTCATATTAAATATCGATAACGAATAATCGGCTTTTCACATACCTTTAACATGTCTATAGGGCAAATCACCCAACCATTGACTTTTCGCAGGGTTAAACTACTTGCCGCCATACCCGCGTTTTCTGCACCTCCGCCCTGGCAGATCCCATCCACTGCGGCGGCGCCCAGGCTGAACTCACATTCGGACAGAGTCCACTCGGCCAACCTGAAGTGGAATCGGTCATTTCCATCAGTCGCGAGGGCAAAAGCCGGGTTCATCATATCCATCGATTGAATATCCGATTTTTCGGCTATCATTTCATGCACTCCAGCGGCACAGCAGGTTGACTACTGCCTCGAAGCCGCGCGACATAAAAACCCGATAGAGGATGGAGAATCCCATGATCAGTTCCAAGCCCAGCGATATGACAAGGCCTGCGGATTTGGCGCAGCACGGCCTGGGAACCGGACCGGTTCGCACGCAACGACCGATTTACCTGGATCTTCTTCCCCCTTGCAACAACGCCTGCCCGGCGGGCGAAAACATCCAGGCCTGGCTGGCCCTCGCCCAGGCGGGCCATTACCAGCGCGCCTGGCAGGTGTTGATGCAAGACAATCCGATGCCGTCCGTGCATGGTCGGGTCTGCTACCATCCTTGCGAAAGCCGGTGCAACCGGGAGCAAGTGGACAGCGCGGTCAGCATCCATGCCGTCGAACGCTTTCTGGGCGATCTCGCCCTGCGCGAGAACTGGAAGGTCGAACCCGAAGCCCCGCCCAGCGGCAAGCGGGTTTTGGTGGTCGGGGCCGGCCCGAGCGGACTGTCCGCCGCCTATCACTTAGCCCGCCTGGGCCACGGCGTGGAGGTCCACGAGGCCGGCCCCCTGGCGGGCGGCATGATGAATTTCGGCATTCCCGCTTACCGTCTGCCGCGCCAGGAACTGGCCCAGGAGATCCGACGCATCGAGGCAATGGGCGTCAACATCCAGCTCGGACGGAAAGTCCAGGACGTGTTGGCGGAAAAAGACTCCGGCCACTTCGACGCCGTCTTCATCGCCATTGGCGCCCATCTCAGCAAACGGGTGGACATCCCCGCCCGGGATGCCGGCAAGATCCTCGACGCCGTCGGCTTCCTGCGCCAGGCGGCCTCCGGCGACTCCCCCTCGCTGGGACGTCGCGTCGCCATCTACGGCGGCGGCAACACCGCCATGGATGCGGCCCGCACCGCCAAGCGCCTGGGCGCCGAGGAAGCACTGATCATTTATCGGCGCGACCGGGAGCATATGCCGGCCCATGAATTCGAGGCCGACGAGGCGCTGGAGGAGGGCGTCAAGATCAATTGGCTGCGGTCCATCAAGGCCATCGATCAGACCCATATCCAGGTCGAAGTCATGACGATCAATCCGGAGGGGATACCCGAGCCCACCGGACGTTTCGAAACCCTGGAGGCCGACACCTTGATCCTGGCCCTGGGCCAGGAAACCGACACCGGTTTCCTGCACCAGGTGCCGGGCATTCAGTTCAAAAACGACGGCACGGTAGCGGTGGACGCCAACATGATGACCGGGCATGACGGCATCTTCGCCGGCGGCGACATGGTGCCCAGCGAGCGCACGGTGACCGTGGCGGTAGGCCACGGCAAGAAAGCCGCCCGTCACATCGACGCCTATCTGCGCGGCGAACGCTATGTCAAGCCGCCCAAGCACGATATCGCCGGTTTCGACAAGCTGCATATCTGGTATCTCACCGAAGCCGAACAAAGGCTACAGGACATCCTGAAACCGGATCAACGCGCTTTCGGTTTTGCCGAGGTGGTCAAGGGTTTGAGCGAGACCGAGGCTCTCTATGAAGCCAGGCGCTGCTTTTCCTGCGGCAACTGTTTCGAGTGCGACGGCTGCTTCGGCGCCTGTCCCGAACAGGCGATCAAGAAGCTGGGGCCGGGCCTGCGTTACCGTTACCTCTATGATCTATGCACCGGCTGCGCCGTCTGCTACGAGCAGTGCCCTTGCCACGCCATCGAAATGATTCCGGAACCGGGAGAGTAATCCATGAATCCCTCACAGGTCACCACGCTTGAAGGCAATGAGGCGGTCGCCTATATCGCCTACCGCATCAATGAAATCTGCGCCATCTATCCGATCACGCCTTCCTCGACCATGGCCGAATTGGCCGACCAATGGGCCTGCGAAGGCAAAACCAACCTGTTCGGCAACATCCCTCTGGTAGTCGAGATGCAGAGCGAGGCGGGAGCGGCCGGCGCCGTTCACGGCGCGTTGCAGACCGGCGCACTGACCACGACGTTCACCGCTTCGCAGGGTCTGTTGCTGATGATCCCCAACATGTACAAGATCGCCGGGGAACTGACGCCGGCGGTGTTTCACGTGGCGGCAAGATCCCTGGCGGCGCAGGGCTTGTCCATTTTCGGCGATCATTCCGACGTCGCAGCGGTGCGCGGCACGGGCTTCGCCCAACTCGCCTCCAGTTCGGTGCAGGAAGCTCACGACATGGCCCTGCTCGCCCAGGCCGCCAGCCTGGAGGCGCGGATTCCTTTCATCCATTTCTTCGATGGCTTTCGCACCTCCCACGAGGTGAACAAGCTGACGCTGATCTCCGATGAGCAGATCCGAGCCATGATCGACCTCGAACAAGTGCGCGCGCATCGCAGCCGCGCACTCAACCCCGACCACCCCTTCATCCGCGGCACGGCGCAGAATCCGGATGTGTATTTCCAGGGGCGGGAAACGGTCAATCCTTTCTATGCCCATCTGCCGGGCATTCTGCAAGCGAAAATGGATCGATTCGCCGAACTCACCGGCAGGCAATATCATCTGTTCGATTACTACGGCCACCCGCAAGCGGAACGGGTGGCGGTCATCGTCGGCTCGGGCGCGCAAACCCTGCGCGAAACCGTCACCTACCTGCAAAGGCAGGGCGAAAAGGTCGGCGTGATCAACGTGCGCCTGTGTCTTCCTTTCTCCGCCGAACATTTCCTGGCCGCCCTGCCCGCCGAGGCTCGAGCCGTTGCGGTGCTGGATCGTACCAAGCAGCCCGGAGCCACCGGGGAGCCGCTCTACGGCGATGTGCTCACCTGCCTGAGCGAAGCCTATGGCGAGGGAAAACTGCGCTCCCTGCCGCGCATCATCGGCGGGCGCTATGGCCTCTCGTCCAAGGAGTTCACCCCGGCCATGGCGAAAGCGGTACTGGACGAGCTGAACAAAGACAGCCCCAAAAACCATTTCACCATCGGCATCCTGGATGACGTGTCGCATACCAGCCTGGACTATGATCCCGCATTCGACATCGAGCCGGAGGAGGTGGTGCGCGCCCTGTTCATAGGCTTGGGAGCGGATGGCACCGTAGGGGCCAACAAGAACAGCATCAAGATCATCGGCGAATCGACGCCCTTGCATGCCCAGGGCTATTTCGTCTACGACTCGAAGAAATCCGGATCGCGCACGGTTTCCCATGTGCGGTTCGGGCCCGAACCGATCTTATCGCCCTATCTGATCCGCTCGGCCAGTTTCATCGGCTGCCATCAGTTCGCGTTCGCCGAAAAGATCGACGTGCTGGAAGATGCCCGTCAGGGCGCGACCTTTCTGCTGAACAGCCCCTACGGCCCCGACCAGGTGTGGGACCATCTGCCGCGCAGCTTGCAGCAAGGCATCATAGACAAGAACATCGCCTTCTATGTGATCGACGCTTCCAAGGTGGCTTTGGAGACGGGCATGGGCAACCGCACCAACACCATCATGCAGACCTGCTTCTTCGCCATTTCCGGCGTGTTGCCCCGGGAGGAAGCCATCGCCAAGATCAAGGAAGCGATCAAGAAAACCTACGGCAAGAAAGGCGAGGAGGTCGTGCAGAAGAACTTCGTCGCGGTGGACCGGACCCTGGAGCAATTGTATCGGGTCGAGGTACCGGCCTGCGCCACCGCCAGCACCGACATACCGCCGACGGTGCCCGCCGAGGCGCCGGAATTCGTGCAACAGGTGACGGCGGTCATGATGGCAGGGAGAGGAGACAGCCTGCCGGTCTCCCTGCTGCCGGTCGACGGCACTTATCCCTCCGGCACCACCCGTTGGGAAAAGCGCAACATTTCCGCTTTCGTCCCGGTGTGGGAGAGCGATATCTGCATCCAGTGCGGCAATTGCAGCTTCGTTTGTCCCCACAGCGTCATCCGTTCCAAGTTCTACCCGCAGTCCCTGCTCCAGCAGGCGCCGGAAACTTTCAAGTCGGCGCCGATCAACGCCCGCGGTTTCCCGCAGACGCGCTATACGCTGCAAATGTATGTGGAGGATTGCACCGGCTGCGGCCTGTGCGTGGAGGTTTGCCCGGCCAAGAGCCTGCAGCAAAGCGGGGTCAAGGCGATCAACATGAGGCCCAAAGACCCCATCCTTCAGCAGGAGCGCGTCAATATCGGCTTCTTCGAGCAGATCCCGGTCAATGACCGCTCCAGGGTGGATTTCTCCTCGGTCAGGGGCGCGCAATTCCTGGAGCCCCTGTTCGAATTCTCCGGCGCCTGCGCCGGTTGCGGCGAGACTCCCTATGTGCGTCTGCTGTCGCAATTGTTCGGCGACCGCCTGATCATGGCCAACGCCACCGGCTGTTCCTCCATCTACGGCGGCAACCTGCCGACCACGCCGTGGACCCAAAACGCGGAAGGCCGCGGACCGGCCTGGTCGAACTCCCTGTTCGAGGACAACGCCGAATTCGGCTTGGGATTCAGGCTGAGCGCCGACAAGCATCTGGATCTCGCCCTGGCGCTGGCGCAGGAGCTGAAAGCCGACATCGGGCCCGAATTGGTGGATGAAATCCTCCACGCCGAACAAACCACCGAATCGCAGATTCGCCGGCAACGCATCCGCGTGGCGGAATTGAAAACCGCCCTGTTCAAGCTCGACAACGAGCAAGCGCGCGATCTGCTGTCCGTGGCCGACCACCTGGTGCGGCGCAGCATCTGGATCATGGGCGGGGACGGCTGGGCCTACGACATCGGCTCCTCCGGCGTAGACCATGTGCTCGCCAGCGGTAGGGACGTCAACATCCTGGTACTGGACACCGAGGTCTACTCCAATACCGGCGGGCAGATGTCCAAATCGACTCCGCTGGGCGCGGTGGCCAAGTTCGCCGCCGCCGGCAAGCCGGTGGCGAAGAAGGATCTCGCCCTGCAGGCCATCTCCTATGGCAATGTCTACGTGGCCCGGGTGGCGATGGGCGCCAA
>JAQTSI010000011.1 GCA_028711365.1 Methylococcaceae bacterium
TTTACGCCAACTGCCTGATTGGCGAAATCCGCTGCGAGAAGGGCAATGAACTGCTCGAATTAAAGATACCCGGCGGCGAACATTGGCTCAGCATCGGCCAGGCTATCGGCGACGTGGATGCTGACGCGCTCAAGCGGCTGATGATCCGTCGGACGATCAAAGAACACTTGGACAAGGAATTGCGCCTTAGGCCCCAAGGGATCAAGGTGTTGAGCCTGTTTTTCATCGACGTGGTGGAGCATTACCGCCGTTATGCCGACGATGGTACGCCCGAGAAGGGCAAATACGCGCTGATGTTCGAGGAGGAATACCGGCGCTGGGCCAAACACTCGGATTACCAGAGCCTATTCAAAGAAGTGGATTTCAGCGCCGAAGCTGCTGATGTCCATGGTGGCTATTTCTCCATCGATAAAAAGAAGGTCGGCGGCAAGACCGTGGAGGTCTTCAAGGACACACGGGGCGACACCAAGGCGGACGACGACACCTACAACCTCATTATGCGCGACAAGGAGAAACTTTTGAGTTTCGACTCGCCCTTGAAGTTCATCTTCTCCCATTCCGCGCTGCGCGAGGGTTGGGACAACCCCAATGTCTTCCAGATTTGCGCCTTGCGCGAGATCGGCACCGAACGCGAACGTCGGCAGACCATCGGGCGGGGCTTGCGCCTGTGCGTGAACCAACAGGGCGACCGCTTGCGCGGCTTCGACATCAACACGCTGACCGTCATCGCCACCGAGAGCTACGAGCAATTTGCCGAGAATCTACAAAAGGAAATCGAAGAGGACACAGGCATCCGCTTTGGCATTGGCGAGAAATACCAGTTCGCCGCGATTGCTGTCCTAGACGAAATCGGCAAGCCCCGGCCCTTGGGGGTGGAGCAGTCTGAAGCACTATGGGGTCATCTCAAGGAAGCGGGTTATCTGGATGCCAAGGGCAAGGTGCAAGATGCGCTGCGCAAGGCACTCAAGGACAACACGTTGTCCGTGCCGGAGGCCTTTGCCGCCCAACTGCCGCAAGTGAAGGAAATCCTGCGCAAGCTCGCGGGTAAGCTGGAAATCAAAAATGCGGATGACCGCAAGACGATAAGGACGCGGCAAGCCATCCTGCATAGCGAAGCATTCCAAGCCCTGTGGAACCGGATCAAGCACAAGACGACCTACCGGGTGAAATTCGACAACGAGAAGCTGCTGGCCGATTGCGCCAAGGCGCTCCACGATGCCCCGCCGATTGCCAAGACGCGAGTGAATATCCGCAAGGCTGGCCTTTCCATAGGACGAGGCGGCGTGTTGACGGAAGAGACCGCCCAGGCGGCATCCATCACGCTCGAAGAAAGAGACGTCGAACTGCCCGACATCCTGACCGATTTGCAGGACAAGACCCAGCTCAAGCGCAGCAGCCTGGTTCGCATCCTTAGCGAGAGCCAACGGCTGGACGATTTTGCGCGAAACCCGCAGCAGTTCATCGAATTGGCGACCGAAACCATCAACCGCACCAAGCGCCTCACCTTGGTGGACGGTATCAAGTATCAGCGCATCGGCGACGAGCATCATTATGCCCAGGAGCTTTTCGAGCAGGAGGAGCTAAGGGGCTACCTGACCAATATGCTGGCAGTCGAGAAGTCGGTCTATGAACATGTCGTCTACGATTCCAGCGGCGTCGAACGCGGCTTTGCTGAGCAACTGGAAAAGAATGAGGCGGTAAAGGTATACGCCAAGCTTCCCGGCTGGTTCAAGGTTCCGACGCCGCTAGGCGCCTATAACCCGGATTGGGCCGTATTGGTGGAGCAGGACGGCGCCGAACGGCTTTATTTTGTCGTGGAAACCAAAGGCAGCCTTTTCGCCGATGATCTACGCGGCAAGGAAACCGCCAAGATCAAATGTGGCGAAGCGCATTTCGAGGCTTTGGCCGTCGGGGAAAATCCGGCGCGGTTTATCAGGGCGACCAAGCTTGATGATGTGATGGCGTATAGTGGTTAGCTCGAGATTTCTAGCCTGCTCGGTATAGGTTACGCCAGGTTGTCAAACCTCCGTCGAGTTGCCTGTCGCCAACCTGTGGGTATTCTCCCATCCGAACAGGTGTCAAGACCGGCCTGCAAGGCTTTGCACTAGCGAGGACGAGAATGCCGGCAAATCATTTGTCCCGAGCGTGGTTTTGGAGGGTTTATAAGGCCTCTGCCGCAAAGTCCGCCAGCCTCGATCTTTCTCCCCGGCGCAGGGTGATGTGGGCGCCGAAGGGACAGGATTTGAAACGGTCCACTACATAGGTCAGGCCGGAGGTGGTTCCGGTCAAATAAGGCGTATCGATCTGGGCGATATTGCCGAGGCAGACGATCTTGGAGCCGGGGCCGGCGCGGGTGATGAGGGTTTTCATCTGCTTGGGGGTGAGGTTCTGCGCCTCGTCCAGGATGATATAGCGGTTCAGGAAAGTGCGCCCGCGCATGAAATTCAGCGAGCGGATCTTGACCCGGTTGGCCAGCAGGTTGCCGGTGGCGGCGCGCTCCCATTCTCCCGCATCGCCATGGGAACCGAGCAGTTCCAGGTTGTCCAGCAGTGCGCCCATCCACGGGGTCATTTTTTCTTCTTCGGTGCCGGGCAGGAAGCCGATGTCCTCGCCCAGCGGGATGGTCTCGCGGGTCATGATGATTTCCTTGTAGAGCTTGTCCTCCAGGGTCTGGGTCAGGCCCGAGGCCAGGGTCAGCAGGGTCTTGCCGGTACCGGCCTGACCGAGCAGGGTGACGAAGTCGATATTCGGGTCGAGCAGCACATTGAGGGCGAAATTCTGCTCGCGGTTGCGCGCCTGGATTCCCCAGACATCGTGTTTCGGGTCGCGGAAATCGAGGGCCAGTTCGATGATGGCGGTATGGTTCTCGCGACTGCGGACGATGGCTTCGAAGCCGGATTCGTCGGGCAGGTACAGGAACTGGTTGACGTGCCAGTTTTTCACCGAAGGCCCGCTCACTCGGTAGAAGGTATGGCCGCGAGGGTCTTGCCAAGAGTCCATCTTGTCGCCGTGGGTAGCCCAGAAGTCCAAAGGCAGTTCCTCCATGCCGCTGTACAGCAGGTTGACGTCCTCCAGCACCTGGTCGTTGTGATAGTCCTCGGCCCGGATGCCGAGCACCGAGGCCTTGATGCGCATGTTGATGTCCTTGGACACCAGCACCACCAACTCGTCCGGGCGTTCTTCGCTCAGCGCCAGGACGGTGGAGAGGATGGCGTTGTCCCCTAGACCACCGGGGAGCGTTTCCGGCAACGAAGAAGATAGGCGTGTGACCTGGAAAAACAAGCGGCCCGTGCATTGTTGGTCGATGCGGGCGGCGTACTGAAGCTGGGGAAGTGGAATGCCCCGGTTGATGGCGTGGATATCGGCATGCTGGATCAATTCGTCCAGGAAGCGGCTGGCTTGACGGGCGTTGCGGGCGACTTCCGACTGACCTTTCTTGGAATGGTCCAGCTCTTCCAGCACGATCATCGGAATGTAGATGTTGTGCTCCTGGAAGCGGAACAGCGACGAGGGATCGTGCATCAGCACATTGGTGTCGAGGACGAAGAGCTTTCTGACATCGTTCATCGGGATTCTTCAGGCGCAAGTTCCAACTGGCGCAAGGCGTCCAGCACAGCCTGGGCATGGCCTTTGACGCTGACCTTGCGCCACTCCCCCGCTAGTCGGCCCTCCCGGTCGATCAGAAAAGTGCTGCGCACGATTCCCAGCACCTGTTTGCCGTACAGGTTCTTCAACTGGATGACGTCAAACAGCCGACACAGGGTTTCATCGGCGTCGCTCAGCAGTTCGAACGGGAATTCCTGCTTGCGCTTGAAGTTCTCGTGGGATTTCAGGCTGTCGCGTGAGACGCCGTAAATCTCGCAGTCCAGTTTGGCGAATTCCCCCTGCCGATCGCGAAAATCCTTTCCTTCCTGAGTGCAACCGGGGGTGCTGTCCTTGGGATAGAAATAGAGCACCAGGTTCTTGCCCTTCAGTTCGGCAAGCGTGAAGGTCTTGGCGGAAGTAGCGGGAGCGGAGCAGTCGGGAACGGCTTGGCCGATGGCGATCATGGGGGTTCTCGGGGGTTAGCGCTTGACCGGTTCGAGGATGGCGTCGAGATTTTGATGGTCGCAAAACTCGAGGAATTCATCGCGCAGGGAAACGATACGGGTGGCGACCGGGATCTTGACGATCATGCGGGCCAAAAACAGCGGTGTATTGGTGTAAGGTGCCGGATAACGGCTGGTGCTGAGATCCAGGATCTTGATGCCGCGCGTGGTGAAGAAGGCGGTAAGTTCATGGATATTGTCGATTTGGTCGCTGGCGAAGATGTCGACGCCATAAGGCACCAGATTTTCCTCTTCCTGGCGGTTTTCCGAGGCGCGCAGAGTAGCGACCTTCAGCCGATAACGGGAGCCCAAGGCTTCCAGGGCGTTTTCCAGTTTGACGATATGGTTCCAATTGCCATCCACCAGCAGATGGGCCGCAAACAAGGCACCCACTTCGGTCATTCGGCTTTCCAGGATGGCGCATTTGCAATCCTTGACGGTGCGGGTCAGTTCCTCAATCAGATCGGGACGGTCTTCTCCCGCGACGGTGATGACGAGCTGCATGATTTTGCTTGGTCTCATTTGAAAAAATTGAGCAAGTTTAACACCTTTCCCAGGCGGTTTCTTTCCTTAAGCCCGGTTTTTAGCGCCGAATATGGAAGAAGGGATGGATGGAATCTATGCTTGAGATAGGGCGATCATTCTTCAAATAATTAATGGACAGATCCGGGATTAGCGCGGTATAAAAACATCAATACTACGGTTTCCATGATTGCTCCTCTTGCATAATACCAATGAAAGCTATCTGGGTTATCATCGTTTGTCTATGGACATTGACCGAGTTTGCCTGGGGCGCCATACCCCACGCGGCGATTCAGCCCGCTATGCCCGCCCCCACCGAAAGCTTGCCGGTTGCGGCTTCTCGTCTCCACCATCAGCTCGGCTACAAATTTAAGGATCTGGGCGAACTCGGCCCGATCCACCTGAATGGCGTCGATGACGACGCCACCCTATCCTTTGGCTTGCGCCGCGACGAGCTGGTCGCCAAAGCGCTTTTGAGAATCCGTTTCGCGTATTCTCCGGCGCTCATTCCGCAACTTTCCCACATCAAGATCCTGCTCAACGGCGAGGTGGCGGCGACGCTGCCGTTGTCCCATGAGCAGGCCGGCGTGGAGCAAACCCGTGAAGTCGAACTGGATCCCCGTTATTTAAGCGATTTCAATGAATTGCGATTCCAGTTGGTCGGCCATTATCTCTCCGGTCAGTCTGGCGCCGAGTGTGAGGATGCCATGCACTCCAGCCTATGGGCCAGCATCAGCAATCTGAGCCAACTGGAATTCACTGCGCAAGTGCTGGAATTGCCCAACGATCTCGCCATCCTACCCGAGCCTTTCTTCGATTTTCGCGATAACCGCAGGCTCGAACTGCCTTTTCTATTCGGCGGCAAACCATCCCGGGAAACCCTTCAGGCGGCGGGGGTCGCGGCGTCCTGGTTCGGCGCCCAGGCCGCCTACCGGGGCGCCCGTTTTCCCGTGCTGTTGAATGGACTTCCTGGACGTCACGCCATCGTGTTCGCCACCAACCAGGAACGCACGGATCTGCTCCCCCTTCCCCAGGTGGACGCGCCGACCCTCGCCCTGACATCCCATCCGCAGGACCCGAATATCAAACTCTTGCTGATTCTGGGCCGAGATGGGGCCGATCTCAAGCAAGCGGTCGAAGCGCTGGTGCTTGGCCAGGCGGTTTTATCCGGCAGCACGGCCACCGTCAAAAACATTCATCCTCCACCGCGACGCGCAGCATACGATGCCCCCAACTGGGTAAAAACAGGGCAAGCGGTCAAGCTGGGCGAGCTGGTCAGCCGTCCCGATGATCTGCAAATCAGAAATCGTCGCCCCCATCCCATCCGAGTCAATGTGCGCGTGCCGCCCGATCTGCTGGTCTGGCAAAACAAGGGCGTGCCCCTGCAATTGAAATATCGCTACACCCCGCCGGTGGCGGACGACGATTCCACCCTCAGCATCGGTGTCAATGATTTGTTCACACGCTCATTACGGCTCAAACCGGAGCGTCAGGGGGCGACAGACAGCCTGCTGCTGCCGTTACGCAACGACGAAAGACCCATGGACAAGGGCGATATCCGGATTCCCGCCTTTCAGGTCGGCGCCGACAACCAGCTGCAATTCCAGTTTGTTTTCGATTACCACAAACAGGGATTATGCCGTTCCTATCAGTTGGATAATGTATGGGCCGCCATAGACCCCGATTCGGTCATCGATTTCTCGTACTTTGCCCATTACGCGGAAATGCCCGATCTGAGTTTTTTCGCCCAGTCGGGTTTCCCGTTCACCCAATATGCGGATCTGGCGGAGACCGTCGTGGTGTTGCCGGATGATCCCGTCGCCAGCGATATCGAGACCTTGCTGACCCTGCTGGGGCGCATGGGTAAATCCACCGGCCTTCCCGCCCTGCGGTTCAGGCTGCTTGACCAGGCTTCTCTCGCCGCCAATGAGGATGCCGATCTGTTATTGATAGATACCTCGCCGAAGCATGAATTGTTGAACCGTTGGCGCGAGCATCTCCCGGCCCGGATCGATAACAAGCAGCGCAGTTTTTTCACCGCATTTCGTCGGTGGGCAAACTATAAGCTGTTCGATTTTGATTCGGGCGATCATCAGGTTGCCGCCGACCAGACGCTGCTCGAAGCCGAAGGTCCCTTGTCGGCTTTTATCGGCTTTGAATCGCCGTTGCATGACGGCCGCAGCGTGGTGGTGGTCATGGCGAGCGCGCCGGAGGTCGCCGAAACAGCCGTCGAGGCCCTGGAAAACACCGGGCTGGTCAGCTATATCCGCGGTGACGTGGCCTTCGTGCGCGGTGGCAAGGTGGAAAGCTTCCGTTTGGGTAAAAACACCTATTTCCTGGGCGAGTTGCCGGTTTGGATGTGGATATGGTTCCATTTGTCCAGGCATCCCTGGGTTCTGGCCTGCTTTGGTATATTGGCGGGGGCGCTGGTGGCTTTTCTGAGCTACTGGGCGCTGCGTCGGGTGGCGCGCAAGCGTTTAAAAACCTGAGGTTCTGTTGGCCGACCACTTTTTTTAGTCGAATCTCGCATGGGGATGATGGGATATGTTGGTTTATCGGCTCAATCCTCGCTCAGGCAGACTCCTGGGGCTGGCTACGCTCGTAGTCGCCGGGCTGATCGGGTTGGCGCTCTCGCTGGCGGTGGATAGGAATTGCCCGGCCTGGCCGGAATGGAACCGGTTCAAGACCGCTTTCCTGAGCGAGGGCGGCCGCGTCATCGATCCTTCCTCGCCGCTGCGGGCCACGGTGTCGGAAGGGCAGGCTTATGCCTTGTTCTTCGCTCTGGTCGCCGACGATCGTCCAGCCTTCGATGCCATCCTGCGCTGGACCGAGGATAATCTAGCCCAAGGAGATTTGACGGCCCATCTGCCTGCCTGGCACTGGGGACGGCGCGACGAGTCTCACTGGGGGGTGTTGGACGACAATTCCGCAACCGATGCCGACCTGTGGTTGGCTTACGCTTTGGGAGAAGCCGGCCGTTTATGGAGGGAGGAGCGCTGGGTTTCGTTGTCGAGCCTGCTGGCCCATCGCATCCTGCGCACGGAAATCGCCGAACTGCCCGGCTTGGGCCCGGTCTTGTTGCCGGGGCCTTCGGGATTTCATCCGGACGCACAAAGCTGGCGGCTCAATCCCAGCTATATGCCGATGCCGCTATTGCGCCGCTTTGCCGCGCTTTATCCGCAATCGGCCTGGCCGAAGGTCGCCGACGCCTCGTTGTCTCTGTTGCTGGAAACTGCCCCGCAAGGCTACGCGCCGGACTGGGTGCTGTATCGATCGGGGCAGGGATTTAGCGTCGATAGTCAGACGCAAGGGGAGGGTGGTTACAATGCCATACGCGTTTATTTATGGGCGGGCCTCATGTCAGCGCAAGATCCTGCCCGCGGGCAATTGCTGCAAGGTTTATCCGGCATGGCCCGCCATGTCGTCGAGCATGGCGTGCCGCCCGAGTCGGTGGACACGCAAACCGGGCTTGCCCGCGGCACGGGGCCAGTGGGCTTCTCTGCGGCCCTGGTACCGTTCCTCGATGATTTGGGAGAGACGCAATCGGTCGATGAGCAACTGCAACGTCTGCAAGCCCGGCCTTTGCGGGACAGACCGGCGGCTTATTACGATCATGCTCTCGTCCTGTTTGGCCTGGGCTGGCGGGAAGGACGCTTCCGCTTCGCCGTCGACGGCGCGCTCATTCCGGCTTGGAAGCGTTCGTGCCTCGATAAAGGGCGATGAGCGTCATGCTGAATCCTCCCATCCGCATTTTTCTCGGCATGTTGCTGGCATTAACGACGGTTTCGTCGTCGGCGGGCGACGCGGTCGAGGAATTGCTTAGCAGCGCGCGCTTGTGGGAGGCCAACAAGCGGGAAGATCTGGCCCGCACGGCGCTGGAAAAAGCCTTGTTGATCAGCCCGCTCCATCCTCAAGCCATGCTGATGTTGGGGTTGATGGAATTGAAATCGGAGCGGATCGAACAGGTTGGCCAGCGGCTCAAGCAATTGCAAAGCGCCCATCCCGGCGATCCTGCGGCCCGTCAACTGGAAGATGCTTATCGCATCGCCACCACGGATCGCAAGGCCATGGCCAGGGCTCGCCTGCTGGCCCGCACCGGCAAGAACGAAGAAGCGATGGCCGCAATGCGCGATTTATACCCCAAGGGACCGCCCGGCGGCGAGTTGGGCACCGAGTACTACCGGCTATTGGCGAGCACCGAAAAAAACCGCAAGGAGGCCATGGCCGGGCTGGAGCGCTTGATCAGGGAGTCGGCCGACGACCTACGCCCCCGCCTGGCCCTGGCCGATCTGCTCATCGACCAATCGGCAAGCCGGTTGCAGGGCATCCGCTTGGCCGCTTCCTTGGCTCGGCAGGATGAATTGAACCACCAAGAGGTGTTGGGCGTCTGGCGCAGAGGTTTGAACAAGCTGGATCTCGACCCGGCGAACGAGAGCTTATACCGCGACTATCTGGCCCAGGATCCGCTGGATCAACTCATTCAACAACGGCTGAAGGAGGTAGCCGATCCCTCGTTGAAAGCGCGCAGAGCCGCCGCTGGCAAAGGGCGCAAGTCCGCCGGACCCGACAGTTGGGATTTGATCAAAGCCGCCAAAAAAGCCCAAGAAAGAGGCCGTTTGCAAGAAGCCGAGAATCTGGCATTGAAAGCGCTGAAGCTTCGGCCCGGCGAGTTGGAAGCCATGATCACCCTCGCCGGCATCCATGTCGACAAGCGCGATCAGGCCAAAGCCGAAGCGCTGTATCGGCAGGTTTTAAGGCGCGATCATGCCAATGACAGGGCCCTGCGAGGCATGATCAAACTGCTGTCGGAAAGCGGCAGGCGTAGTGCCGCCATCGATTTCCTCGAGGCTTTCGCCGGCGCCAATCCCAGCAAAGCGGGGGCTGTCGCCTCGATGAGGGCCGGCTTGCTGCGCGCCGAAGCGGACGATTTTCTGAACTCGGGCCAAATGGCCAAGGCCGTGGAAACACTGGAAAAGGGTTTGCGGTTGGCGCCAGTTGACCCCTGGTTGCGCTTCGATCTGGCCAGGCTTTATGTTCGTCAAGGTTTGGTTCAGCCGGCTCGAAAGCTCATGGAGCAGGATCCGGCTGCGGTAGACCCGCAGGCAATCTATGCCCAGGCCCTGTTCCTGGCGGGGATCGATGATGAAGCGGCGGCTTTGGTGGCGTTGGAGCGGATTGCGCCAGCCCGGCGCAATGAATCCATGACGGGCCTATATCGCCGAACCCAAGTGCGCTTGCGCGCGAAACAGGCCCGCGATGCCCAGATGCAGGGGGATCAGGCCGTGGTGTCGCGCCTGTTGCAGGAGGCGGAAAAAATCGCCGAATCGGAGCCTGAACTGTTGTGGTCAGTGGCGGGCGCTAGGGTGGAAAGGGGGGAAGTGGAACGTGGCTTGGCGCTGGGAAGACGTCTGTTGGCCGAGGGCTCGCCCGGTACGGAATCCCGTTTGCACTATGCCCGACTGTTGAATGCGGCCGAACGTGACGATGAGTTGGCCGACATGCTCGAACAGACCGAACCGGATCAACTACCCGCCCATCGGCAAGCGGACTGGCTGTCCCTGCGGGCATCCCTGGCTATCCGCCGCGCCAGGGTCAAGCAAGGTTTGGGCGAATATGGACAGGCACTGGAACTGTTGAACTCGGCCTTACGCCTGCAGCCGAATGATGGGCGACTGCTGGCGGCGCAAGCCGAGTTGTACGATGTGATGGGCAGGCGCAAGGAGGCGAGAGCCATCTTGCGACGAGTCATCGAATCGAATCCTGCCGATTATGACGCCCGTTTGAGCAAGGCTAAATTGGACCGGCGGATGGGCAATGCCGGGGAAGCCTTGCGCGAGTTGAATGTTTTGCGCAGCCTGGCACCCGAGGATGACGTGGATACCCGGTTGGGCATCGCCAGGCAATTGGTGGCGCTGGAACGGTACGACGAAGCCAGGCAAGTGACCGAGATGCTGAATCAAAGGCGACCGAATGATGCGAAAGTGTTGCTGCAATCGGGCCGGGTCGAAAAAGAGGCGAGCGATTATGATCAGGCTTTGGTCTTGTTTCGCCAGGCCCGGAAACTGGAAATTCCCGATGCCCAGCGTTCGGGCGCGACCGCGGGCCAGACCGGCGGGCTATCGCCGGCAACCGAGGAGATCCAGTCCATCGAACGACGACGTTACGGGTTCTTATCGGCCGGCTTCGATCAGCGTCAACTGAGCGGAACCCCGGGTTTATCCGAAATCACCGACGAGGAGTATCCCCTGTTGTTTCGTTATCCCTTAGGCTATCGAGGCCACTGGTTCATCCAGATGGACTATTCCACCGTATCGGCGGGACAATTGCCTCTGTACCGTTTCGACGATGCGGGATTGTTCGGAAAAATCCAGGCCCTGGGTCAGAACCATTTGAAAGGGGTTTCCGACCAGTCGGCGAGTGGAGTGGATTTTGGCATCGGTTATCAGAACGATGATTGGCGTTTCGACATCGGCTCCAGTCCCCAAGGCTTCCCGGTCAGCTATCTGGTCGGCGGCATCAAGAAAAAAGGAAGCATCGGCGATGCTTACTATTCCCTGGATCTCGCTCGCCGCCCGGTTCCCAATAGCCTGATTTCCTATGCCGGTGCGCGCGATCCGGTCACCGGGGATGTGTGGGGGGGCGTGCGCCGCAACGGTCTGGATTTCTATTCCGGCTACGATGATGGCCGCCTGGGTTTATTCCTCCAGGGCGGAGCGCATTACCTCGATGGCGAGCATGTCAAATCGAATCGGGACCTGATGTTGCGCGGCGGCGCCGATTGGGCCTTCATCGATACCCATGACATGCGTCTGACGGCGGGTTTTGCCCTGATGTACTGGAATTTTGCGAATAATCAAAGGTTTTATACCTTTGGCCATGGCGGTTACTGGAGTCCGCAGGACTACCAATCCATCGCCTTCCCTTTGCAATGGAGCGGCCGTTTTGGTGCTTTGTCTTATTTGCTGAGGGGATCTTATTCCTTTTCGGTCTCCCAAGAGAAGGATGCGGATTTCTATCCCAACGATAGCGGTTTGCAGGCGATGGCGGAAAAAAATCCCCTGCCATCGGGGTATTCCAGACCCGTATACGGCGGCAGCGACGGCAGCGGCACCGGCTACTCAATCATGGGAATCCTGGAATATCAGGTCGATCCCCATCTGTTCCTAGGCGCTCGGTATGAACTGGCGCGCTCGCCCTACTACACGCCCAATTACATGACTTTCTACTTTCGTTATGCCTTCGAACCGCGTACCGAAGAGATTCCTTTCCCACCCAAACCCATCAGACCTTACTACACCTATTGAGTTCTCATGAAACCAAGAACCCTGCCCGATGATATCGCTGCCCTGCTCGCCACGCTGAAGCAGGATTTCGAGTTCCGCGAAATTTCCCGGGATGAAGAAGCGCAGGCGATCATCGCCCGCTGGCCTTTGTTCCGGCGGCTGGCACGGCGTCAGGCTAGGGTAGAGTCCGCCAACGGCATCGAGAAATCCGGGGAGGAAAGTCCAAGATGATCGCCTGTGATCCGATGAACCGAGGGAACGTTTATCCAGATGATTTTTTCCCGGCGTGAAAAGCTGTCGGCTCTGTCGATAGGGGTACGAGATCTTCCCGTCGCAGTGGGCTTGTTGCGGCCGGGTAATTTGTATGCCGTGGGGGTCAGGAATGCGCAGGCGCGCCGATTATTGATCGCCAATACCGCCAGCAGGGCTTTGCAACAGGGGGCGAAGGTGGCGATCATCTCGGCGCAACCGGCAGACCAAGTGGAATTCCTCTTGGCGCTGGATGCGGAAGTCGATCGGGCAGTCGAAGCCGGCAGCTTGTGCTTCTTCAGTCAACTGGAGGATTATGCCGTCAAGCTGGAGCGCCATGGCGCCGACCGTTTCCTGACCGAGTTGGAGGATAGTGGTTTGCAAGCCGGCACTCTCCTGCTACTGGATGGCGCCAACCGGCTTTTTTCTGGCCACGATAGGGTCAAAGCCTCAACCCAAGCGCGTCTTTATTGCGATTGGTTCAGGGGCAGGCGAATGATCGGGATCTTTTGCTTTGCTGATTTTTCCTTGCCGGAATCGGCCGCGAACCGATTGAAAAATCTGGGTGATATTTTCTCGGGAAAAAGCGAACTGAAATCGGACCAGGGACGGTTCATCTGGGACGTCACTTACTGGGAAACCGAGAACGGTGTGGTGAGGGGAAGGGAATTCGGCGTTTATTGTGATCCGTCCGGAAAACATCTGGTCGCGAATGGCCTGGAGATCGACACCATGGCGCAAAGTCTGATCAAAGCCCCGGACGAGAGACGGGTTATCCTCACCGCCCATGCGCTGGACATGTCCGTTCATATACCCGAGGGATGGAAGGTGGTGGCGGGATATGCAGAAATATTGGCCGCTGCATGCGATACCATAGCCGCCACGATCGTACTCCATTTCGAACGGCATGAGGAGTTCCAGGAATTGGCCTATGTCGTCCATAGTCTCAGAATGGTGGCGGGGCGGGGGATAAAACTCATCGTTTGGGAAAAGGGCGAGCGGTTGCGCTATAGCCAGGCATCGTTGCTGACGGGATTGGGCGTCAACCTGGTGCTCTACAAGGAACAGGGCATGTCCAAACTCCTGCTGGCGATCGAAGATCTGCAGGGGGTTTGTTTCATACATTGCCTGGAGCAGGATTTCGAATCCGCCGTGAAGGCAGCGACGCCGATGGTGAAGGGGGGGTATCTTCCGCCCAAAGCATTCGGCAATGCGGTATCGTTGGCCTTGAACCAGCGCACGTCGATGCAGCATGTCCTGGTATGCCTGCGCCTGTCGCCGGAAATCGCCCATATCGATGCCTTGCTGGCCTGTCGGATCGAAAGACCGGGCGATTTCCTGAGCGCGGACGAAACTCAGGTCTATCTGTTTTTGTTTGGCTGTCCGGAATCGGACATCGATACCATCCTGGATAGGATCATGGCCTTGCCGGTGGAAGAATTGTTCCTCGAACAGGCGCGCTATACTTCCCGCGAACTGATCGCGAAAATCGTCGATGACTTTGTCGCAAGGGCGGAGCACCAAGCTTTTACCGATTTTTCCCTGCAACTGCGCAAGCCTGAATCAAAGGCCGCGCCATCGACCGAAAAACTTGCGCTCGAAAATCCAACCGAAGATCAGACCCGCCACAGGGAATCTGCGAACGGAACAATGGCGGCCCCAAGGTGCGCGCCGGGAGGAAAGCGCAGCATCGCTCCCTGCTGCTTGTTGTTGCGAAAGGCGATATTCAGGCCATGAGAAGTGAGAGTATCCATGCCTTGCTGGGGCAATTGCTGAATTATTCCATGGCGGGACTGCTGGCTTTTTTTGTCGTTCTGACAGTCTTTCGATTCGTCACCTCGATACGTCTACCCGGGGGAATGCGAAAACTGTTCAGAAAGCGCAGGGAGCCTATTTTTATTCGGGTATATCGGCCGAAATAATGGGTCATTTCCATGGTTTTCAAGGTTCGATAGCATGTATATCGTTGCCCTCGTTTCTACCCAGGGTGGTGTGGGGAAAACCACCATCACGGCCAATCTCGCGGCCGCCATCGGCAAGCGCGGTCATGCGGTGCTGGCGTTGGACTGGGACCCTGCCAATCGGTTAGGGCTGCATCTCGGCCTGGATCAAGCGCCTCTTCAGGGGCTCGCACAGCAGTCGGTCAGCGGAGGACATTGGAACGAAGCGGCTTACCACAATTCGGACAATGTGGATTTTTTGCCTTTCGGACAACTCTGCGAGGAGAGCCGGCTGGCATTCGAGCGTTTGCTGTGCGGGGACAAACTATGGCTGGCCCGGCGGCTGGAGGAACTCGAATACCCCCGGAACGGCGTGGTGCTGGTGGACACGATGCGGGCTCCCTCCCCCTATCTTACCCAGGCCTTGCAAGTGGCGGATCGGGTGCTGTCCGTAATGACGCCCGCCCCCACTTTTCAGCTCGACATCGAGGCCATGGAGAAATTCCTCATCGAGTTGGGCGAGGGCCATTCCCTACTCCTACGCCAGAATTATTTGCTGAACCAGGTCGATACGACGAGGCGGCTGACGCGAGAGATTATCACGGTTTTGCACGCCCAACTGGAGCAGCGTTTGCTTCGTTACATGATCCACCGGGATGAAGCGGTGCCGGAAGCCATCGCTTGCAACGCCAGTGTGGCCGACCATGCGCCCTTGGGGCAAGCCGACCATGATTTTCAAGGACTGGCCTCGTGGTTGCTGGCCCAGGCCGACGGCGAAGGCCCCCTGCCATGAAGCCGGGCGGCTTGATCGGGTTCCTGGCCGGACGACTTGGGGTGGCAGACCCCGCCCGAATCGGGTCATGGCTGCTGCGTGTCTTCGTATTGCCGCCGCGAATGAAACAAGCCGGTCGGCAAGGAGAGAGCCTGAGCGGGAATGTGGCGATCAACCGGATGATCGCCGTCTGGGCCGGAGCGCTTGGGGTGAACGATATGCTCGATCCAGGGGCCTGGATATTGCGCATTTTCATCCTGCCGCCTGCCCGGGAAGCCGGTTTGACCGGCTGGCTGCAAGCCGGCTTCGTCAGAGCGCGCCGATGGGTGAGCGAGCGCTTTTCGCCGCGGCGTTATGCCCGGCTGGTTTCCAGGCTGGAAACCGCTGGCATCGAATGGATGGATACCGGCGGCGTGGCTTTGCGCATCTTCCTGGGCTTGTTGGCCGGCTCATTCCTGCTGCTCGTCATCACCACGCCGTTGAATGGCGGCGAACAAGCGCGGTTTTTTCTAGTCACCTGGATGCTCGCCTTGCTGGTGCGGCGGCTGCCGGGAGACTTGCCGGGCGTGATCCTGATCATGTTGTCCTTCCTGGCGGCGTTGCGTTATGGCTGGTGGCGGATCACCAGCAGCATACCGCAGGGCTTCGGCATGGATTGGCTGTTCGGCATGGTCCTGCTGGCTGCCGAAATCTATACCTGGTTGATTTTGGTGCTGGGTTATGTGCAAACCATCATGCCGTTGCGCCGGCAGCCTGCGCCATTGCCCACCGATCCCGGTGACTGGCCAACGGTGGACGTTTTCATACCCACCTACAACGAACCCTTGAAGGTAGTGAAGACCACCGTGTACGGCGCGCAGAGCATCGATTGGCCGAAGGACAAACTCAACGTCTATCTCCTCGACGACGGCAGGCGCGAGGCGTTTCGCCAGTTCGCCGAACAGGCCGGTGTGGGTTACATCATCCGGAAGGACAACGCCCATGCCAAGGCCGGTAATCTGAATCATGCTTTGCGCTTGACGAAGGGCGAGTATATCGCCGTGTTCGATTGCGATCATATCCCTACCCGGGCGTTTCTTCAGTTATCCATGGGGTGGTTTTTGCGCGATCCTCATTGCGCGATGGCGCAGACACCTCACCATTTCTATTCGGCAGACGCCTTCGAACGCAATTTGTCCACCCTTTACCGGGTTCCCAGTGAAAATACCCTGTTCTATCGTTTGGTTCAGGATGGCAACGATCTTTGGAATGCGGCGTTTTTTTGCGGTTCCTGCGCCATACTCAAGCCCACGCCATTGGAAGAAATCGGTGGCATTGCCGTCGAGACGGTTACGGAAGATGCACATACCGCGCTCAAGCTGCATCGGCGCGGTTATAACAGCGTCTACCTCAACATTCCTCTTGCTGCGGGGCTTGCCACCGAGAGCCTTGCCAGCCATATCGGTCAGTGGATTCGCTGGGCCCGGGGGATGGTGCAGATTTTTCGCATCGACAATCCCTTGCTGGGCAGGGGATTGTCCTTCTTCCAGCGTCTTTGCTATTGCAATGCGATGCTGTATTTCTTTCACGGCATCCCCCGGCTCATTTTTCTGCTGGCTCCGCTTGCCTATCTTGGCTTCGAATTGCACATCATCCACGCCGAGGCCAAGGTGCTGGTGTTCTATGTTCTGCCCTACCTCGTCCATGCCATCATGGCCAATGCGCGCATCCAGGGACAATACCGCCATTCTTTCTGGGCCGAGGTCTATGAATCGGTGTTGGCCTGGTATATCGCCATACCTACCACGCTGGCCCTGTTCAAACCGAAGCTCGGGAAATTCAATGTGACGTCCAAAGGCGGTTTGACCGAGCTATCTTTCTTCGATTGGGCCATCTCCAAACCCTATCTCCTGCTGTTGGGATGCAACCTCTTGGGGTTTCTGTTAGGAATCGGCCGTTTGCTATGGTGGAATACCCGTGAGATAAACGTCGTGCTGCTGAATCTCGCTTGGGTTTTGTTCAATCTCACCCTTTTGGGCGCGGCTTTGGGGGTGGCGACGGAGGCCCGCCAGGTCCGCCTGTCCCATCGCGTGGCGATGAGGCTGCCGGTCAGCCTGTATCTTCCCGACGGCAGGGTCTGGGCTTGTTGGACCTTGGACTATTCCAGCGGAGGCCTCAGCCTGGATTTTCCGAAGGCGCAAGTGCTGGAAGTGGGGCAAAAGGTGGCGGTGTCGCTGTCGCGAGGCGATCAGGAGTTCACCTTTCCCGGCCAGATAGTCCTGGCTCAGGGCAAACGCATCGGTCTGCGCTTTGCGGATTTGTCGCCGCAGGAAGAGGCCTGGCTGACGCAGTGCACCTTTGCCCGCGCCGACGCCTGGTGCAATTGGGTTGAGAACCAGCCGCCGGGCCGAGAATTGGCGGGATTTTGGGAAATCGTCGATTCTGCCCGTTACGGCTATGGACAATTGCTGCGCCGTTTCGTCCATACCCTGCGTGCCCCGCGCGGGCATGACGGGTAGTTTGGCCGCCGGGAAACACCCCATGGGTATCTGGAATTACTACTTCATCGCCAAGTTGTATTGGTTTTTCGGCGGCCAGATTGGCTTGCACCGCTGGGAAAACCTGTGCTTCGCCGCTTTGCTCCTCATTCCGATCGAACCGAGGTGGGCTAGGCTATTGCGCCAACTCATCGCCATACCGGTCGGCGTGGTGCTGCTTTATCACGATTCCTGGCTGCCCCCGGTTTCGCGCCTGATCGAGGCGGCGCCCAACCTGGCGAGTTTCAGCGGCGCCTATCGGTTGGAGTTAATGGAACGATTCTTCAATGGACAGATCGTCGCCGAGTTATTGGCCTTGTTCATGGTCGCCGGCTTGTTGAGTTTGAAACTTCGGATCAGCAGTTTCGTCCTGTTGACATTGCTCGCCGCGCCTCAATTGAGCGCTTTGGCCTCGTTGAACTCCGCCCCTCAACAATCCTGCGCGAACCTCTGTCCAGGCCAGGCAAGGGTCGAGAAACCGCAGACGCAACAGGCTCAGGACGCCGACTTGGACACGGCCCTGGAAAATTTCCACGCCGAGGAGTCCAGGCGTCAGGTGATTTTCCACAAACCCAAAGCTGCCCCTGCGTTCGATATCATCATCCTGCAAATCTGTTCGCTGGCCTGGGATGATATCGACTTCGTGCATGGAGATGCCTCGTTCCTCAAACGCTTCGACCTGCTATTCACCCGTTTCAATTCGGGATCGAGCTATAGCGGCCCGGCCGTCATACGCTTGTTGCGCGGGAATTGCGGTCAGCAACAACACGACAAACTTTATCAAGATACCCAGCCTGCTTGCTATCTCTTCAACAAATTGGCTGAATTCGGTTTCACTCCCAACCTGCTGCTGAATCATACCGGCGATTTCGGCGGGTTTCTCCATGACATACAGGATCATGGCGGTTTGAACATCGCTCCGATCCATAATCTGGGCGCGGTTACCTATTTGAATAGCTTCGACGGTACCCCGGTTTTCGATGATTACGACGTTCTGTCCCAGTGGTGGACAAGAAGACAATCCCAATCCACCTCGCCCGTCGCTTTGTTCTACAATAGCAGCAGCCTCCATGACGGCAATCGTGTGCCGGGGGCGAAGAAGCTTCCCAACGTGGAATTCTACCGAATTCGTCTGAAAAGACTGTTCGGCGATGTCGGCCGGTTCATGACCGAACTGGAGGATTCGGGGCGCCAGGCGGTGCTGGTGTTCATTCCGGAACATGGCGCGGCATTACGCGGAGACAAGATTCAAATTTCCGGCCTGCGCGAGATTCCTACAGCGCAAATTACCCTGATACCGGTCGGCGTCAAGTTCATCGGCATACCTAAAGATGCTATTTCATCCCAGATAGTGGTTGAAAAGCCCAGCAGTTATCTGGCGCTTTCAGACTTGCTGGCCAGGCTCATCGAAGCGAATCCTTACGCCGGAAACTGGGGCGATTTCCTGCCGCAGCTCGAGCGATTGTCCATCACCGAGTATGAAGCGGAAAATGAGAAAACCGTCATGATGAGCAAAGGAGAGCGATATTTCATGCGCACGCCCGATTCGACCTGGATGGAATATCCCAAGTAACTTCATCGGGCCTGAGTCAAACTGTCTGCAGTCACCTGGGGGAGAAAAGCATGAGCCTGGATTATGCCAATCTATTGGCGGTCGCCATCGAAGAAGCGCGCTTGGGTTTGCAGGAAGGCGGAGTGCCGGTGGGCGCGGCGGTTTTCGGCCGCGACGGCCGGCTGCTAGGTCAGGGCCACAATCGCCGTGTCCAGGAGGGCGATCCCTCGATACATGGGGAAACCGACGCTTTTCGCAGGGCGGGGCGGCAAACGAGCTATCGGGACAAGATCATGGTCACCACCCTGGCGCCTTGCTGGTATTGCAGCGGCCTGATCCGCCAGTTCAATTTCGGCACGGTCATCGTCGGCGAATCCGTCAATTTCAAAGGCGGCATCGACTGGCTGCGTGAGAGCGGGGTGGAGGTGATCGATCTGAACTCCGAGGAGTGCATAGTGTTGATGTCTTCCTTCATCGAGACCCATCCCCCATTATGGAACGAAGACATCGGCGCTTGAAACACGCCATCCCGTGAGCTCCCGGCCTGCGCTTCGCCAGTTGTCGAAGTGGCCGGCTCACGGTAACATGCAGCTTTCATTAGGGTTGAGAAAAGGCGCATGATTCAAGGTAGCATCGTCGCATTGGTGACGCCGATGGATGAAAATGGCGGGCTGGATGTCGCGAGCTTACGCAGGCTCGTCGAATTTCACATCGAGCAGGGTACGGATGCGATCGTCGCGGTGGGAACCACCGGAGAGTCGGCGACGCTGGATGAAGAGGAGCATATCGAGGTGGTCCGCCGGGTGGTGGTGCAGGTGAAGGGCAGGATTCCCGTCATCGCCGGCACCGGGGCCAATTCCACCAAGGAAGCCATCACCCTCACCCAGAGGTCGAAAGAGGTCGGGGCCGACGCCTGCCTGTTGGTCACCCCTTATTACAACAAGCCCACCCAGGAAGGCTTGTATCTCCATCACCAAGCCATCGCCGAGGCGGTGGACATCCCGCAGATCCTCTATAACGTGCCGAGCCGCACGGCCTGCGACATGCTGCCTTCGACGGTCGCTCGCCTGTCGCATATTCCCAATATCATCGGCATCAAGGAAGCCACCGGCAATCTGGATCGTCTGAAGGACATCCTGGCCCAAGCCAAACCCGGTTTCCTGCTATATTCCGGCGACGACGCCAGCGGCTGTGAATTCTGCCTGCAGGGCGGCAAGGGGGTGATTTCCGTCACCGCCAATGTCGCGCCACGACTGATGCACGAGATGGTCTTCGCCGCCATCGCCGGCGAACGCGATTTGGCCATGAGGTTGAACGCCAAGCTGACCGGCTTGCACAAGGCGCTATTCACCGAGTCCAATCCGATTCCCGTCAAATGGGCGGTTTGCGAGATGGGACTGATGGCCAGGGGGATTCGCCTGCCGCTGACCTGGTTGTCCTCGTCTTGCCAAGACGCCGTGCGCGCCGCCATGCGGCAGGCCGAAATCGCTTAAGCCGGGAGAACTTTCAAGATGGGTATCAATGCCTGGTTGCGGGTGGGTGTGATTGCATTCACGGCCTTCTCTCTTTCCGCTTGCAGTTATATCGCCAGTCTGTTTCCCGACAAGCAGAAGCAATACCGCTACAGCGGCGAATTGCCGGATCTGGAATTGCCGCCCGATCTCCACCCTGTGGACAGCGAAGGCAAGGAAGGGCGGACAAAGCACCGCTTCCAGGTGGCGGACGAAAAATCCGACTCTGCTAGCAAAGCGAAGAGCGCTCCGACGGAGCCTAGGCGTGGAAGTCGCAAGCCGGCGAAACATGACAGTTCCACCGCGACCCTGGCCGCAACCGACGACAACGCCCCGCTGATCGAGATCGAAGAGACTCACGCCGAAGCTTGGAACGACGTGAACCGAGCATTGGGACGTTTGCAGATCGAAGTCATCGACCAGAATCGTTCGGACGGCATCTATTACGTCTACTTCGGTGGCGAACGGCCGAAAAAGGAGGAAGGTCTATGGAATTATTTGACCTCCTGGGCCAGGAGCGAAAAGGACAAAGCCAAGGAATTTCGCATCAAGCTCGAGGAGAAAGGAGATTCCACCCGGATACGGGTTTTCGATCAGGAAGATCATCCGGTGGCCGAGGGTCTAGGCTTGGATCTACTGAAACGCTTGCACGAAAAACTGCAACATTTATCCGAGCCGGAGCCCGAAGAAGGCAAACACCCGCCTGAGCCCGAGGAAGGTAAGCACCCGCCGGAGCCCGAGGAAGGTAAGCACCCGCCGGAGCCCGAGAAAAAATGATCCCGAATCCCCCTCTATCGATCCAGGCCGCATGATACTGAAGATTAACGGCGCAAGCGCACTCTCCGCATTCAGAAAACGGAAGCTGAAATCCCGGCTTCAGGTCCAGGATTCGGAGATTACCGATGTTGCGGCGAACCATGTGTATTTCGTCGAGCTCGAACGGGCTTTGACTGGCGGGGAGTCCAAAATCCTGGAACGGATCTTAGGTCCGGGTCTAGCTTTGCCAAAAGCCCATTTCCTGGTCGTGCCGCGCCTAGGCACGGTTTCGCCGTGGTCCAGCAAGGCTACGGATATCGCTTTGCGCTGCGGCTTGAGCGCGGTCAAGCGAATCGAGCGGGGGATCGAGTATTTCGTCGAGGGCTTGCCCGAGTTGTCTCTGCCCCGCCATGAGGCCATCAAGCGGCTTTTGCATGACCGCATGACTCAGGCGGTGCTCGGTCGCGGCGATTACGAGGCGATTTTCCAGCATCAAAAGCCGGGAAAACTGGGCTATGTTCCCTTGATCGAGGAAGGGCGTTGGGCCCTGGTGAAGGCCAACACCCGGCTTGGGCTGGCGCTTTCCGATGATGAACTGGATTATCTGGAGCAAAGCTTCACCGCGCTGAACCGCAATCCCACCGATGTGGAACTGATGATGTTCGCCCAGGCCAATTCCGAACATTGCCGCCACAAGATCTTCAACGCGAGCTGGAGAATCGATGGCGAACAGCAGCCGGCGAGCCTGTTCGGGATGATCCGCAACACCCGCGATGCCAGCCCGGACGGCATCATTACGGCGTATAGCGACAATTCCGCCATCATCGAAGGCCCGTCCGCCCAGGTATTCCTGCGCGATCCGCAGACTCTGGAATACGGCTACATTCAGGAAAGTGTCCCCATCCTGATGAAGGTGGAGACCCATAACCATCCCACCGCCATCTCTCCCCACCCCGGCGCGGCCACCGGTTCGGGCGGCGAGATCCGCGACGAGGCCGCCACCGGCCGAGGCTCCCAAACCAAGGCCGGCTTGAGCGGTTTTTCCGTCTCCCACCTGCGCATTCCCGATTTTCTCCAGCCGTGGGAAGTCGACCACGGCAAACCCGCCCGCATCGCCTCGGCGCTGGACATCATGCTGGAAGGGCCGATCGGTGGGGCGGCGTTCAACAACGAATTCGGCAGGCCCAACCTGGCCGGCTATTTCCGCACCTTCGAACAGACCGATCCTAGCGGTGAGGGTCTATGGGGCTATCACAAGCCCATCATGATCGCCGGCGGCATGGGCAATATCAGGCCGCAACTGGTCGCCAAGGAGCGGATTCCGCCCGGCGCGGTCATCGTGGTGCTGGGCGGTCCCGCCATGCTGATCGGCCTGGGTGGCGGAGCGGCCTCCTCGCAGGCTTCCGGCGAAGGGGGAGAGGAGCTGGATTTCGCCTCGGTGCAGCGGGAAAACCCGGAGATGCAAAGGCGTTGCCAGGAGGTCATCAACCGCTGCAACAGCCTGGGGGAAGCCACCCCTATCCTGTCCATCCACGACGTAGGAGCGGGCGGCATCTCCAACGCCATCCCCGAAATCATCCACGACAGCGGGCGCGGCGGGCATTTCGAACTGCGCCGGGTCCACTGCGACGAGCCCGGCCTTTCGCCCTTGCAGATCTGGTGCAACGAGGCGCAGGAGCGCTATGTGCTTGCCCTCAACCCCGAATGGCTGGACTTGTTCGACGAGTTCTGCCGACGCGAGCGTTGTCCCTACGCGGTGGTCGGCCATGCCACGGAACGGGAAGAACTGGTGCTCAACGATGAACTGTTCGGCGATCGCCCCATCGATCTTCCCATGTCGCTGCTGTTCGGCAAGCCGCCGAAGATGCACCGCGAGGCGGTCCGCATCCAACCGAAACTGCCGGCTTTGGCGCTAACGGATGTCCGCATCGACGACGCCGCGCGCCGGGTGCTGGCGTTCCCGGCGGTGGCGGACAAGAGCTTCCTGATTCATATCGGCGACCGCTCGGTGGGCGGATTGGTGGCGCGCGATCAGATGGTGGGTCCCTGGCAGATCCCGGTGGCCGACGTGGCGGTCACCGCGAGCGGGTTTCATGCCTATACCGGCGAAGCCATGGCCATGGGCGAGCGCAGTCCGCTGGCGATCATCGATGCGCCGGCTTCCGGCCGCATGGCCATAGCCGAGGCGCTGACCAATCTCGCCGCCGCGCGTATCCAGTCGCTGGGCCAGGTGAAATTGTCCGCCAACTGGATGGCGGCAGCGGGGACAGCCGGCGAGGACGCCCGCCTCTACGACACGGTGCAAGCGGTGGGGATGGAATTGTGTCCCGCCCTCGGCGTCGCCATTCCGGTCGGCAAGGACTCCCTGTCTATGAAAACGCTCTGGCGGGAAGGCGATCAGGAAAAACGGATGACCTCGCCTATCTCGCTCATCATCTCCGCTTTCGCGCCGGTGCTGGACATCGCCCGCACCCTGACGCCGCAACTGAAGCTGGATGTCGGGCCCACCCGGCTGGTTTTGATCGACTTAGGTGTGGGCAAGAACCGGCTGGGCGGCTCCGTGCTGGCCCAGGTCTATGGCCAGATGGGCGATGACTGCCCGGATCTGGACGATCCCCAGTTGTTCAAGTCCTTCTTCGCCGCCATCCAATCCCTCAACGAAGCTGGATTATTGCTTGCCTACCACGACCGCTCCGACGGCGGCTTATGGGCGGCGGCCTGCGAGATGGCCTTCTGCGCCCGCACGGGTGTGGAAATTTCCCTGGACGGATTGGGCGATGATCCTTTGGCGGCTCTTTTCAACGAAGAATTGGGCGCTTTGCTCCAGGTGCGCGAGGATCATCTCGAATCGGTATTGGGACGGCTGCAGGAGGCCGGTTTGCAGGGTTGCCTCCATGTCCTCGGCATGCCGCGCGCCGACCGGCGCATCGCCGTTAAGCACCGGGGCGAGGTTTGGTTCTCAGCCAGCCGCGGCGAATTGCACTCGATCTGGTCGGAAACCAGCTACCGGATGCAGGCTTTGCGCGATCATCCCGAATGCGCCAAGGCGCAGTTCAGCGCCCTGCTCGACGAGGAAGACCCGGGGTTGCATGTTAAGCTGAGCTTCGACATCCAGGAAGACGTGGCGGCGCCCTTTATCCTGGCCGCCCGGCCGCGCATCGCCATCCTCCGCGAACAGGGCGTCAACGGCCATGTGGAGATGGCGGCGGCCTTCGACCGCGCCGGCTTTTCCTGCGTCGATGTGCATATGAGCGACATCATCGAAGGCCGGATCAAGCTAAAGGATTTCATCGGCCTGGCGGCTTGCGGCGGTTTTTCCTATGGCGATGTGCTCGGTGCGGGCGGCGGTTGGGCGCAGTCCATCCTATTCAACCCGAGGGCGCGGGAAGAATTCGCGGACTTCTTCGCCCGCGGCGATACCTTCGGCTTGGGGGTGTGCAACGGCTGCCAGATGATGGCGCACCTGCATGAACTCATACCCGGCGCATCGCACTGGCCCCGATTCGAGCGCAACCTGTCGGAACAGTTCGAGGCGCGGGTGGCGATGGTGGAAGTGCTGAAATCCCCTTCCCTGTTCCTGGCCGGCATGGAAGGCTCGCGCATGCCCGTGGTCGTCGCCCACGGCGAGGGCAGGGCTCAGTTCCGGGACGATCCGCACCAGGTTTTGAAAGCAGGCCTGGTGGCTCTGCGTTACGTGGACCATCATGGCCGGGCCAGTGAAAACTTTCCTTTCAACCCCAATGGTTCGCCCCTGGGCATCACCGGCCTGACGAACCAGGACGGACGCTTCACCTTGATGATGCCGCACCCCGAGCGTTGTTTCCGCACGGTGCAAAATTCCTGGCATCCCGCCGATTGGGGCGAGTATGGCCCCTGGATGCGCCTGTTCCGCAACGCCCGGGTTTGGGTGGGATAAACTTCAAGCCGAACTCTGGTTGCCGCTCCGCCGTCAAGTCGAGCCCCCTTCGTTTCGGTAGCGAGCACCGAAACCCAGGCTCCAAGGATGGCGGGGCTTTCGAAGCAGTGAATCCCAAGTGATTTCACGGGCGGCACGGCTAGGTGCGGCCGGAAGCGTGGTTTTCTAATCCGAAAAACCGTCATCCTTGCCCCCAAGTATCATCGTCATTGCTCCCAATGATCGCCATCATTGCCCCTGAAAGTTATGTCAACTCCGATGATTTGTTTTCTAAGCCACCTATTCTGCAGTGAAGGGTTCCCAAGCTGGAGCTTGGGAACCAGGGGAAAGGGTTTTGCAAGCCTACTCTAAGATTTGGCAGACCTGCCAAGCGATTTGGCAAGCATGCAGAATGATTTGGTAGAGCTGGCAAGTGATTTGGCAAGCGTGCAGAATCATTGGGCAGGTTTCCCCGATGGTTTTGCATCCTTGCATAATGGTTGTGCCTGTTTGCCAAATGATTTTGCAAGGTTGAATAATGGCTGTGCATAATTGCCAAATGATTTGGCAATGATGCAGGATGATTTTGCATCCTTGCCAAATCTCGTGGCGGGCGTGCAGAATGATTTTGCAAACTGGCGCAGGGGTTTGGTAATCAAGCGTAGCCCGGATGGAGCGTAGCGGAATCCGGGATGAACGGAGCCACGAAGCCCGATAGAAGGATGCGCTGAGGAACGAACCGCATCCATCATGTGAATCCATCGAAAGCCTTTGATCCTGACAGATTGCCGATGTGTCCACGAAAGCGTGGCAGGATCAGCCTTTGTCTTCGGGTTGCCTCACTTCTCATCCGGCCATGGCTAAAGCTCCAGCCGCTCCATGAAATGGGTGCGGGCCGGGGATGAGCCGCGATCCAGGCCCGCTTCTCGTATCAGGCGGTGGAAGTTTTCCGAGCGCTCGGACATGAACGAGGCGGCCAGCATCAGTTCCAGCTCAACCTTCGGCACCGAGCGCATGAAGTGTTGCACCAATTGCGCATCCACACCGTCGCCGCCGAATTCGCCCAGCGCCAGGGAGCGGGAGAATCCATAAAACTGCCGCATGCGGTTCTCGCACAGTTGCGCATGGCGGGCGCTACGAGATGGGTCTTTGAGCGACTCGTTCACCGCCAAGGCGGTCATGCTGGCATTGTAAAACGCGTTCAATACCCCGTGGGAATAGATGGGGTCGACGAACGAGGCGGCATCGCCGATGCAATAAAAGTTTTCCCCGCAGAGTCGGGTCGAATAATAGGAATAATCCGGCCGTTCGCAGAACGAATTGTCCTGGTACTCGGCGGGCTCCAGCAGCCGATCGAGGTGGGGAGTGCGCCGGCAGGTTTCCAGGAAGAAGCGTTCGCGCTCGGATCTGTTCATGCCGCGGGTGCGGTCGGTGTTGATGACCAGGCCCACGCTGGTCAGCCGGCGCAGGGCGATATGCCAGATCCAGCCGTCCTCGAAGGAAGTGACGAATGTGACCGGTTTGACCTTGCCGATGTCGGCAGCCGGATGGCTGGCGCCGTCGCTGGCGATGAAGCGGGCATTCTCGTAATAGCCCCACAGGGACAGAAACCGCATGCGCGAGTCGATCAGCTTTCTGGATTTGAATTGTCCGGCCAGCAGGGCGCTAGCTCCGCTGGCGTCGATGACATAACGGCAGACTATGCTGCCCTCGCAGGCGTTGCCGCCGCGTTTATCCAGATAATGAACCCTAGGCCGGGAACCGCCGAAATCGACCCGGTTGACGGCGACTTGTTGATGGATCTTGGCGCCTTGGTTTTCGGCATGATTCAGCAGAAGCTGGTCGAAAACATCCCGTTCCACATGCAGGGCAGGGCGGGTGAATCCGAATTCGGCAAAAGCGATGCGGTGGATCTTGCCGTTCCAGGCGGAGATGCCGCCGGCTTTTTCGATAAAGCCCGCTTGTTCGATGAGCCCCGAAGCGCCGGTTTGGTCGGCATATTTCCAGAAATGGGGGATCAGGCTCTCGCCCACCTGGGGGCGGGGATGGCGGGCTTTTTCCAGCAGCACCACGTCGATGCCGTCTTTGGCCAACAAAGCCGCCACGCTGGAGCCGGCGGGACCGCCGCCGATCACCAGGACATCGCAGCCTTGGGGGATTTCACCGTGCATGGCCATGACCCCGGCGGTGCCCGGAGCCTCCATTGGCAATGGGGATGAGTGTGGGTCGTCTACACATAGCGTTGCGAACGGTACATCAGATAATACAAAGCGGAAAAAGCCAGGAACAGCGCGAGCGAAGCGGCGGCGATTTCCCGGGATAATGGAATCAGCAGGAGGGAAGAGATCAACTCGGCCAGAATCAGGATGACCAAGACCCAAACCACCATCATCCGCGACATGCAGGTGCAGGTATAGACCCCCAAAGGCGCACCGACCACCACGATGGGGATGGCGGCCAGCCAATATTGGACCACCGGGGCGGTGAATTGGCCGGCGCTTGCGATCATGGCGAAGCCCGACCAGGAGGTCAGCACCATCATGGCGATGACGGTGGGCGTGGCGGTTTTCTCGCACATCCGAAACCACAGCACCAAGACCGAGAAGACGATGATTTCCAGGCCGCTGCCCAACAGCCCGCTCACCAGTCCGCCGATCATGCCGAAAATCAGCAAGACGGCTTTTTCGGTGAAAGCGAAGCGGGGCAGGGAATAGTTGCGGTCCCGGTTGGGATCGCGGTTGTGCCACCACAGCGCCAGGGCAAAACTACACTGGACCACGGTGAACAGAATCCGCACCGCGCTGGAAGGCAGGCTGCCGGCCAGGGAGAATCCGACCGGCAGCAGGGGAATGGAGCCCAGCACGACCCAGAACACGGCACGCCACTCCACCCGGATGCGCAGCAGGAGAATGGTCAAGAAACCCGATCCCATGCCGATGCTCTGGGTGGCGAGGGAAAATAATTTGGCCTGGGTGGGGGGGATGGCGAGCACTTTGGTGAATACCGGAAAGGCCACGGCTCCGCCCGCTTCGCTGGTCGCTCCGCCGATGAAGGAGCCGAACGCCATGGTCAGGGTGATGCGCCAATGTTCCGCCAAGACCTCAAGCGGCGGTTGTTCGGGCAGGAAATACCAGGCCAGCCAAACGATAGGCGCAATCAGGAAGGTCAACATGCGCCCCGGCGGCATCCTAATCATCGGACTGGATTCCCAGTCGCTGGAGAAAAACCGCGGGGGAGGCATAACACATCTGCCCGCTTTGGGCGTCCACAGCTACCTGGATGCTATGTCCCTTCACCAGGGGCGTTCCGGTTTCGCTGTCGGATACGAGATATTTGATCCTCATGCGGTACTCATATTCCACCAATTGAGCCGATACCCGGATGCGCTGGCCGAAGCGGGCAGGGCGGACGAAGCGCAACTGCAGGTCGATGATGGGCCAGACGAAGCCGCTCGCTCTCATGCTGACATAGCCATAACCGATCGAATCCAACAGCGCACAGCGGGCGATCTCGAAATATCGGCAATAATGGCCGTGCCAGGCGATCTCGAGCATGTCCACGTCATGGAAGGGGATGGTCAATTCCACTTCGGCCTGGGCGAGAGGCTTACCGCTCATGGTTTGAGCCGATCCGCCGGCCAGTAAGGATAGAAATTGAACCATTGCAAGGGGGCCCGGCGGCAATGGGTTTCCAGCCGTTCGGCAAAGCATCCCGCCAACCGGGTGAATTCCTGCTGGCGTGGCTCTGCCGCCCGCGGCAGGCGGATGGATTCGGCCAGAAGGTCCAGGTAGATATGGTAGCGTCCGCCTTGCGGATAGCAGAACAGGGTGAAGACGGGACACTGCAAGACCGAGGCGAGCAGATAAGGCCCTTGCGGGAAGTCTGCTTCCTCGCCGAGGAATTTCACCCGCACCGTGCGTTTCTGGCTGTTGATCGGAATCCGATCGCCCACCAGCACCAGGAATTCGCCCCGCTGGATCTTCTCCTGCAAGAGGATGGCGGTGGCTGGATTCAGTTCCGTCACCTGGATGAGTTCGATGTTGGCCCCGACATGGTCCACGCTGGCGAGCAGGCGGTTGAATTTCTCGGTATGCTTGGTATGCACCAGGATATTGAGACGGATATGTCCGCGCATATCGGCCATCGCCCGGCAGATTTCCAGGTTGCCGATATGGGCGCTCAAGAGCATGCCGCCCCGACCTTGTTTCAACAAATCGAGCAGCAGGTTTCGATGGTGAAATTCGATTCGATCAGAGTCGATTTTCCCCAGCCAGACGATGATCTTATCCAGCAGGTTTTCCCCGAAAGCGATGAAATGGCGGTAACTGTCCCACCAGCCGCCGCCGAAACCCAGTTCCGGAAAATACCGGCCCAGCCGTTGCAGATATTGCCTGGAGGCATTGCGGGCCGATCGTCCGCCGATGAAGTAATAGCTGACGATAGGATACAGAAACAGCCTGAATACCCAGCGGCCAAACCAACGATGGACCCGCAGCAGGAGCTTCATGCCCCAGAGTATGCCGGTTTCTCCCAGCGATGCCCAATGCCCGTCGTCGGATTTCACCGCCGCTTTCTACCCAACAGTTTCGGCAAGCGCAGCAGCATGAGCAGGAACAATCGGGCATGCATCAGGCTGATCCGCAGGTTGTCCTCCCAAAGACGGAAATGGGATACGCCATCTTCCGGGTATCCCACCCGGGTGGGAAGGGAGATGATGGGGATTTCCCGCCAGTAGAGCCGCACCAGGATTTCGGTGTCGAATTCCATGCGATTACCCAAGGCCGTGGTCTGCATCAGTGCTATGCAGGTGTTCACCGGGTAGACCCGGTAGCCGCACATGGAGTCGCGGATGGTAAACGACAGGGTATTGATCCAGACCCAGATATGGGTCAGATAGCGCGCATAGTAGCGGATCTTGGGAACCGACTCGTCGAATACCGGTTGGCCGATGACCACCGCCTGCGGATTGGATCGGGCGGCGGCGAGGAATTTATCCAGATCGTCCAGGTCATGCTGGGCATCGGCGTCGATCTGGATGGCGTGGGAGTATTCCAGCCGTTGAGCCTCGAGTATGCCCAGTTTCACGGCGCTGCCTTTGCCCTGGTTCTTATCCTGCCGGAGATAGCGGACCCCAGGGTGTTGATCCGCCAGCCCGCGCATGATTCCGGCGCAGGAAGGCCGGCTGCCGTCGTCGATCAGGAGGCAGGGCCAGCCATGAGCTTGCAGCCGTTCCACGATCTTCGGTAGCGGCCCCTCGTGGTCGTAGACGGGAATGACGATGCAGGGTTTAAATTCCATGGAAATAGATCCTTCCCGAGCTATGTTCATGATTTTCAGAACGGAAACTGAACTCCAGCTTGTGGGCCGTGGCCTGGTAGCGCAATTGTAGTACCAGAAGTTGCCCCGGCAGGACCAGTTCCTTGAACTTGATGACTTCCATGCGCCGGAACGGCAGCGCGATACCCAGGCTTTGCCGGGCAAAATGCACCGCCCAATGCACCTGAACCACGCCGGGTAAAATGGGTATTCCCGGAAAGTGGCCGGCAAAATAGGCCAGGGTTTCGGGAACCCGCAGAGTCAATGCCGTCCCGTCTGCATCGGGCTTTTCGTCCAGCACTTGCGGCAGCCAAGGTTCGCTGATGGTCATGGGGAATCAGAAGGTTTTTCTAACATGTCTGCGGATGCACATTTCCCCTCCCATGAGGATTCCCATGAGCACATAGGCAATCAGGCCGTTATACAGACTCCAGATCCCCCTGTCGCCGTACCAGACGGTGGCGGCGGAAATCGAGCCATTGATCAGGAAGAAAGCGCACCAGACCAGGGTGACCTTGCGGGTATAACTCACTCCTCGCGGTGGTAAGTCGGGATCTTGCAATCTGGCCAGCTTTTCCACGATGGTCGGGGGCTTGAGGAAACTGTAAAAAAACCAGGCGAAGAACGACAGACTGACGAAGATCGGATAACCCAGCAGCAAATATTGATCGTTGCTGAGGCCTGTGGCTAGCAAAAAAGCGGCCGGGGCCAGGATGATCCAGTGGCTTTCCGCAGCCTTGTCCCGGTACAGGCCGCGCAACAGCAGGATCACGATCAGGATCAGGGCCAGATAGCGGGGCTGGACGGTATCGAAGGTGAAGTAAACCAGGAACGGGTAACAGACCGTCACGACCCCGATGAACCCCTTCAGCATGGCCGCTTAGGCGTTGTACATCTTGTACAGGGTTTCCACCACGTCCTGGACGGTGCGGGCGTTCTTGAAGTCCTCCGGGTTGATGCGCTTGCCGGTAAATTCGCGCAGCCTCACCATCAAATCCACGGCGTCGATGCTGTCGATATCCAGATCTTGATACAGGTAGGCTTTCGGGCTGATGTCGTCGGCCTGAAGCTCGAACATTTCCGACATCAACTGCCTGAGAGTGTGAAATATTTCTTCGTGGGTTTTCATGGGTCTGCTCGCTCTTGTTGCGATGCGATAAAACGGATCAGGCTATTCACCGAGGCAAAATGTTGTACCAGATCGGCGGAGTCGGGAACGACGTGAATAGGGTATTTTTTCTTCAGTGCGACTCCCAGTTCAAGGGCATCGATGGAATCCAGCCCCAGGCCCTCTGCGAATAGCGGGGCCGCCGAGTCGATGTCTTCCGGGCTCATCCCTTCCAGGCCGAAGGTATCGATGATCAACTGTTTGATTTCGACTTCAAGATTTTCCATGGGCTCTTTCCTGTTCGCAGAAATACTGTTCCAGATATCGGGTCAGCTTTCTTGACGCGATGGATCGAGGATGGTTTCCCGCCATCTGGGCAGGATCGATATCCTTCCCTATCATGAGGCGGAAATGGACCTTTTTCGGCGGGATTTGATACCACTTTTCCTGCTTGGTCAGGGTCGTCGGTTTACAGTCGATATAAACTGGAACGATATTGGCCCCCGATTTTAATGCAATATTGGCGGCGCCGCGCTGAAATCTCAGCGGTTTGCCCAGCGTGGTTCGGGTGCCTTCGGGAAACACGATCAGCGAGCTTCCCTCACCCAAGTCTTCCGCGCATCGAGTCAATAACATCTCGGGATCTTCGGCAAACAGATAACTCATCGTCCGGATGGGGGCGCGCATGAACGGATTATGAACCAGCGCCGGCTTGACGATGCAACTGGCGTTGCGGATCAAGGAGATCAGAAATACCACGTCGATCAGTGAAGGATGGTTGGCGATGACCAGGCTGCCGGGCTGGTTCAGCCGTTCTCGTCCATGCACTTCATAGCTCAACAGGCCGAGGCCGCGCAGAAGTGCGATGTAGCAACGGAATACCCAGTGCATCACGTTCCTTGCCTTGCGCTTCTTGTCCGGTCCCGTCCCTAGGAAGATTTCCACGACCGGAAACAGGAACACCCAGATGATCCCGGCGAGGCCGAAGACAAAAAAACTGAATGCCGTGGCGCACAGACGCCAGAGGTAATCGATGCGCTCAAACATCGCTCAGGTTCCAATGCCAGGCCGATTCGGGGGCCGACTGGTGCTTGCCTTGCAGGATGGCCGAGCCAAATTCTTCCAGGTCGCAGGCTGGGGAGAAGGCCCCCGTCCGCTTCAAATGCAAGCGCAAGCCGCCCTGTCCGGACCGTCCCAAGCGCATGGCCAGAGCCAAGGTGGCGCTGGGCCCGGCGACATAGGAACGGTAAACCTCGGGCAAGGCTTGTTCATACCAGACCAGCAGAACCTTCGGATAGGAAGTTTCCAGAAGCAAACCGGCGGCTTCCAGGAAGGCCGAAAACAGGCCCTCCGGTCCGCCGGCCAGCGTCAGATAAGGCGACCTCGTCCCGCTATACAGGGTATAAAGGCCGGCAATCGCATTATGCACGGAGTGGCTGAAACCGCTCGGCGAGAGATCGGCAGCGTCGGCGAGATCGCTCAACAGCGCGAAATAGTTGTGGCTTTCGCCATGTGCAGAATAAAACACGGTGGGCAGCTCGGATTCCTGATCCCGGCAGTTCCAGGCGACGGCGATGGCTGCCTTGGCCAGGGGCGATAATCGGCGTCTTTGCATCATGGGGAGAAAACTGACGTCGGCGCCCCCGGCCTTGGAGGGTAATACCGTCCCCCCCGGCCAACGGCCATCGGCGGCATTTTCCCCTTCCCGCCACAAGCACCATTTCTCCAAAGTAAAGCTCAGGTTTCCGTTCGCGGGGGCTTCGGTTTGGCCTTGCTTCGATCCG
>JAQTSI010000245.1 GCA_028711365.1 Methylococcaceae bacterium
CGGCGAGGTGTGGGTGCGCAGCAGCGTGTGCTCGTCGAAATAAAACGTGTCGTGCATCGCTCGCGCCGGGTGCGACGCGGGGATGTTGAGCGCCTCGAAATTGTGGTAATCGTCCTCGATTTCCGGACCTTCGACGACTTCGAAGCCGACACTGCCGAACAAGCGGCGAATTCGCCGTAAAGTCAGGGTGATCGGATGCAGTCCGCCGCCGCCTTGTCCTCTGCCTGGCAAGCTGACATCGACGGTTTCGCTGGCCAGACGCGCTTCCAAAGCCCGCGCTTCCAGCCAATGCTTGCGCTGTTCCAGCGCGGATTGAAAGCCGTCTCGAACCAGGTTGATCACATAGCCGGCCTCGCGGCGCTCGTCGGCCGACAAGCCGCCCAGCGTTTTCATGTGTTCGGTGAGAACGCCTTTCTTGCCAAGATACTGGACCCGAATCTGATCCACATCAGATAGGGTTTCGGCTGCGGCGATCTGCGCTTGAGCCTGCCTCAGGAGATCATCAAGGGGGGGGGATCCAGCTCGCATAGGGAATGTTCCAAAAAGGAAAGGGAAAGACCCGGAGCGGATCTTTCCCTTATGGACTCTGGATTAAGCGGGGCGAACCCGGTTGGCCAGTTCGGCAAAAGCTTCTTTGTCGTGCACAGCCATGTCGGCCAGGATCTTGCGATCCAATTCGATGGAAGCTTTCTTCAAGCCATCCATGAAACGGCTGTAGGACAGGCCGCATTCGCGAGCGGCGGCATTGATACGGGCAATCCACAGGGCGCGGAATTGACGCTTCCTTTGTCTGCGGTCACGATAGGCATACTGACCGGCTTTGATGACGGCTTGCTTGGCGACTCGGTATACGCGGCTGCGGGCGCCGTAATAGCCCTTGGCCAGCTTGAGTATTTTCTTGTGCCGGGCGTGCGCGGTGACGCCACGTTTCACTCTGGGCATGGAATATCCCCTTCAATCAATAAATTAACGAAATCAGACGTAAGGCAATAGACGAGTTGCGCTCTTCACATCCGAGGCATGCAACATGCCCGGGCTGCGCAGCTGACGCTTACGCTTGGTGCTCTTCTTGGTCAGGATATGACGGCGGTGAGACTGGTTGCATTTGAAGCCGCCGGACGCGGTCTTGCGGAATCTTTTCGCCGCACCGCGATTACTTTTCATCTTAGGCATATATGAAACTCCACTAGGTCATTCAGGTTTTCTTCTTTTTCGGCGCAAGCGTCATGCTGAGCTGCTTGCCTTCCAGTTTGGGGAACTGCTCCACGGTGGCGTGCTCTTGCAGATCCGTTTCGATCCTCTTCAGCAGATCCATGCCCAGTTCGCGGTGGGACAGCTCACGGCCACGAAAGCGAACGGTGATCTTGGCCTTGTCCCCATCTTCCAGGAAGCGAATGAGGTTGCGCAGCTTGATCTGATAATCGCCCTCGTCCGTACCCGGTCTGAATTTGACTTCCTTGATATGGATCAGCTTCTGCTTTTTCTTAGCCGCTTGCAGTTTCTTGCTTTGCTCGAAACGATACTTGCCGTAATCCATAACTCGGCAAACCGGGGGCTCTGCGGTAGGTGAAATTTCCACCAGGTCCAATTCGGCTTCGAAAGCGATTTGCTTCGCCTCGCGACTGGAGACCACCCCCAACTGCTGTCCATCCGCTCCGATCAATCGTACCTGAGGCCAATTGATCTCGTCGTTCAGACGCGGCTCTTTTCTGTCATTCGCACTGATACCCTATTCCTCCAAAAAAGAATTATGCAATAGCTGCCCGTCCCTTGACTTCATCGATGAGCTTCTGGACGATATTCGGCAGACTGAAATTTCCAAGATCGACTCCGTTTTGCGCACGCACGGTGACGCTTTCCGACTCGACCTCTTTATCGCCGACGATCAGAAGATAAGGAACCCGCAACATGGAGTGTTCGCGGATTTTAAATCCGATCTTCTCATTTCTCAAGTCGGTTTTTACTCGCAAGCCTTTTGCAGTCAATTTTTGAGCGATTCTCTGAGTATAGTCCGCCTGTCGGTCGGTGATATTGAGCCCGACGACCTGGGTCGGCGCCAGCCAGAGCGGGAAATAGCCGGCATGTTGTTCGATCAGGATACCGATAAAGCGCTCCAGGGAGCCCAGGATGGCGCGATGCAGCATGACCGGGGTTTGCTTGGCGCCGCTTTCGGCCACATAAGTCGCGCCCAGCCGCTCCGGCATGGAGAAATCCACCTGTATGGTGCCGCACTGCCAGACGCGATTCAGGCAGTCTTTCAACGAAAATTCGATCTTGGGTCCGTAGAAAGCGCCTTCGCCAGGCTGCAATTCGAACGCCAGCCCTTTGCTGTCCAGAGCCATTTGCAAGGCGGATTCGGCTTTATCCCAGACCTCGTCCGAACCGACGCGCTGAACCGGGCGGGTCGATAACTTGACCAGCACCTCATGAAAACCGAAATCGGCGTAGACCTGATGCAGCAGATCGATGAAGCAGGAAACTTCCTCCTGCACCTGATCCTCGGTACAGAAGATATGAGCGTCGTCCTGGGTAAACCCCCTCACCCGCATGATGCCGTGCAACACGCCGGACAATTCGTTACGGTGGCAGGAACCGAACTCGGCCAGACGCAGGGGCAGATCGCGATAGCTCTTCAAGCCCTGGTTGTACACCTGGACATGACAAGGACAATTCATCGGCTTGATGGCGAAATCCCGCTCCTCGGAACAGGTGGTGAACATCTGCTCCTGGAATTTCTCCCAGTGACCAGATTTCTCCCACAGCGTGCGTCCGACGATCAACGGAGTCTTGATCTCCTGATAGCCGTAATCGAGGAACACTTGCCGCATATATTGTTCGACCGCCTGCCACAGGGTCCACCCGGCGGGATGCCAGAACACCATGCCCGGCGCTTCTTCCTGAAGATGGAACAAATCGAGCGTCCTGGCGATTTTACGGTGATCGCGCTTCTCCGCCTCCTCGAGGCGATGCAGGTATTCCTTGAGATCCTTCTTGTCCGCCCAGGCCGTGCCGTAGATACGTTGCAACATGGCGTTGTTGGCATCGCCACGCCAATAGGAGCCGGCGATCTTCATCAGCTTGAAGGCTTTCAACTTGCCGGTATCCGGCACATGGGGCCCACGACACAGATCGGTGAAATCACCCTGGGTATAGAGGGAAAGCGTCTCGCCGGGCGGAATGGCCTCGATGAGTTCGGCCTTGTATTCTTCGCCCAAGCCGCGAAAGAAGGCGATAGCTTCGTCGCGAGGCAACACGCTACGCCTGACCTCCAAATCCTGGCTGGCGATTTCTTCCATCTTCTTCTCGATGGCCTGCAAATCTTCCGGGGTGAACGGACGCTCGAAAGCAAAATCGTAGTAGAAGCCTTCTTCGATCACCGGGCCGATGGTGACCTGGGCACCGGGATAGAGGCTTTTGACCGCCTGAGCCAACAAATGCGCGGAGGAATGACGGATGATTTCGACGCCTTCCACATCACGGGCCGTAACGATGGCGACATTGGCGTCGGCCTCGATCCAATGGGAAAGGTCGACCAGTCGGCCATCCACCTTGCCGGCCAAGGCCGCCCGCGCCAGCCCCGCGCCGATGGATTCGGCCACTTGGCGCAGCGTAACGGCGCGGTCGAATTCGCGCACGGAACCATCGGGAAGCGTGACTACAGGCATTTTGAGGAACGCTCGAGATTGCTTTAACAAAAAAGCACCGCTTAAGCGATGCTTTGGGATTTGGTAGGCGCGATTGGACTCGAACCAACGACCCCCACCATGTCAAGGTGGTGCTCTAACCAACTGAGCTACGCGCCTGCTTTAGGTCATTACATTCAGTGGGAGCATTATATGGGCCATGCGCCGAAAATGGAAGCCCTATTTTGCATGCGACCGAAATTCGCCTCATGCTGGCTTCCTGCTGATGACGGAGATACGCTCGATTCCAGCGGCGCTTCGGATTTTACTTCGATTCTGCGAAACTTGCACAGCGCCGCCATGCCTAACGGAAACAGCCCGATGGCATGTCCGGCCCATGATCAACCTTAAACCTGGCAATGACTATGTACGATTTCCCCAACTTCCCGGATCTTTCCGGATTCAGCCTTCTCTTTCCGAGGGTGCATGGCGGCGGAGACGATGCGGCGGGCGGGGGTTTACTCGCCCTCCTCGACCATTTACTGGAAAGCATCAGCCAGGGCGCCGATTCAGGCTCATCATTGCAACTGTTTCCGGGCATTCAAGCCCTGGGAATGAACGTACACCCGATGTTCGTGCATTTCCCCATCGCTTTCCTGTCGGTTTTCTTCCTGCTGGAGATGCTGGGATGCGTGTTGCGCCGGGAGCGACTTCGCCTGCTGGCCGGCGCCATGCTTTATTGTGGAACCGCTGGCGCGGTCTTGGCGGCTACGGCGGGATTATACGCGGCCAATACGGTCTCCCATGGTCAGACGGTTCACGAAATCCTGGAGTGGCATGAACGCCTAGGCTTGACCGTGACTTTTCTGGCGCTGATTCTCAGCGCCTGGCGCATGGCCACAACCGCCGTTTTTTCCGCGATGGCGCAAGCCCTCTACTTGTTTCTGACCTTTACCATGACCTTGTGCATGGTCTTGGGGGCTGATCTGGGAGGATTGATGGTTTACCAACATGGCGTAGCGGTGAAAAGCCTACAACCAACAAACGCACAGCATCATCACGAGTCATCGGCACAATAACTCCGGCGTATAATTTCCCCGGCAAAAACTACAGGAGCGGTTATTCTTACGTGAGCCTTTCGAAAGAAAATTCATTGATCGAAACCGGCTAATCGAACACAAAACCACTCCCTCTTCGCCACCAGGAATAGAATCAACAACGTGATGACTCTTTCCGCACCGACCCGCCTCTTCATTCTATCCGGCGTTCTGCTTTGCGCCGGGTGCATGTCGATTCGGACCAAGACTCCGACAGGCAAATCGGTGCTCATGAACGAGGCCGAGTTCGCCGCTTACGTCGAGCATGTCTTTCGTCACCACAACGGCGTGGTCAACGATCTGCTATTCGCCTCGAACAAGCTGGATAGCAGCAACAACGCTGCACTGTTGCGTGCCGAAGCGAAAATGGATCATGCCTGCCATCCGCTGAACGAAGTCGTCTCTTCCTCGACCGGTGGACAATCCCCCAGTTTCTGGAGCGAGCTGCAACTCGCCGATGCCGTGCCGGAGTGCGAAGCCGCCACGCGCCGATTGGAAAAACTGATGAACGAGGAGTATTGAAACCGATGTTCCGGTATTCGCAGGTATTCAAGTTCCGCTTGGATACCTGTGGTTTGGAAGCAGGCGTGATCTGGATGGAACTTGCGGAATCCAGGTCGACGGGGTTAAAAATCATCTCGCTGCTCTATCTCGCCGCCCTATGATGACCGGTCATTCCAAGGACTGTTTGTGGCTCTGTTCCTTCCTGGATTTCATTGCACTTCACGCAGGCTTGCTGGTTGATTGGTTAGCCGGATGGATCTTGCTAAATCCGGGTGAACGAGCCAAAAGCGCCCGCATTCCGCAAGCTTCGTGCGGGCAAGATAATCTGGTCTTATCGTCCGTGCCATCGCAGTTGCAGTTCAAGGGCTGTGTCGATTTTTCCTGGCAATCTCACACTTCATGGCTTCAGCATGAAGCTTCATTTTGGCAAGATGAAGTTATAGGGCCATAGGATCAGCCCTTTCAAGGTGATCGCTCGAGTGGCTAAAAGCGACCGTCGCAACCCTATGATTTTGCTATAGCCCACTATAGAAGATGGCGATTTTGCCAAGCCGGGGCGGCAAAATACCATTTTTAAGTGATTGATCATGAAAGGCTATTTTTACACATTGAAAGGGCTGGGCCATAGGATGTAAGCTCAAAAAACGCTTGTTATTCAATCTATTTCGAGGTGTTGGTACTAGCTCGTGTGAGTCGATTCAAACCACGCGCCCGGACTCCAGGCGGATGCTGCGCCCGCAGCGCTCCGCCAGAACCGCGTCGTGAGTGACCAGCACCAGGGTGGTGTGATGCTCCCGGTTCAATTGGAACAGCAGGTCGATGATGTGTGCCCCGGTTCGGCTATCCAGGTTGCCAGTGGGTTCGTCGGCGAACAGGATGCGTGGCGCGGTGACGAAGGCGCGAGCCAAGGCGACCCGTTGTTGTTCGCCGCCGGAAAGCTGGTGGGGGTAATGCCGCAGGCGATGTCCCAATTCCACCCGTTCCAATATGGCGCGGGCCGGGTTTTTGGCGTCGGCCCCGAGCAGTTCCAAGGGCAGCATGACGTTTTCCAGGGCGGTGAGATTGGTTAGCAGTTGAAACGACTGGAACACGAAACCCACATGCTTGGCGCGCAACAGGGCACGCCCGTCTTCGTCCAACTCGGTGAGGGAAACACCGGCCAATTCGATTCGGCCCTGACTAGGGAGGTCCAGCCCTGCCAACAGGCCCAGCAGGGTGGATTTGCCCGAGCCCGAGCTACCCAGTATGGCCAGGGATTCTCGGTGTTTGATCGAGAAGCTCACCGATGTCAGTATATCCAGACTACCTTCTGCTGTTTCCACCCTTTTCCCGAGATTCTCCACCGCTATGATCGATTTTTCTTCGCCCATACCTCGTTTCCTGTTTGCAATGTGGTTGTTCGCCGCGCCGGGTTTTAGCCAGGGCTCGACGGTTCTGGTGTTAGGCGATAGTATCAGCGCCGCTTACGGTTTGGAAAACCCTGTTCTGGGCTGGGTGGGGTTGTTGGCGGAGAAACTGAAATCCACCGGCAAATCGGCCGAAATCGTCAATGCCAGCATTTCTGGCGAGATCAGCGCAGGCGGGCTGGCCCGCATCGACGGCTTGCTGGCGCGACACCGGCCCAGCCTGCTGATTCTGGAACTGGGCGCCAACGACGGTCTGCGCGGCTTGCCGCCGACGATGATGCAGGCCAATCTGGGTGAAATCATGGCCCGCGCCAAACGCTTGGGGGTCAAGATCCTGCTGTTGGGGATGCGCATCCCGCCCAATTATGGCAAGCGTTACAATGAGATGTTCGAGTCTGTATTCCCGGCACTGGCCCGGGAACAGGGCGCTGCATTCGTGCCTTTCCTGATGGAGGGGGTCGGAGGGGTGAGCCGCTATCTTCAGGCGGACGGTCTCCACCCCAACGCCGAGGCTCAGCCCGTCTTGATGCGCCAAGTATGGGAGAGGTTGGAGCCTTTGCTTTGAGCACGATCGGTTCACGCCGGGAGGAAAACGACATGAGCATTGCTTTGGCCGAAGCCAGTCAGTTGGTGCTGGTGGATCTGCAAACCCGTTTGCTCGCCGCCATGGCGGAAGAGGAACGCGCAGCCGCCCTGAGAACCGCGGGCATTCTCGTTCAGGCAGCCACAGCCTTGAGCGTCCCGCTGATGTATACCGAGCAATATCCCAAAGGCTTGGGAACGACCGATGCCGGGCTCGCAACCTGGTTGCCCGAACAT
>JAQTSI010000246.1 GCA_028711365.1 Methylococcaceae bacterium
CGACATGGACGAGCAGGAAACCAAACTGGATCTGGCCAAGGCCTACTTCGACATGGGAGACGGGGATACTGCGCGTGAAATACTCAAAAGCGTCACGGAGAAAGGCAATGAAGCCCAGCAACGGGAAGCGCAGGCCTTGCTGGCTAAAGTCGGCTCGTGAGCGCTGAGCGGCGCCCTATGCAATTCCTGCCCGGAGCGGGATTCAAAGGCCGCGCCGCGGCGCACAATCCCAAGCCTCGCTATGATGCCTTAAACCGTGAGCCTGTTCACGATGGCTGGGACGATCAAGATTCCCCCCGCGCGCCGAACACTCAGGTTTTCCTGGACAACGCGCGCACCCTCGTCAGCCGCAACCGTTCCCCCGACCTTCCCTTCAAGCAGTCGATCAATGCTTACCGCGGTTGCGAACATGGCTGCATTTATTGCTATGCCCGCCCCACTCACGCCTATCTCGGACTTTCGCCGGGATTGGACTTCGAATCTCGTCTTTTCGCCAAAGTCGACGCGGCAAAATTGCTGCGCCAGGAACTCGGCCGCCGGGCTTATGTTTGCTCGACCATTGCGTTAGGCGCCAACACCGATTCTTACCAACCCATCGAACGGGAATACGGGATTACGCGGCAACTATTGGAAGTATTGTGGGAATGCCGCCATCCGGTGAGCATCACCACCAAGTCGGCCTTGATCGAAAGGGATAGGGATCTGTTGGCGGAAATGGCCGAACGCGGCCTGGTGCAGGTCATGATTTCGCTGACGACTCTGGACATCGATCTCATGCGAAGGATGGAACCTCGGGCTGCGTCGCCGGAAAGGCGACTGCGCACGATCCTGAACCTCAGCCAGACGGGGATTCCCGTCACTGCGATGATAGCCCCGCTGATTCCCTTTCTGACCGATGATGCGCTGGAAACCCTGCTAGCACGAAGCGCTCAGGCGGGCGCCAAATATGCCGACTATATCCTGCTACGCTTGCCCCTGGAATTGAAGGAGCTTTTCGCCGACTGGCTGGAAATCCATTATCCCATGAAGAAAAACCGTGTACTCGGCGTCTTGAAGGAATTACATGGAGGCCGCCTTTACGAGCCCAAATTCGGCTTACGCCAGTCGGGCCAGGGAGTTTTTGCCGACCTGATACGACAGCGTTTTCGGGTTGCCGCCAAAAAACGCGGTCTCAATGCCGAAATTCCGCCGCTGGACACCCGCCAATTCCGCCCCCCCGCCAAAGACAGCCGGCAGTTGTCGCTGTTCTAATCGTATTCGGCTGAAAACGCGATCGTCTCCAGCCGACCGAACCACCGCTCTTAACCGATCACCAACCGAACTATTCCGTAGAGCGTCAGGATGAACAGGATGGTAGCGACGATGCCCACGGCAACGAATATGCCGGGATGGACCTGTTTAAAATCGCGTTCGCGGTTTTTGTTGCTTTGCACACCGAAACCCGCGGCCAGCACACTGCCTATGACTTGCAGCAGATTCGGGCCTTTCCGGGTATCTTCGTCTTGCTTGCTCATGATCGTTGATCGACTCAATGCTTAGGCCAAACCATTCTTCTTGTTCTGGTAGTACTTCACCCCGAAAGCGACAACGACCACCAGAATCAACAGGAGAATGACGACCCAGGTATTGCTCAAAGTTCCCCAGCCTTCTTCGTCGGTATTGAAGACATAGGGGCGAAGATAAGTCGTCAAATAATACGGAACCACCATGCAGGCGATGGACAAGCCCAAAGACGCCATGATCTTGTCGGTGACCCGATTATCGCTGATGCTGAGCTTGTCCAGATACAGTTTCAGGATGATATAGCCCGGCAGAAAAATGACTATCAACGCAAACACGACACGCTCGATTTGCTGGAACAACCCGCCCCACACCAAGGAAAACAGAATAATGAAAATGGCGCTGGCTACGCCAATGCCCAACCACAGCTTCTTGTCATCCTGGTCGAATTCAAAATAGTTTTTCATCTCTACGTCTCCCCTAAGGTTTTCGTTATTTTTTCTTGAAAAAGTAGAATCCTTCCAATCCGCCATGCAGAATCATGGTATCGCCCGACTTTTCATGGACGGTATAATCCAAGGTTTTCGAAGAGCCGGGTTTCTCCACCTTGATCTTGCCATCGGCGACGCGGTACTTGAATTCCTGCGAGTTTTCCCCGCCTAGATGGCGGTTGAAGCCGGAGGTGAAGATCGTTCCGTCGGTGCGAAATTCCCAGGTTCTATTTTCGGGAATTCTCGGTTTATCCAGGGACGGAGAGACCGATTCGAGCGTCCACTTGCCGAGGATCTCCGCATTGTCTTTCAAAGCGACCTCGGCCGAAGCCGAGGCACAAAAAGCGCCCGCCAGAACAAAAACGCCGATCGCCTGCATCATTCGAAATTTCATCGCACTCTCCTCCGACACCGTGAGTTGTTATTGGTTCAGCCTCACCGGGTTGAGCCGGAGGCTGATTCGTATCGAAATAAATGGGAATTTTTACATTATTCGAACAGCCCTGGCAAGAAAGCCTCGCCGACGGGTGTGATTCAAAGCGATGCAACGTGGAGAGGGCGAGGGGATTGCGAGATCGTTGATGGCAGGGAAGCCATCATCGAGCCTACAGGGAGGTATTCACGGCGTATCTCGCAAGCCCCTCACCCTCCCCGCGGCATTCGAGGAGCATCACTTTGAACCGCCCCCCTCGTCGACAGTTCCCAAGGATGCACAACCGGCCTGTCCCTTGAAAAAATTCCGGGCTTTTCGACAGCCTGATAAAATGAAAACCTTAACCAGCCCGCGCACGGCGCGCCCCACTGAGAAGCATGAGATGACCGATCGTAACCGACGCACTGAACGCCTCCATCAACGCCTAGCCGAACACATCCTGTTCCTGGACGGCGCCATGGGAACCATGATCCAGCGCTACAAGCTGGAGGAAAAGGATTATCGGGGAGAGCGGTTCGCCCATTGGCCACATGATCTCAAGGGCAACAACGACCTGCTGTCCCTGACCCAGCCCCATATCATCCAAGCCATTCAAAGAGCGTATCTGGAAGCCGGCTCCGACATTCTGGAGACCAACACCTTCAACGCCAACCGCATCGGCATGGCCGATTACGGCATGGAAGATCTGGTCTATGAACTCAATGTCACCGCCACCCGGCTGGCGCGCCAACTCGCCGACGAGTTCGAGGCCAAGAACCCCGCCAAGCCGCGCTTCGTCGCCGGCGTCTTGGGGCCGACCAGCCGCACGGCCTCCATGTCCCCCGACGTCAACGATCCGGCTTACCGCAACGTGAGCTTCGCCGAACTGGTGGAATATTACAGCGAATCCACGCGCGGCCTGGTGGATGGGGGGGCGGACATCCTGATGATCGAGACCATCTTCGACACGCTGAACGCCAAGGCGGCAATCTTCGCGGTGGAGCAACATTTCGAGAAACAGGGTTTCAAGCTGCCGGTGATGATCTCGGGCACCATCACCGACGAATCCGGCCGCACGCTGTCCGCGCAGACCACGGAAGCATTCTGGAACTCGCTACGCCACGTCGAGCCGATTTCCTTCGGCTTTAATTGCGCCCTAGGCCCGGACAAGCTACGACAATACATAGAAGAACTTTCCCGCATCGCCGACACGAATGCCTCGGCTCATCCGAACGCGGGTCTGCCCAACGAGTTCGGCGAATATGACCTCACCCCCGAAGCAATGGCCAAGGAAATCGCCGAATGGGCCGAGCAGGGCTTCTTGAACATCATCGGCGGTTGCTGCGGCTCCTCGCCCCAGCACATCAAGGCCATCCATGACGCCGTGGAGCACTACCGCCCACGCAAGATACCGCAAATCCAGCCTCAATGCCGGCTGGCCGGCCTGGAGCCGTTCAACATCGGCCCGGATTCATTATTCGTCAATGTCGGCGAGCGCACCAATGTCACGGGCTCCGCCCTGTTCCGGCGCCTGATCCGCGAAGGGCAATATGAAGAAGCCTTGCGTGTCGCCCGCTCGCAGGTAGAAAACGGCGCGCAAGTCATCGACATCAACATGGACGAAGGCATGCTGGATTCCAAGGCGGCCATGGTGAAATTCCTCAATCTGATCGCATCCGAGCCCGACATCGCCCGTGTCCCGGTGATGCTGGACTCCTCCAAGTGGGAAATCCTGGAAGCCGGTTTGCACTGCCTCCAGGGCAAGGGCATCGTCAACTCCATTTCCATGAAGGAAGGCGAGGAAAGCTTCTTGCATCATGCCAAGCTGGCCCGCCGATATGGGGCGGCAGTGATCGTCATGGCCTTCGACGAGCAAGGCCAGGCCGACACACAGGCACGTAAAGTAGAAATCTGCGCCCGCGCCTATCATCTCTTGACGGGTATCAGCTTCCCGGCGGAAGACATCATCTTCGATCCGAATATCTTCGCCGTCGCCACCGGTATCGAGGAACACAATAACTATGGGGTCGATTTCATAGCAGCCACCCGGATCATCAAGACCACCCTGCCCCATGCCCTGATCTCGGGCGGCGTCTCCAATGTGTCGTTCTCGTTCCGGGGCAACGATCCGGTACGCGAAGCCATCCATGCGGTGTTCCTTTACCATGCCATCCAGGCTGGTATGTCCATGGGCATCGTCAACGCCGGACAGTTGGCGATTTACGATGAAATCCCCGCCGAACTGCGCGAGGCGGTAGAAGATGTGATCTTGAACCGCCGTCCCGACGGCACCGAACGGCTATTAGCCATCGCCGACAACTACCGCGCCGGCGGCGCTCAAGCCGAAAAGAAGGAAGATTTGGCCTGGCGCGAGTGGCCTGTCGCCAAGCGCCTCGAGCATGCCCTAGTGAAAGGCATCGACGAATACATCGAGGCCGATACCGAAGCCGCCCGGCAGGAAGTCGCCCGCCCCCTGCATGTCATCGAAGGCCCCTTGATGGACGGCATGAACGTGGTCGGCGATCTGTTCGGCGCCGGCAAGATGTTCCTGCCCCAGGTGGTGAAATCCGCCCGCGTGATGAAAAAAGCCGTGGCTCATCTGATGCCCTACATGGAAGAGGAAAAAGCACAACTGGGCGAAGTGCAATCCAATGGCAAGATCATCATGGCCACGGTCAAGGGCGACGTGCACGACATCGGCAAGAACATCGTCGGCGTGGTGCTGCAATGCAACGGCTTCGAGGTCGTAGATCTGGGCGTGATGGTGCCGGCGGAGAAAATTCTCCATGCCGCCCGCGAGGAAAATGCCGACATGATCGGCCTGAGCGGCCTCATCACGCCCTCGCTGGATGAAATGGTCCATGTCGCCAAGGAAATGGAGCGCCAAGGCTTCCAGGTCCCTCTGCTCATCGGCGGGGCCACCACCTCCCGCGCCCACACGGCGGTCAAGATCGAACCCCACTACGGCGGAGCGACCGTCTATGTCACCGACGCTTCCCGCGCCGTCGGTGTGGCCAGCAGCCTGTTGAGCGAGGATTTGGGCGACGACTACCGGGCCAAGATCAAGCAGGAATACGAGGAAGTCCGCCTGCGCCATTCGGGGCGCAAGCAGCAAAGCCCGATGCACCGACTGCAAGCTGCGCGGGACCATCGCTTTCAGGGCGATTGGCAGGACTATGTTCCACCCCGACCGGCTTTTCTCGGCGTACAGGTCTTCGACCGCTATCCGCTGGCGGAAATCGCCGAGTGTATCGATTGGTCGCCTTTCTTCCAGACCTGGGAGTTGGCCGGGAGTTATCCGAAAATCCTGGAAGACGAAGTCGTCGGCGAACATGCGCGCCAGTTGTTCGAGGATGCGAAAGCCCTGCTCAAGCTCGTCGTCGAGCAGGATTGGCTGCAAGCGCGCGCCGTGGTCGGTTTCTTCCCTGCCCAGTCCCAGGGTGACGACATCGTGCTTTACACCGATGACAGTCGGTCGGAAGTGCTGACCACCCTGCACCACTTGCGCCAACAGCACATCAAGCCTCCGGGCCAACCCAATTACTGCCTGTCGGATTTCATCGCCCCATCCGGCGTCAGCGACTACATCGGCGCTTTCGCCGTCACCGCCGGCGTGGGCATCGAACCCCACCTGGAACGCTTCGCGGCCGAACACGACGATTATTCCAGCATCATGCTCAAAGCGCTCGCCGACCGCCTCGCCGAAGCGTTCGCCGAACGGCTTCACAAACGTGTCCGGCAGGAATTCTGGGGCTACGCGCCGAACGAACATTTCAGCAACGAACAGCTCATCGCCGAGGAATACCGTGGCATTCGTCCGGCCCCCGGCTATCCCGCCTGCCCGGACCACACCGAGAAATCCGCCCTTTTCGGCTTGTTGCAAGCGGAATGCAACGCCGGCATTCAACTGACCGAAAGTTTCGCCATGTACCCGGCTTCCTCGGTCAGCGGCTGGTATTTCTCCCACCCCGCCGCCAAATATTTCAACGTCGGCAAACTCAACCGCGATCAGGTAGAGGATTACGCGGCGCGTAAAGGCATGACCGTAAAGGAAACGGAGCGCTGGTTGGGACCCGTGCTGGCCTACGAGCCGGAATGAGGGTGCGCGCAGCCTCAACTTTTTCCACTCTTGCTGTCTAACAAGCGTTGCCGTGGCCCGTGCAAGCCAGGGCAACGCATCCTCAAGAGCGATAGGAGGGCACCATGAACCATAGCATTTCGAAAAGAACGAGTTTCAGCGGATTCTTTCTCGCGGCTTTTTCGGTGGCGGGAATGGCGGCAAGCGGGGACTGTTGGCTGGACGTTTACGACAAGACGGAATTCAATGGCAACCACGCTCACTTGGAAGGGCCGGCGCAATTGGCCAACCTGGGCAAACTGAACAACGAGGACTGGGGCAGCCGAATCGAGAGTCTGATCGTGGGCCCCAAAGCTCGGGTCCTGGCGTTTCGAAAGGAAAACTTCAAGGAAGACGAAACCGGATTGAACTACCACGGCGACGCCATCCAACGTTGGGGTGAAAAACCGCAGGACTACAGCAATCAGGAAATCAGCTTCGGACCGGGGAGAAAGGAGCATCATTTGGGCGAGCTGAATTTCCACCGCAGCATCAATTCCCTTACAATCAAGTGCATGCCTTAGCAAGGCGAGTATTTCCCGTTCCCAAGCCTCGCTTGGGAACGCCCCACTTGGAAGCATCATGAAAATTCGTTACTTTCCCTCGCAGGAGCCGGGGGCGATGGCGCTGTTGCGCCGTGGGTTTGAGTATGGCTGGATCAAAATCGAGACCGATGTGAACATGCCGGCCGCCGCCGAGGTCAAACAGGCTTGGCTGAATGACCAGGCCATCCTGTTGCCGCGTCTGTTGACCGATGTACTGCCCCGCTTCGAAGCGGATATCGTGCAGGCGCATGAGTTGTTCGAACAATTATTGGATGGGGCCGGGCTTTCCGAACGGCTGGAATCGAAAGCCTATGCCGAACGCCTGTTGCCGGATTTCGGC
>JAQTSI010000247.1 GCA_028711365.1 Methylococcaceae bacterium
TTGCCTACCGCTTCAACCGCCGCTTCCATCTGGAGACGCTTCCCCTGCGTCTCCTCGTGGCTGCCGCCTCCACCGGGCCACGCCCAGCGCCTTGGCTCAGGCTGGCTGAAGCATCTTGCTAATCAGGAGAGCCATTGTCGGATTCCTTTGCCTTTTCAATATACTCTTCCAATTTGTCACGAAATTCCTTGAGCGTTAAACCCTTAATATCCACAAAAACCTCCGAGTTATCTTCGATGCTCCTAGTCTCAAAACCGAATAAATCTGCAAGTTTAGTCAGAGTTTCATCTAACATCTGAGAGCGCTTTTTCCATTGCGATTGCTCTTCATAAGTCAGCAGTTCCGGAAAATGCGTAGCCAATTCAACAAATCGAACGTCGTCATCGATATCCCAAACTTTGTCAACAACGGCGGCGGCAGTAATCGACTTTCCGTCTTTGTCCCTCGTTACCGTAACTTCTTTTACGGCCCGATCTACCACCCACTCAATAAAACTGCTCAACGTGCGGCGCTCTTTCCCGGCTGCTAGCTCGGCAGCAAAGCGCAATCTAGGATCGAGTCGAACCTGTACGTTCTCCGTTCGGGCGAGCTTCCCGCCCCCGCCCCTGCGTTTTTTCTCTGTCATGGTCTTTGTCCCCATAGTCTGTAAATCACTAAACATCACGCAATGTAGATTATTGTGTGTAATGTTTGATAATGCAAGAAAAGGAGAGAAAAATATTTGCTGTGCTGTTTTACATTACGCTTAGGAAAACAACATGATTGAAAGAAGCATTGTGACTGTTCGGCTCTACCCTGATGGCCGATTGGATTCCGCCAGCGCGGCGGCTTATGTGGGACTAAACGAAAAGACGATGGCGAACTATCGGTGCAAAGGGATCGGACCCAAGTTCGTGAAACGAGGAAAGATTTTTTATTTTAAGGACGATTTAGATGCTTGGCTTAACGAAGGCCGGGCGCAATCGACAGCGCAAGCGCGATGCCAGGCAGGGGCAAACGGCGCGACGGTGTGAGGGGGGCAAGATTGATGGCACGAAACAATCGGACAATAACGGACGCTTGACAAACGCCCCTCGAGCGACTATTACTTTCATCGTCCCGGACGCATCCGGGGCCGGGATTGGCGTCCCGAACCTTACTGGCGCACAGCGCCATCCAAGCAGGCGCTTTTTTATGCCTGCTACCCCGCAGTGGCGGGCTGTGCGGCGCAGCCTTCGGGCTGGCCGGTTTCCAGTAGGCCGGTACGCCAACGCCGTACAGTCCGTCTCCAACCTGATTGGCGTCAGGCGGGACGGCTCCAAAATCTCACACTGGAGTCACCCATGAACACCCAAGCCACGGGCGCAATCCGCCCCAAATCCGCAAAAGTCCGCCCCGTCATCATCGCCCACGTCAGGCTTTTTCCCAAACTACAGGCCAGAGCCAGCGACCCCACCGCCTATCCCCGACACAAACTCTGTGGCATTTATTTTGGCGATGCCGAGCGGGAAATCACGCTGCAATTCCACACCGCCGGCAGCCAGGTCATCTGGGAACTCCCTGTTCGTGCGGCGCTTCATGACCGTGTGGTTCGCGGCGTTACGTCAGAAGACGCCTTTCAGATTGGTTGGTACGCCGCCGAGAACTGGCAGCGAAACCTGAACCGCGAACTCGCAGCACTTCGAGGTAATGGCGCATGAACGCCCTCTTCGCCCGCCGCAAACTCCCACCGTTTGCCCGCCATCTTGACCCCGCCGACCAGGACACCATCGCCGTGCTGACCGGCGGCAATGCCTGGCAGCGGGCGAAGTCGCCCTATCACTGGTTCCAGGGCCGGCGGCTGTTGTTGCCGTTCGGGGATGACCCGGCGGCATATCGCTGGCCCGTGGCGGGCCGGGAATGCCTCGTTTTCGGATTCGGTAAACCCGAGCCGAGGGAGCGCTTGATTGCCTTGTCTGTCGAGCTGGTTCGATCCGGGGCGCTGTTCGTCCTTTGGTCATGGTCTGATTCGGGAGGGCCGTTGTGCAAGTTGCCTTCGCCGATCTTCCGAGGCGAAACGGTACGGAGGGCGGCAGCATGATGACCGACAACGTAATCAAAGTGGAATTCGACGACAAAGGCCCCGTCTATATCGTTCCAACCGACCCGCCTGGCGCGGCCAATACGCCCCCCATAAACAACGACGATTGGCCAGAACCACAACCCCTGCCCGATGGCTTACCCCCCGTGGCTGCATTTGATTACGCGCTACTACCGGGAACCCTTCAACCCTGGGCGCGGGACATCTGCGAACGCGTCCAATGTGCCCCGGATTACGTCGGGGCGGCGATCATGGCCGCGCTGGGTTCGGTCATCGGACGCAAGCTGGGCATACGTCCGCAAGCCCGCACCGACTGGACGGTGACACCGAATCAATGGGCGCTGATCATCGGGCGTCCCGGTGTGCTGAAGTCGCCAGCGATGGAAGCCGCGTTATCCCCCATCAAGCGACTGGCGGCGCAAGCCGTGGAAGCCCACAAAATCGCCAGGGATGCTCACCTGACCGATGACAAAGTGGCGAAGCTGCGGGCCGAGGCAAGCGCCAAGGCTGCCCGCAAGATATTGGACAAAGATCCACGGGCCGACGTGGGTTATCTGCTGGAAGACAAGGAAGAGGAAGAGCCTACGCTACGTCGTTACCTGGCCAACGACTCGACGGCGGCGGCGCTGGGCGAATTGCATCGGCAAAACCATAACGGGCTGCTGGTGTTTCGTGACGAGATGGTTTCCTTGTTGAAATCGCTGGATCGTGAAGATAACAGCGAGGCGCGGGGTTTCTATCTCACCGGCTGGAACGGTGACAGCCCTTATACCTTCGACCGAATCATGCGGGGTATGAATCTGCATATCCCGGCAGTTTGCCTATCTTTGCTAGGTTCGACTCAACCGGGCAGGATTGCCGACTACATCCGGGCGGCAGTTCGCGGCGGTTCCGGCGACGACGGCTTGCTTCAGCGGTTTGGCCTGTTGGTCTGGCCAGACAACGGCGGCGACTGGCGCGACGTGGACCGCTGGCCCAATAGCGAAGCCAAGCGAGAAGCGAACCAGGTTTTTGAAGCCCTTGACCAGATGGAACTGGCAAACATTGGCGCGCAACAGGACACCGACCCCGACGACAAGCCGGACGGTATGCCTTATCTACGCTTCGATACCGCCGGGTTGGCGCTGTTCCTCGAATGGCGCACCGATCTTGAAGCAAGGCTACGCGGCGGCGAGTTGCACCCGGCGATGGAATCCCACCTAGCCAAATATCGCAAGCTGGTTCCTGGGCTTGCGCTGATCCTGCACCTGGCTGATGAAGGAACTGGGCCGGTATCGGAACGGGCAACCCTGCAAGCCCTGGCCTGGGCGCAGGATCTCGAAACCCATGCACGGCGAGCCTATGCCAGCCTGGCCATGCCGGAAGCTTCGGCGGCGAAGGCGATCATTCAACGGATTCGCAAGGGCGACTTGCCCAGCACCTTCGCCAGTTGGCAAGTATGGCGTCCTGGTTGGGCGATGCTGTCCGACCGGGAACAAGTGGCCGAGGCCTTGCGCCTATTGGTCGAACTCGATTGGCTGGGAGCCACCCGGCGAGAGACGGCAGGGCGCACAGCAACGGTTTACCAGGTCAACCCGAGGGCGCTGCAATGATGGACTATCTCGACAGACTGAAAAACCTGGATTTTGAGAAACAGGCCCCCAAGGAACTGCAAAAACCGCAAAAAGCCCCCTATGATTTTTCGGAAATGCCCACCCTGGATACTGCATTAACTGCAAAAAGCCCTTTTTACAGTTTTTGCAGTACTCATGGTGGGCACTTTCAGAAAATCGATTCGCTTTTCTGGCGCTTCACCGTCACCCAACCGGACGGCTCAACAGCGAACTTCACCTTTGCCAGCGGTGGCACCCTGGCCGAGGCTGAAGCTCATGCGGAGCAGTATTGGCCGGGTTCCACCGTTACACCCTTGGAGGCTTACCCGACCGACCCGCACCGCCAGGGCGAACCGATAGACATTAGCGCCCTGGCCGCTGAAATCGCCCGCGAGTTCGGCATAGACCCGGCGCAATGCTTGGCGCTGCTGGACGATGAAGACCGCCAAGCCATCGGGGCCGGCGACACGGGCATGGTTGAAGCCTGGAAGGGCTTCGTCGGGCTGGCGTTACGCCGTAACAATGGAACCCTACCCGAAGCCGAAGAGCGTGCTGGCGCTGAACTATGGGCGGTCTGCTTCACCCCGGCGGGAGCACCGATCAGGATCAAGGCGCAAGACGCGGAGCACCTGGCCTGGCTGCTGAAAATGAACGGCTCACCCACCGCCGAGGCAGCAAGGAGTAGGCCGGCATGAGCATCAACAGCCGAGACAAAGGCGCAACCGGCGAGCGGGAGTTTGCCCGTCTGCTGCATGAGCACTTGGGCGTCAAGCTGGTGCGCAACCTGGAGCAATCCCGAAGCGGCGGATATGACCTGGAAGCCGAAGGGAAAGACCCGACCGCCGAGGCCCTGGGGCGCTTCGCCATCGAGTGCAAGCGTTACGCGGCAACCACGCCGGGCAGTATCGCCAAATGGTGGGGGCAAGCCGTCCAGCAAGCCCATGACGCCGAGCGAATCCCTGCCCTGGCCTATCGTGCCGACCGCCAAGAATGGCGCGTCACGCTGCCATTGAGCGTGCTGGACAGCGAAACATTCGGCGATTGGCAGGGCATCGAGTGGACGGCGGCGCTATCGGTTCCCGCTTTTTGCACCTTGATTCGAGAGCGAGCAAAACCATGAGCATCTTCGTGTTGATCACCGGCACCCTGCATAAGGACCCCACCCCGCGCACCAGCCAGGCCGGCAAGGAGTTCGTCACGGCGAACGTGCGCATCGAGGCCGACGGCGCCACCACCTGGGCATCCATCATTGCGTTCAGCGAATCGGCGCGGGAAGAGTTGCTTAGGCTCAGGGCCGGCGATGCCGTTTCCGTCCAGGGCAAGGCCAAGCTCGGCACCTATGAGAAGAACGGCGAGCACCATGCTTCCCTGGACGTGGTGGCCGCGTCGGTCATCGGGATTCAGCCTAAACCCAAGGCTAAGACGGAGGGAAGCGGGGAACGCCCAAGCTCAACAGGAAGGTGAAACGGGAGCAAGGCGGTAAAAAGGGGGGAAATCCCCCTTTATGACCCGAGCGCCGGGTTTGATGATCCGATCCCCTTTTGAATTCGAGCGGTACGAGGACGGTACGAACGGAAGTACGAATTCCGCACTTCGTAAAATAGCGCAGGTGCGCGCTACGCACTGCGCACCACCTGGCACAGGTTCGAACGCCGGTTCGAATTCCGCACTTCGAACCATCCGGCAAATCTGGGCATCCACCCCGTTTAGCCTTTTCGTCAGCCGGTACGCAGTCTGGTACGCAGTACGCACTGCGTACCAGAAGCCGTAACCTTTTTTCACCCCAAAGAGAAACGAGACGATGAAAAAACCCACCACCAAATTCGCCGAAGTGATTGGCATCGAGAAGGCCAGGCTATTGATTGCTGAATATGGGGGGATAAGGGTATTTATCCCGATGTCATCACACCTGAACGACAGTCATCACCTAGTGGAACTGCTGGGTGCCGAGGCCGCGGTCAAACTCTGCAACGTGTACTGCGGCGAGACTATCGAAGTTCCCAGAAACGCCGAGGCCTTGATCGAGGTCCGCAACAGCGAGATTCGACAGAAGAGGGCCTGTGGCATGACTACACGCGAGCTGGCGTTAAGATTTCGGATGACCGAGCGAAACGTGTTCAAGATACTGGCGGCTCATCCATGAACAGCTTTGTTGTACTATTGAGATAACCGTAAACATCAACTAACCTAGGAAACCCAATGACAGACCACCAGCCAAAGATTGAGACGATTTACGATCATGGAGTTACTCAATATGAATTGAAAAAACTCAATTTTGACAATGAAACCAAAGATGAATATCTGTATGCACTAAGCCAGGATAGCGCTTATGTCGGATTATTTTTACTTTATCGTATGCGTAAAAACCCAGAAAAAGCATCTTATTACCTTGAGCAAGTCCAAGACGTACAATTACGCAATCAATTCAAAATGCGCCCTTGTTGCGCGGTAAACTGGAAAGGTTATCTTCATTATGAAGATTTAGACTAAAGATTAAACAGAGGAAACCCCATGACTACTTTTCGCATCCCCGAAGGACGCCCGCAAGTGTATGGATCCGCATCGATCCCGACAAAGCCTACTGCATTGAACGGTTTGAAATACCCGCGTCCAGGCGCGGGCGTTGAAGGCATGTTCGAGGCCGCGCGGAAGCCCACCAGAACCACGCCGTCGCCCCAGCCGAAAACCCCGTTCCAATTGGAAATCGAGGCAGGAATCAAAGCCAAGACCGAGCAGATTCTTTCGGCTAAACGCCTGGCGGAAACCGAACGCAAACTGTTTCAACAGGTTGCCCAAGCGAATCAACAATGACCCCCGCAAGGGCGCGACAGTCGAAGGTGAAACGGGGATAGTCGCCCACTATCCCCCCAGCGTGATGAACCCCTTCACCCTTAACAGGGCGAGAACAGGCCGTTTATCCTGTAGCCGACACATTAACAGGTAAACAACCATGCCAAAAACAAACCCATTTGAAGAACTCTTATCCCGCCAAAAAACCCTGAAAGAACGGGCGGCTAAATTGGATGCAGCCATTGCGGATTGGACCGCTAGATGCGAGAACTTACAGGCCAATGCACCCACCAGCGCACCCGACGAAAGCACCGAACTTGCCTTACTGAGATCCAGGGCGGCCATAGGCGAGGTTTCCCAAGACGCCCTGGCGGAAGCCACCAAAGCCGAAAACAAGCGGTTCAAAGCGCTGCAAGACGCACAGCAGACATACGATAAATCGCTGGCCGAAATCACTACCACCTTGCGATCTTTGGAACTCGACAAACAGTCCATGTCGTCCTCAATCCTGGAAGGCGAGCGAGTATTACGCGAAGCATTCATTGACAATCTTCTGACTGAGGCAGAGGCTTCCTATAACCGTTACAAAACGTCTATCGTGAGTATTGAAACCGAGTTTGTCACCTTGAACGCCATTCATGAGTTTTTGGTGAATTCGGGGCGAGACGGGATAGTGGATTATTCCTTACAGGAAAGTAAGCTTCCCGATTTTTCTGTACCACCTTGCAGTCGGATGGAAGATTACTTGGGAGGTGGGTTTAATTGATTTATCGAGTATAATGAAGGTATAAACATTCAAGCTTAATGGCGACCATTCCAATGGCATATCAAATTGTTTTGTGCAAGTATTTCAATACTTCAGAGGTTGTTCGTTATGGCACCCAAAGCGGTCGCTCCCGATTTCGCTGCAAGGATTGCGGTCGAATATTCAAGACCGACTACGTCTATCGAGCCTACGAGCCT
>JAQTSI010000012.1 GCA_028711365.1 Methylococcaceae bacterium
TGAACGAATACGGACTCTTGCGCTCGGGCAGCTTGATCGGACTGGCGCCGGACTTGTTCCTGGAATGGCTTGTGCCTCCTCAGTAACCAGTCGTTGGACAATCTTCAACGGGGATCGACATGGTTATTCATTTAGTCATTATTCTGTTTTACTTGGTGCTTTGCTTGTTCGTGGCGTTTCTGGGAAAGCGCCGGAAATGGGGTTTCTGGGGGTATCTGTGGTCATCCGTCTTATTCACGCCGCTATTGGGGCTTTTGTTTTTGCTGGCATCCGATCCGAAAAAAAGCCCTTAGATTGGTACAAGGAACGACGCATGGCATTTTCGCTTCACTCTCGCTATGGATTTCGCAGAGCTGCGGTCGTTGCGATGGTACTGGCGATTGCCTCAGGATTCATTTTCGGCTCGGCGTCAGCGGTGGAAAAGTCCCCCAAGCAAGCTAAAGAGGCCATGGAGATGAGCGCCAAAAAACAACCGGCCGATCCATTGAAGGAAATGCGGAGTCAATTCGACGAACTGACCGCAAGCCTTGCGGGCCTGAAAGGCAGGCTGGACGAATTGGGACAGAACGTCCGCACCAATGCGACTTCCATCGAAGATCTCAAAGGTAAATTGGAAAAAAACGCGATCCTGCTCTACGAGCGGCTGTCGTCAGAAAAGGAGATCTCGCAGAATCTGGAGAATCTCTCGGCCCGGGTCGCGGAAAACGAAGCAAAGCTGGCGGGTAAGGCAAGAATTCGGCAGTTCGGGCCGGTCAATCCGGTGCCGAAATCATCGCCGACGAATCCTTCTGAAGCCCAACCCCCGGCTGATCAAAGTGCGGGGGATACGGCGCAATCTGACGATGCCGAGAAACCCGCCACCTCGATCCCAGCATCGAATGGGGCTTTCCAAACCCATGATGGAACACCGGCGGGATTGCTGCTCGCGGCATTGCTCGTATTCATTATGCCCTTGGGCTTGACCCTGCTGGAGGCATCCCAGTTGGAACGATGGGCCATTCCGCAAGCCGGTCTGCGGAATCTCCTGGTGGCGTCCGTCCTCGTCGTGGCTTACTTTGCGGTCGGCTACGGCGTGATGTTTGGGGAAACGTTTCTTGGCGTATTGGACGAAGACGCCAAAGGCTCGACGTTCGCCGACTTGGTAGCCAGCGCAGATCTGTTGGCCACCTTTGGTCTGTATCAGTTGGGGTTGGTGGTTGTCTCAGGATTAATTGTCACCACAATCTTGTCGGATCGCTTGTCATTGCCGGTTTATGTTTTTCTCGCCCTATTTTTCGGAGCGTTGGCCTACCCTACCTTTGGCCATTGGAGTGGGAGCGGCCAGTGGTTGCCTGAAAATGCAGGTTGGCTGGAAAAACTGGGATTCTTGGATTTTGCCGGCGCCACCAGAATCAATTCCTTCGCTGCCTGGTTTGCTTTGGGATGGGTATGGATGTTTCCCATTTCTCGCCCTCTGGATTCGAATGATGGCCACAACGGAATGTCGCATCAGCCGAATGTCTCCCTGGTACTGCTCGGCGTGTTTGTCATCTGGTTCGGCTGGTTCGGTTTGGCCATCCGGCACCAGGAATTCGAAAATCACCGAATTTCTCTCATGGCGCTCAATGTGTTACTCGCCGGCGCAACGGCACTCGTCGTTTCCCTGATCTATTGGGTGCTCGCCCATCGTGAATCGGGAATGGGCGCGGTTTGCGCCCGGATTTCCGCCGGAGCGGTAGGGGGATTGGTGGCGGTCTCGGCGGCGCTGAATATCGTGATGCCGCTCGAAGCCATGGTGATAGGCGGCGCGGCAGCTTTGTTGCAGCCGCTGGCATACCGCATTCTTGCTTTAAGGGTCATCAAACAGGATCAGGTGGCGGCGAACCTGATCGCGGCGTATGGATTTTGTGGCGTTTGGGGCACACTATGCGTGGGGTTATTCGGCACGGCAGGCCTATTCAGCAAGCCGAATCTGGGGCAAACCTGGATTCAAACAGCCGGCGTGTCAACCTCATTCGTCTTTGGCATGGCGACGGGATTGCTGAGTGCCATCGCGTACCTCGGACTTTCCAAATTCATGAACCACGAGAAGATTCCGTAAAGCCTTCTATGCCTTCGGTCTCCCGGCGGGAGAATCGAAAATCTTGATCATCTTATGCGGCGCATTACACAAGCGCGCCGACCAATGATACAACTCGCACCACTTTTCCCGCTAGGCAACCCCGGCTAAACAGCAATTCTCGTTTCCTGCACCCCATACGGCTCATAGCCCCGGAACCCCGAACCCTCGGGAATCTCCGCTTCTCCAGCCGCCCATCGTGGCGGTTTTTTTGTGGGCGATGATAAGGCATTAAAAAAACCGGCATGAGGCCGGTTTTAACTGCCTTATCTAAGCAGAATCGAAACATGCGGAAGGATTGAAACCGCCAGCGTTTGATTTATTTGGCGTCCCCAAGGGGGTTCGAACCCCTGTTATCGCCGTGAGAGGGCGATGTCCTAGGCCGCTAGACGATGGGGACCTTTGGAAGGCAGGTATTGTAATCCAGGTTCGCCTTCCTGAAAACGCTCCTTCAGCATATTTTAGTTAGAAAAAGCCTTTCGATTTCGAGAAAGGCCTCGCCCAAGGCGCCCACCGGACGATAAAAATCGGATAAGGGGGCTTGGCGCAGGTCACGGAAAAATGCTTCTCCCCAGGGAGCCAAATGGCGGGCAAAGAAGCCGATCTGTCTGGGGTCTTCGGATTCTATGAGCCGGCACATGACTTCGCAAACCGCCCCCACATGGTCTTCGGTATTGTCGAAGATGCGTCCGATGCCCAACTCGATCAACTCCGCACGTAGCAGTGCCAAGGGTTTGCCGTCGATCGCGCCGCTTCGGTACCATGAAGCATGAGGGATCAATCCTCCCTGCTGCGGATCCCCGAACAAGGCGTGGAACTCGTCGGTCACGGGTTTCTCCCGTGCTCGCCGCGAGGTTTCCCCCAATTCGCTCCAAGCTCGCGCCATGGGTTCTCCCATCGAACCTTCCCGCAGCGGTGGGATTTCGCCCAATTGTGCGACCAGTCTGTGATCGGGTGGAGCGGCCAATAGTCTTGCCAGCAGGTGGTAGGTATTGGCCCGCCAAAGATCATGTTCATGCCGGGACAAGTTTTCATCGGTCATAGCGGTATTCTCTCTTGAGAATGCAACGGCTTTCTTCGCCAAGCTGGGTTCGGTTGTCAATCACGCGGCTTTCGTGAAATGTAAGTCTAGCAGGGATTTGTTTGGCGCTGAGGCTTGGCATCAATTCCGGCTGAGGGTTGATTTCCGGCTCGGCGCATTGGATGCTGACGGACAAGATACCTCCTCACCTTATTATCCGAGCCTTCGATGTCGGCACGCAAAACACAGCTAAAATCCACGGCAAAAGCGGAAACCGGCTCCCGCTTCGATTGGGCCTATGTTCGCGGCGTCGCCCTGCAACACAGGGGCAAACTGGTCAAAGCGCATATCATCGCCATCCTCGCCGCCACTGCCAGCGTGCCCATCCCCTTGCTCATGCCGCTGCTGGTGGATGAAGTGATTTTGCAAAAGCCGGGCCCCATCGTGCGCAATCTGGATCTGTTGACGCCCGGAGAGTGGCATGTTCCGGTTTTTTATATCGTCTCGGTGTTGAGCCTGACCCTGTTGCTGCGCTTGGCCAACGCCCTGCTCAACGTCTGGCAGACGAGGCAATTCGCCTTGTTGTCCAAGGACGTGACCTTCCGCATCCGCTCCGCCTTGATTCATCGATTGGAGCGCATCTCCATGGCGGAATACGAGGGGTTGGGCAGCGGCAAGGTCATCACCCATCTGGTCACCGATCTGGAAACCCTCGACGGCTTCATCGGCGGGGCGGTGGCGCGGCTGTTGGTGGCCACCCTTTCCATCGCCGGCACCGCGGCGATCCTGTTATGGATGCATTGGAAACTGGCGCTGTTCATCCTGCTGCTGAATCCCTTGGTGATTTATTTTACCGGAGCGCTCGGCAAGCGGGTGAAGAACCTCAAGTTGAGGGAAAACTCGGCCATGGGGGAATTTCAACAGGCATTGGCCGAGACCTTGGAGGCCATTCATCAGATTCGCGCCGCCAACCGGGAAAAACATTACCTGGGTCTTTTAATGGCGCAGGCGCGCTCGGTGCGGGAAAACGCCGCGGCCTTCTCCTGGAAGAGCGACGCTGCAAACCGCCTGAGTTCACTGACTTTCCTGATCGGTTACGAGATATTCCGCGCCCTGGCCATGCTCATGGTGATCTACTCCAGTCTGAGCATCGGCGAAATGATGGCCGTATTCGGTTATTTATGGTTTATGATGACCCCGGTACAGGAAATACTCACGATCCAGTATGCTTATTCCGGGGCCAGGGCGGCTTTGGAACGCATCAACCCGTTGCTGGATCTGAAACTGGAGCCGCGTTATCCGCACCGGATCGATCCTTTTGCCGGCAAAAGGACGGTGGGCGTGACGATCGAAGATCTGTTTTTTTCCTATCCCAACGGCGCGGAAATTTTGAAGGGAATTCGCATGGACATTCGTGCCGGGGAGAAGATCGCCATCGTCGGCGCCAGCGGAGGCGGCAAATCCACCCTGACCCAAGCCTTGATCGGGCTTTATCCGCCTTCCTCCGGCATGATTTATTTCGACGGCGTGCCGATGACCGAAATCGGTCTGGACGTGGTGCGCGAGCATGTGGCGACGGTGTTGCAACATCCCGCCCTGTTCAACGAGACGGTGCGCGCCAATCTGACCCTGGGCCGGCAGGCATCCGACCAGGCGCTCTGGCAAGCCCTCTCCATCGCCCAGTTGGAGGATACCGTGCGGGCTCTTCCCCAGGGGATGGATACCGTGATCGGGCGAACCGGCATGCGGCTTTCCGGCGGCCAGCGCCAGCGCCTGGCCATCGCCCGCATGATACTGAGCGATCCCCATGTGGTCGTTCTCGACGAAGCCACCTCGGCCCTGGACGGCGAGACCGAGGCGAGGCTGCATCGGGCGCTGGAACCGTTTCTCCTCGATCGAACCACCCTCATCGTCGCCCACCGCCTCAGCGCCATCCGCGGCGCCGACCGGGTTTTCGTCTTCGAGGATGGCGCCATCTGCGAACAAGGCGGCCACGACGAGTTGATGGCGCAGGGCGGCTTGTATGCCAGGCTTTATGGCGGAGCGGCGAATCTCATCCATGGACAAAATCAACCCCCAAACGATACCCAGTGATCTACGACCTACATACCCACTCCACCGTTTCCGATGGCGCTTATTCTCCTGCCGAACTGGTCCGCCAGGCCGCGACGGCCGGGGTGACTCACCTCGCCCTTACCGATCACGACTGCACCGACGGCTTGGCCGAGGCTCAAGCCTGCGCCCGGGCATGCGGGATCCGATTCATCCCCGCCGTGGAGATTTCCACCACCTGGCTCGAAAAATCGGTGCATGTCGTCGGTCTCAACATAGACCCGGCCTGCCGCGAATTGCGGGAAGGCTTGGCTCGCCTGCAAGCCATCCGCTTGACGAGGGCAGAGGAGATCGGCCGACGTCTGGCCAAGCGCGGCATCCAGGGCGCTTTCGAGGCGGCGCGGGAGAGGGCCGGGATGGGCATGATCACCCGCACCCATTTCGCCCATTTTCTGGCGGAGCAGGGCTTGGCGGCCTCGGTGCGGGACGTGTTCGACCATTATCTGGTGCGCGGCAAACCCGGCTATGTGCCGACCCAGTGGGCGGGATTGGAAGAGGCGGTGAGCTGGATCAAGATGGCGGGCGGCGTCGCCGTACTCGCCCACCCGCAACGCTATAAATTCACCGGCAGCTGGCTGGGGAGGCTGTTGCTGGACTTCAAATCTGCCGGCGGCGAGGCGGTGGAAGTCATCGCGGGAACCGCCAGCCCCGGCGAGATCCAGTCTACCGCCGCCGCCGCCCGCCGTTACCAGTTGATGGCTTCGGTGGGATCGGATTTTCACAACCCCGACAACAGTTGGCTGAAACTGGGCCGACTGCCCGAATTGCCGCCAGGCTTAACCCCGGTATGGAGTCTTTGGGATGATTGAACACCGTTGCGGCTGGGCTTGCCGGACGCAGGAAGAACGCGATTACCACGATCTGGAATGGGGCGTTCCCTTGCACGATGACCGGCGTCTGTTCGAGTTCCTGGTGCTGGAGGGCGCGCAGGCCGGCTTGAGTTGGGCCACCATCCTGAAAAAACGCGACCATTACCGCGCCGCTTTCGACGGCTTCGATCCGCAAACCATTGCCGCTTATGACGAGGCGAAAATCCAGCAGCTCATGCAAAATCCCGGCATCGTCCGCAATCGCCGCAAGATCGAAGCCGCCGTTGCCAATGCCCGGGCCTTTCTTGCCGTCCAGGAACAATTCGGTGCCTTCGACGCCTATCAATGGCGTTTCGTCGACGGCAAACCCATTCAAAATGCCTGGCGGGATTACCGCGAGGCGCCCGCCCAAACGAAAGACTCGCAAGCCATGAGCAAGGATCTCAAGCAACGCGGCTTTCTGTTCGTCGGCCCGACCATTTGCTATGCCCACATGCAAGCAGTGGGCATGGTCAACGATCATGTCGTGGATTGCTTCCGCTGGGGAGCGTTGGGCGGTGTACGGGAAGATTAAAACGTGCACCCGGGCGGGAAGTATTTTACTATTCCGCTAACGTTCGACCGGGTTCGCCGCAATAAGCCATTGACGATCGAGGAGTTGAGGTAAAGCCGGCAAGCCTGGGTCGATTCGCGCATCGGCCCGAAAACATGAGAACCGTATAATGGACCGGAAAAAACTGTTCTTCGCCGCTTCCCTGCTGTTGCCGCACCCGCCGGTCGAGGCGGTGCAGATCGATCCCGAGCCGGAAGGCATCCGCAAGATGGCCTTGGTCTACGAACATGGGCGCGGCGTGGAGCAGGACTTCAACCAGGCCTATCGCCTCTACTGCAAGGCCGCTTTGATGGGTGATGCCGTTTCCGCCTACAACATCGGCTTCATGTTCTTCAATGGCCGCGGCTTGCCACGCCACCACGGCAAGGCCTTGTACTGGTACCGCAAGGCCGCCGAGGTGGGCGATGGCTTCTCCCGGAAGCTGGTTGCCCGCTTCCGTGACATCGCCGCGACGGACGACCCCGCCTGCCAACCCGAGCCGCCACCCCCGCCCAGCCTCAAAATCAGGGAGGTCTCCAATCCCAACCGCGAGATCGTCGCCGGCTGGGTCAAACAGATCGCCCCCTACTATTCCATCGACCCTGCCCTGGTCATGGCGGTCATCCAGGCCGAATCCGCCTTCAACCCCGGCGCACTTTCCCCCAAGAACGCCCAGGGGCTGATGCAGCTCATCCCCGCCACCGCCGAACGGTTCGGCGTCAAGGACCCCTGGAACCCGGTGGAAAACATCAAAGGCGGCGTCGCCTATCTCAACTGGCTGTTGCGTCGCTTCTCCGGCAATGTGGAATGGGTGCTGGCCGCCTACAATGCCGGCGAGGGTGCGGTGGATCGCCACCAGGGCGTGCCGCCCTACGGGGAAACCCAGGCCTATGTGAAAAAAATCCTCGCCCATTACCCGAAAACCGCTCATCCGATTCCGCCCGAACCGACACCGAAAGAGGAATCCGCCGGTTGAGGTGGCTGCATCGGCGGTTCTTTAGCAATCTGGCCCGTTCGCGGCTGAGGCGGCAAGGCTAGTTCTTCCACATCGCGTCGCAATGTCGGACAATGACGATTGCTACACAGCTTAACGTCCCCGTATACTTTTACGAAAAAAAGAGGATCGAACCGATGGAAAAAGCTTTTATTCTGCACATGTTCACCCCCGAGAAGAATCTCAGCCCGTTCGATGTGAACATGGCGGTCGACGCGGGTTGGATCTCGACCATTCCCTATACCCAGCTCGAAGTCGGCGAGATCACGGCGTTGGTGCAGGACGCCATTTTCTCCCGCAGCCCGGCCGGGGTGAGACATACCGGCATCTTCATCGGCGGGCGCGATGTCAAAACCGCCATGGATATGCTGCGCGCGGCGCAAAGCTCCATGGTCCCCCCGTTCGAGGTGTCGGTATTCGCCGATCCCAGCGGCTCCTTCACCACCGCCGCCGCCATGGTGGCCATGGTCGAGCGTGAGCTGGAGAAGAAAGGCAACGAGGGTCTGAAAGGCGCGAACGTTCTCTGCCTGGGCGGCACGGGCCCGGTGGGCCAGATCGCCGCGGTGCTGTCGGCGCAGGCCGGCGCGAACGTGAAGATCATCGGCCGCCAACTGGAAAGGGCCCAATCCATCGCCGCCCTGTGCAATGCCGAATACGGCGGCGGCAAGACCGCCATCGAAGGTGATGCCGATGCCAACAAGGGCGAGCTGATCAAGACCGCCGACGTGGTGTTCGCCACTGCGGCCGCCGGTATCCAGGTGCTGAGCGCGGAACTGGTCGCCGCCGCTCCTCAGCTCAAGGTTGCCGCCGACGTCAACGCCGTGCCGCCTTCCGGCATCGCCGGCCTGGACGCCTTCCACAGCGGAACCCCCATCGAAGGCTCCAACAGCGGGGCGGTGGGCATCGGCGCATTGGCCATCGGCAATGTCAAATATCAGACCCAGAGTGAATTGCTCACCCGCATGCGCCAACGCCACAGCAAGGAAGACAAACCCGTCTATCTGCACTACGAGCATGCCTTCGAGGCCGCGCGGAGTTTTGCCAAGAAGCTCTGAGCGCAGGCCGGTTCATCCCAGGACGAGAGGGGCCGAGGGCACAAACGCATCGGCCCTTGCCGCGGCTGAAAGCCGGCATAATTTCCACCGTCATTCCGAGTCAGCGAGGACTCCTCATCATGGCCATACGTTCCATCATTCACATGTTCGACCCCATGCCGCACAACAGTCCGTTCGACCTGAACATGGCTGCCGACGCGGGCTTCGATGTTCTGTTCCCGTACAGCGGTGTCAAGCTGGAGGAAGTCAACGCGCTCGTGCAAGATGCGATCTTCTCGCGCGGCCCGACCGGCGTGAAACGCACCGGTATCTTCATCGGCGGGCGCGACATCGGTTTGGCCATGGACATGCTGGCGGCGGCGAAAAGAGCCATGGTGCCCCCCTTCGAAGTCTCGGTATTCGCCGATCCTTCCGGGGCTTTCACCACGGCGGCGGCCCTGGTGGCCTGCGTGGAAAAACAGTTGAAAGCCCAGTTCGCGCTCGAACTGAAAGACCAGCGCGCCATCGTGTTCGGCGGTACCGGTCCGGTCGGCCTGGCCACGGCGGTCATCGCCTCGCTGGCGGGCGCCAACACCACCATCGTCGACCATCTCAGCATCGATACCGCGCTGCAAAAGGCCGACGAATACAACAAGATCTGCGGCAGTTCCCTGAAAGGCACCTACGCCAGTTCGGAGGCCGACAAAGCCCGCCTCATCTCCAATGCCGACATCGTGTTCTGCGCCGCCAAGGCGGGCGTCCAGGTCTTGAGCGCCTCCGTGTTGGCCGACGCCAAACAGTTGAAAGTGGCGGGCGATGTCAACGCCGTTCCGCCGCTGGGCGTCGAAGGCGTGAAGCTGAAGGATGACGGTGCCCCTTTGCTGTGCGCCACCCACTCGCCCGGTTCGGTGGGCATCGGCGCATTGGCGGTGGGCAATGTCAAATACCAGTTGCAGAACCGCCTGCTGGCTTTCATGCTGGAAACCGAACAGCCGGTTTATCTGGATTTCCGCGACGCCTTCGGGAAAGCGCGGGAACTGGTGTAAGCCTCCCGAACCCGGGGCTCGAGGAGCTTGAGCCAAGATATCGATACAACCCCCCTCCCCCTGGCAGGGGGAGGGTTAGGGTCAATATTGTTGAATTAAGACATTTGCTCGTCGTTCCGGCAGGGATCGCCGGAATCCAGACGCTCGGGATGACTTGCGGAGTTAACGTCCCTGTCGACTGGATACCGGCGATCCCTGCCGGTATGACGACTTAATTCAACAATATGGAGGGTTAGGGTGGGGGTTGAACGCCGATGAGACGGCGGCGCTTCAGGGGTCAGCGAGTCTCTACCCCCATCCCACCCTTCCCCCTGCAAGGGGGAAGGAGTTGATTTCTCTGTACTTTCAGACTTGTGTAGATACCTTTGCTTGAGTAGATACCCATGCCCTGGCAGGGAAAGGAATCGGTTTTTATGCTTTTCAGATTGGTATAGGTAGCGCCTCGCGAACCTCTCCTGCCAACAATTTCGAATCATCGCCCACAGGTATTCCATGGATTCCCAGAAAAAATATCCACGCATTTACAGCTTTGAATTTTTCCCGCCGAAAAACGATCAGGCCGCCGCCAACCTGGTTCTCACCGTGGAGCAATTGGCGGAATTGAAGCCGCGATTCTGCTCGGTCACCTTCGGCGCCGGAGGGTCGACGCGGGAGAAGACCTTCGAAACCGTGGTGGAGATCCAGAAAAAGACCGGCATCGAATCCGCTCCGCATATTTCCTGCATCGCTTCCACCAAGGCGAGCATTCGGGAAGTGCTGGAAGCCTATCGCTCCCATGGCATCCGCCATATCGTCGCCCTGCGCGGCGATATGCCCTCGGGGATGATGTCCGCCGGTGAGTTCCGTTACGCCAATGAACTGGTGGAATTCATCCGTGCCGAAACCGGCCGGCATTTCCATATCGAAGTCGCCGCCTACCCGGAGGTGCATCCCCAGGCAGCCAACGCGCAGGCCGATTTGCGCAATTTCAAGCGCAAGGTGGAGGCCGGCGCCGACAGCGCCATCACCCAGTATTTCTATAGTCCGGAGGCGTATTTCCGCTTCATCGACGATTGCGAGAAGCTGGGCATCGACATCCCCATCGTGCCGGGCATCATGCCCATCACCAATTATTCCCAGCTTTCTCGTTTCTCGGAGGGCTGCGGGGCGGAGATTCCCCGCTGGATCAGGAAGCGCCTGGAAGTGTTCGGCGACGACCGCCCCTCCATCCGCGCTTTCGGCCTGGAAGTCGTCACCGATCTTTGTCGCCGTTTGCTGGAACGAGGCGCTCCCGGCCTGCATTTCTACACCTTGAACCAGGCGGAAGCGAGCCTGGCGATCTGGGAAAATTTGGGCCTGCCTCAATAAGAACAGACTCAAACCGGCAGGCCGCTTTTCTCATATCTTAAGGATCGTCATGCGCCGGAGTTCATCGATCATGCTTGGCCTATTGCTTACCCTGGCTTGCCTGATATTGGCGCTCTACCTGGCCCAGCGCCAGTTCATCTACTTTCCGGCCCAACAGGATCTGGCCCAGGCCGAGCGGGAGGCGCAACGCTCAGGGCTGGAACCCTGGCTCATCGACGGGCGTTTCGTGGGTTGGCGTGCGCCGCCAGGCACGAGCCAGGCTTCGGCCTCCCTGCTGGTGTTCCACGGCAACGCCGGCGCGGCGAGTCAGCGCCATCATTTCCGCGATCTGTTCCAAAAGATCGCCCTGGATCCCGAATTCGATGTGTATCTGCTGGAATATCCAGGCTATGGCCCCAGACCGGGTTCACCCAGCGAGCAGACCCTGCTGCAGGCCGCCGACGAAGCCATCGAACGGTTGCATCGCCAAGGGCCGCTGTTTTTGGTGGGGGAATCGCTAGGCAGCGCCGTCGCCGCCCTGGCGGGAGCCCGACGGACGGACGAGGTCCAGGGGATGCTCCTGATCACGCCCTTTACCAACCTGTTCGCCGTGGCTCGCCACTATTATCCGTTGCTGCCCAACGGTTTTCTGCGCGATGGTTATCGAGCCGATCAGGCGCTGGAGCACTTTCCGGGGCCAGTGGCCTTCCTGATCGCCGGCCATGACACGGTGATCCCCCCGGCGCTGGGACAAAAGCTGTTCGACGGGTTTTCCGGACGGAAAAGCCTGTGGATCGATCAGGACGCCGACCACAACAGCCTCGATTACGACCCGAGCCACCCGCGCTGGCGCGAGATCGTCCGGTTCCTCCTGAAACCTTGAAGCCTTGTGGCTGAGTCCATTATGCACAGAATCCTTCCATCCGATATTCATCCACGCGGAGAAACGGTATGATCGTTGCCCCGCAAGCCCGCCATCAAGTCCAGGATCTGCTGGATTTCATCGACGCCTCGCCGAGTCCCTGGCATGCCGCCGCCACCGCGGTGGAGCGCCTTGAGACCGACGGATTTCGGGAGCTGAAGGAGAGGGATCGCTGGGAATTGGGTGCCGGGGGGCGGTATTACGTCGTGCGCGGCGGATCTTCCCTCATCGCTTTCGTGGCGGGAAGCCAACCGCTCGAACGCTCCGGTTTCCGGATCGTCGGCGCGCATACCGATTCCCCCGGCCTGCGACTGAAGCCGCGCGCCCCTCATGCCGCCGATCCCATGGCCCGGTTGGGCGTGGAGGTTTACGGCGGGCCCATCCTGGCCAGCTTCGCCGACCGTGACCTCAGCCTGGCCGGACGCATCGGCTTGCGCGGCGGCGCCGGCCCGCAGTCCCGGCTGATCCGCTTCCGTCAGCCCCTGGTCCGCCTGCCCAATCTGGCCATCCACATGAACCGGAGCGTCAACGAGGAAGGCCTGAAATTGAACAAGCAAACCGAATTGCCGCTGCTGCTGGGCAATTTGCTGGAAGCTTTCAGCCCCGCCGAACAATTCCTGGATCTGCTCGCCCATGAAGCCGCAGTGGAAGCGGCGGACATCCTCAACTGGGAACTCCACGTCTATGACACCCAGCCAGGCGTTTTCTGGGGGGCGCACCAGGAATTCATCGCCGACAGTCAGTTGGACAACCTGGCCTCCTGCCATTCGAGCCTGAGCGCCTTGCTGGCGTCCCACGAGCCTGCCGCCACCTGCGTCTGCGCGCTGTTCGACCATGAGGAGGTGGGCAGCGAAAGCGCCAAGGGGGCGGGCGGCAGTTTCCTCGCCGACATCCTGCAACGCATCGCCGCCGAGTTGGATCGGCAGGCGTTCGGCCAGGCCATGGCCAGGAGCTTCTTCATCAGCGCCGACATGGCCCATGCCTACCACCCCAATTTCCCTTCCGCTTACGAACCGCTGCATCCGATTCGCGTCAACGGCGGCCCGGTGATCAAGACCAATGCCTGCCAGCGTTACGCCACCGACGGCGAATCGGAGGCTTATTTCATGAATCTTTGCGAACAGGCCGGGGCGCCCTGGCAGCAATACGCGCACCGCACCGATCTGGGCTGCGGCTCCACCATCGGCCCCCTCGTCGCTTCCCGTCTGGGCTTGCGCACGGTGGACGTGGGCAATCCCCTATGGGCCATGCACAGCATCCGCGAAAGCGCCGGCGCGCTCGATCACGGCATGATGATCCGCGTGCTGGAGCGGTTTTATGCGGAAAGCCCGGCCTGAGATCGAAACGTCTACCCCACTGAAGATGATCCGGGTTCATCTCGTCGCTGGGCGAATTGAGCCGATCGCCTTAGCGGCTTACCCAGCCATCGTGCAAGTTTGCCAAATCCTTCTGTAACCCTGCAAAACGATTTGGCAAGGATGCAAGATGATTCTGCAAGATGACAAAATCATCCTGCAGGCTTGCAAAATCATTGCGCAAGCGTGCAAAACCCCTGTGCAAGGATGCAAAGTCATTGGGGAAACCCGCCAAATCATTCTGCAAGCTTGCCAAATCGTTTTGCAGCTTTGCCAAATCACTCGGCAGGCCTGCACAATCATTTTGCAGGCTCGCCCAATTCCTGGGCAAGACCCCTATGGCGTCCAGCATCCTGGCCAACCCAGCGCGGCGAGGTCGATCCTCCCGTTTCGAGACCGGCAAGCCATCACTGGCATTCGCTCGCGGATGCCGGACGCCGTTTCTTTGCATCCTGCAGCTTGCCGATCGCAGGCCCGCATCGGCGACGGCTACCGGGGACATGGAAAGCATCCCGTTCTTGCCGCTAGGGGCGAGAAGGGGGTTTTCCAGCCCGGACTAGGGGCATTACGCCTTAATTGTTTTTTATCGCGAGACAATAGCTGTCACCGGGACGTAATGGTTTCTGTCTGGTTAACAATTAGTTTCGGCACAAATCCCCCCGAATTGGATATGATTGTTTCCGGATCTAACACACTGGAGGCATTTATGCACGGTTTATTGCTCGTTTTATTGGCCCCCTTCGCCTTGCTGTTCGCCGGGCTGGCTCTCGTCGGCCTGACGCTGCTGGCGTTTTTCGCTCTGGAACTTCCGCTGGTTTTCCTCGGGGTTGTCGGTCTTGGCTTGTTTGGCCATCACCTGGCAAAACTGACGAATGAGCGGGAAGTTGCATGCGAATAGTCGATATTTCACTTCCCAGCGCAAATCCCAGTCATCGCGGCTGGGATTTCGCCTCACACTGAGCTTTTTCAAGCGAGCACTGCCGACGGCGAAAACATTTGCCGGCAAGCGGCATCCTTCGAGAATCCGGCCTAAGGCTGGATCCAGTCTGCATTCTGCAGGCATCCGACCCAACACGCTCCTCACGATCGAATCAGCGCTTGGCGCCGGCGAAGCTACGTTGCCAAGGCGATCGAGAGACCTCCGCCGTTCAACGACCGTCTCGCCCATGGAAAGCGCCTTCCCACTTGGCGATCACCACCGTGGCGACGGCATTGCCGATGAGATTGGTGATGGCCCGCGCTTCGGACATGAAACGGTCCACCCCCAGCAGCAGGGCCAAGCCCGCCACCGGCAAGCTATCCAGCGAGGACAGGGTGGCCGCCAGGGTGATGAAACCGCCGCCGGTCACCGCCGCCGCGCCCTTGGAAGTCAGCAGCAGCACCGTCAGGAGGGTGAGCTGTTGAACTAGGCTCAACTCGATGTTCAAAGCCTGGGAGATGAACACCGCCGCCATGGTCAGATAGATGGAAGTGCCGTCCAGGTTGAAGGAATAGCCGGTGGGAATCACCAGCCCCACCACCGGACGAGCGCAGCCGAAGGATTCCATCTTCTCCATCATCCGCGGCAGGGCTGACTCCGACGAGGAAGTCCCCAGCACCAGCAGGATTTCTTCCCGGATATGGAGGATCAGCCGCCACAGGCTGAAGCCATTGAGCCGGGCGATCGTTCCCAACACCAAGACCACGAACAGCGCGCAGGTCAGATAGACGCTCGCCAGGAGCATCCCTAAGGAAAACAGGGCGGCCATGCCGAACTTGCCGATGGTGAAACCCATCGCGCCGAATGCGCCCAAGGGCGCCAATTTCATGATCGCATCGACCATCTTGAACAGGGTGGAGGAAAGCCGCTCCAGCAATTCCACCACCGGTCTGCCGCGCTCGCTCTGCGCCCCCAGCGCCCAGCCGAACAACACCGAGAACAGCAGCACCTGGAGAATCTCGCCCTTGGCAAAAGCATCCACCGCGCTGGAAGGGATGATGTTCAGCAGGAAATCCACGCTATTCAGCGCCTTCGCCCCGCTGGCATAGGTGGAGATGGCGCCGGCGTCCAGGGTCTTCGGGTCCACGTTCATGCCCGTTCCCGGCCGCAGCAGGTTGACCACCAGCAAGCCGATGCCCAGCGCCAGGGTGGTGACCAGTTCGAAATAGATCAGCGCCTTGATTCCTACCCGCCCAACCTTGTGCATGTCTTCCATGCGGGCGATTCCCACCGTGACGGTGAGAAAGACGATGGGGGCGATCAGCATCTTCACCAGTTTGATGAAGCCATCGCCCAAGGGTTTGAGCGTGACCCCGATTTCAGGCCACAGCAGCCCCACCGTCACGCCCAAGGCCACGCCGATGACGACCTGCAGATACAGCGTTTTAGGCAGGAGCTTGAGAGGAAATCCCATGGAAGGTTCAGTCCGGCCGGGTTGAAAGGGATTTGAGCAGTTCGCCTCGGCCCAGTTTTCCGGCTTTCCGGTAAACCATGACTCCCTGGTCGAATATCACCGAGTAGGGCAGCACCTCGGCCTTGTCGCCCAACTGCGTGGCCCACTGGCGGCCGCCTTGGGCGCCGTCGAGGATGGGGTAATTGACCGGCAAGGTTTGCAAAAACTTCCGCGCCATTGCGGGGTCGTCATCGATCAGGACTCCGACGAACTGCACCCCTTGGGGCCCCAACTCGTTCTGCCATTTGACGAACTCGGGCATTTCCTCCACGCAGGGCGCGCACCAGCTTGCCCAGAAATTGACGATCAGCGCTTGATCTTTCCATTGCTGCAGGGGATGGATCTTGCCGTTCAGGTCGGGAAAAGCGATTTCCATCGTCGCCGAGTCCACGGGACGACTGGCCAGCCAGCGTTGAGTGAATATCCCGGCGGCCAGGGCAACCAGGGCCAGGACGATCGACAGGGCTTTTGGCATGGTCAGCGCAGGGCCTGTTGCAGATGGGCGATGAATTCCTCCGCTCCCATTTTACCCACCAGGCGAAACGCCTTCCTTTCCTCGCCGTCCGCGCCGAACCACAGGGTGGCGGGGGGGCCGAACAAGCCGTAGCGTTGCAGCAGGGCCTTGCTTTCATCCGAATTATCGGTCACGTCGGCCTGGAGCAGGAGCAGGCCATCCAGCGCCTTGCGCACCCGGGGATCGGCGAAGGTTTCCTTCTCCATCTCCTTGCAGGACACACACCAGTCGGCGTAATAATCGAGCATGACCGGGCGGCCTTCGGATCGGGCGGTCTGCAACCGGGCTTCCAGTTCGGCGACCGAGCCGATCTTGCGGAAAGCCGTCTGCGCCTTGACCTCCGCACAGGCGCCGGCGGTGATGACGCCCTTCATGGGTTGCAGGGGATCGCCGCTGCCGTTGGCCACGCCGATGAGCATCAACACGCCGTAAGCCAGCATGGCCACGCCCACCCCTTTCCACAGCTTGCGCCAGCCGGATGAGCCGGTCGGCAAGGCGTCCAGCGCACTCATGAAAATGGCGGGGACGATCAGCAGCATGGCCCACAGGAACAGGGTGACCGACGCCGGCAGGATGCGGTCCAGCAGCCACACCGCCACCGCCAGCATGCCCACGCCGAATCCCGCCTTGATGGCGTTCATCCATACCCCGGCGCGCGGCAGCAGCTTGCCGGCGGAAGAGCCGATGATGAGCAGGGGAACCCCCATGCCCAAGCCCATGGCGAACAGGGCCAGCCCGCCCAGCACGGCGTCGCCGGTCTGGCCGATGTAGATCAGCGCACCGGCCAGGGGCGCGGCCATGCAGGGCCCGACGATGAGGGCGGAGAGCGCGCCCATGATTCCCGCTCCCAGCAAGGTGCCGCCCTTCTGCTGATGACTCAGCGCCACGACCCGGGTCTGGATGAAGGAAGGCATTTGCAGTTCGTAAAAGCCGAACATGGACAAGGCCAAGACCACGAACAGTCCGCTGAAAGCGGCGAGTACCCAGGGATTTTGGAACGCCGCCTGAAGGTTGCCGCCGAACAGCCCGGCCAGCACGCCGAATGCGGTATAGGCCAGGGAAGCGGCCAGCACATAGCTGAGGGACAACAAAAAGGCGCGGGACGTGCTGAGCTTGTGGCCATGGCCGACGATGATGCCGGACAGGATGGGGATCATCGGGAAGATGCAGGGGCTGAACGCCATCAGCAGCCCGAAACCGAAGAAGCTCGCGGCGATCCAGACGATGGAATCATTTTTCAACGAATCGGCGATGCGGTCCTGCTCGGGGGCGGGCGCTCCATCCGCCGGCAGCCTCGCCGGTTTGACGGCTTTCGGGGGAGCGGAAGTGAGCGGGGGCAGATGCGGCGTGACCATCTTTTCCATCAGCGGATAACACACCCCTTTTTCCGCGCAGCCCTGGTATTTCGCCTGCAAGACGATATCGAGAGTATCCGCTGCGCTGCGATTCAAGGGCAGATCGAAACCCACCGCATGATGGAATATCTCCATGGGCCCATGTTCTTCCTGCCTACTCTCGCCACGGGGGATGTCCGCCGCGCCCAGCGCCACGCCTGTCATTCCCGGCAGGGCGAACTGGAAACGCTCGCGGTAGAGGTAATAGCCTTCGGCGATTTGCCATTCCACATGCAAGGTGTTGGCGTCTTTCACCTCAGCCAGGAAATGAAACGCCTGATCCGGCGGGAGCAGTTCGTCCTGCTCCAGGCGCTTGAACGTCTGGGTGAGCTTGGCGAGCGGGTCCGCAGGCGACAGGCTCGCTTCGGCGGAAACCGCAGGCAGGCTTAGCAGCACCTTCTGCTTATAGGGCGGAAAACACACGCCGGCGTCGGCGCAACCCTGGGAGGTGATTTCCAGCTCCACCGTGCGGGTAGCCGGATCACCGCGCAGGATCGGCACCGCCATGACGATGGAACCGCGGTAAATCTCCATCTCGCCGAAGAATTCGTCGTGCTTTTTCTCGCCAGCGGGAAGCTGCGCCTCGCCCAAGCTCACGCCCAGCGTTTTCGAAGCGAATTTGAATTTGTTACGGTAGAGGTAATAACCCTTGGCGATATCCCAGGCCAATTCGGCTTTATCGGCCGTTTTCGCGCCGACTTCGAGGTGGAAGGCCCGCTCCGGCGGCAAGAGGTCGGCCGGGTCGAGAGCCCGGGCGGGGCCTGAACCCAGCAATATCGGGAAAATCAGGGCTACGAATCGGATGATAAGCATTGACTGATCCATTGAAGATAATCGGGAAGGCCACGCTCGATGGAGACTGCGATGATTTCGGGAAGTTCATAAGGGTGGCGATCGCGCAGCCGTAGCTCGAGGCGGGAATAAGCTTCGGCTTCGGTCTTGATGAGCAGCAAAGCCTCCCGTTCGGACGCGATCCGCCCTTCCCAGGAATAGACCGAGGTCAGACCTGGCAGGATGTTGACGCAAGCGGCAAGATGCTCCTCGACCAGGAATCTGGCCAGGGATTCGGCGGGCTCGCCCTCGGGACAGGTGCATAAAACTAGACAATATTCCATGGCTCTGGCACAAACGTGGGTTTTCGACCATTGTAAACGTAGTGAGGTTTTGATGAACATAGCGCAGAGTTTAATGCTGGCCTTGTTGGCCCTGCCCATCCTGGAGATTTACCTGCTCATCCAGATCGGCGGTCTGATCGGTTTTTTGCCGACCTTATTGCTCTTGTTCGGTGCGGCTGGGCTGGGGACTTATCTGCTGCAGACCCAAGGCTGGTCCACCTGGATGCGCCTGCAGCAAAGCCTGGCAAGGGGTGAATCGCCGGCGAACGAATTGGTCAACGGCGCGGTGATCGTGGCCGGCGCCGCTTTATTGCTATTTCCGGGTTTTCTTTCCGATGTGGCGGGTTTGCTCTGCCTGATCCCCCTTACCCGTCGCTGGATCGCGGCCTGGCTGGTGCAAAACCGCTTGGGAATGGGGCCGATGAAAGATCAGCAGGAGCCGAAGGTGATCGAAGGGGAATTCAAGCGGGACGACTGATCGGGGGAGGCGGGAAAGGGCGGCAAAAGCCGCCCTGCCTTCGCGGCGAATCTCAATGGTGGCCGCAGCAAGATTTCGGCGCGGGGTCGTTGGGGTCGACACTGCTCCTGCCCAGTCCGGAATAAGCCGGGCACCAGCGCATGAAACCGGTGACCACCAACAGGGAACCGATCAACAACAGCGGAATATTGCCGAGGAACACGGAAATCAGCAATACCACGCTACCCGCGACGAAGCGGAGTTTCCGCTCCTTCTCGCCGATGTTGAGTTCCCGCTTCAGCATTTTCTTGAAATCGAAATTCATCGCATCGCCTCCTAAAGGAAAATTCGAAAATCTTCCGGATTCTGCAGCCTGAATTGAAATTGTGCAAGCCGATTCCGGTAAAATGCCCGAATGGATATTACCCCGATCATCGATTCCCTCAATTCCGCCCAGCGCATGGCGGTTACCGCCCCGCCCACCGCCTTGTTGGTGCTGGCCGGAGCCGGCAGCGGCAAGACCCGCGTCCTGGTCCACCGCATCGCCTGGCTGATGCAGGTGGAGCAGGTCTCCCCCAACAGCATCCTGGCGGTCACTTTCACCAACAAGGCGGCGCGGGAAATGCGCGGTCGCATCGAGCAATTGCTGCATTTTCCCGCCGGCGGCATGTGGATAGGCACCTTCCACGGCCTGGCCCATCGGCTGCTGCGCCGCCACGCCAGGGAAACCGGTCTGCCGGAAACTTTCCAGATCCTGGATTCGGACGACCAGCTTCGGCTCGTCAAGCGCATCCTGCGCGGGCTGGAATTGGACGAGGCGCGTTGGCCACCGCGCCAGGCGCAATGGTACATCAACGCCAACAAGGACGAGGGCCGCAGAGCCCGCCACCTGGCCGAGTCCTACGACCCTTTCGAGCGGCAGATGCAGCGCATCTACCGGGTCTATGAGGAGCAATGCGAGCGCGCCGGCCTGGTGGATTTCGCCGAACTCCTGCTGCGCGCCCACGAATTCCTGCGCGACAACCCCGAGCCTTTGGCCCATTACCAGCGCCGCTTCCAGCATGTGTTGGTGGATGAATTCCAGGACACCAACAGCATCCAGTATGCCTGGCTGAACCTGCTGACCGCGGGCCGTGACAACCTGTTCGTGGTGGGCGACGACGACCAATCCATCTATGGCTGGCGCGGCGCCCGCATCGAGAACCTGTACCAATTCCAGAAGGATTATCCCAACCACCAGATCGTCCGACTGGAGCAGAATTACCGCTCCACCGGCCATATCCTCGGCGCCGCCAACGCCCTCATCGCCAAAAACGAAGGCCGGCTGGGCAAGAACCTGTGGACCGACGGCGGTCCGGGCGAGCCCATCGCCATCTATGCCGCTTTCAACGAACAGGACGAAGCCTATTTCGCCGCCGACCGCATTCGCCAATGGTCGCAGGAAGGCCACAAACGCGCCGAAGCCGCCATTCTCTATCGCTCCAACGCCCAATCCCGCCAGTTCGAGGAAAAACTGATGGCGTTGGGGATTCCCTACCGGGTCTATGGCGGCTTGCGTTTCTTCGAACGACAGGAGATCAAGGACGCCCTGGCCTATCTGCGCCTGCTCTCCAACCGCAACGACGATCCTTCCTTCGAGCGGGTCATCAACACCCCGACCCGCGGCATCGGCGCACGCAGCCTGGAAACCCTCCGCGAACTGGCCCGCGACCAGGACGGCTCGCTGTGGCTGGCGGCGCAGATGCTGAGCCGTGGAAGCCATCTGCCGGCCAGGGCGCGCGGATTGGTGACGGCATTTTTGGATTTGATCGAATCCCTGGCCCGGCAATTGGCCGGCAAACCCCTGCAAGAGCAGGTCAAAGGGATCATCGAGAAATCCGGATTGATCGAGTTTTACCGCAAGGAAAAGAGCGAACAGGCCGAGACCCGGGTGGAGAACCTGGAGGAGCTGGTCAATGCCGCCCGCCAGTTCGAGAACGAGGCCCCGATGCTGGAAGAGGGGGAAGGGCTGAGCAAGCTCGATCAGTTCCTTTCCCATGCCGCGCTGGAAGCCGGCGATGCCCAAGGCGACCCGTTCGAGGATTGCGTCCAGTTGATGAGCCTGCATTCCGCCAAGGGGCTGGAATTCGATCTGGTCTTCATGGTCGGATTGGAAGAGGGATTGTTTCCTTCCATGCAATCTTTGGAAGAGGCAGGCCGGCTGGAGGAGGAAAGAAGGCTGTGCTATGTCGGCATCACCCGGGCCAAGCAAAAGCTCTACCTCACCCATGCCGAATCCCGAAGGCTCTACGGCAAGGAAAACTATCCCCGTCCCTCCCGCTTTCTGCGCGAGATTCCGGTCGAGCACCTGCAGGAAATCCGCATGCGCGCCCAAATCAGCCGCCCGGTCCTGCCGGCGTCGACCTCATCCGGCGCGAGGCAGGCCGTCGGCGGCTTCAAGCTAGGCCAGCGCGTGGCCCACGCCAAATTCGGCGAAGGCGTCATCCTCCAGGCCGAAGGTGAAGGCGCCCAGGCCCGAGTGCAGGTCAATTTCGCCAGAGAAGGCGCCAAATGGCTGGTGCTGGCTTACGCCAACTTGCAGCCGGTTTGATCGCGTGTTTGAGGACGAGAGGTTGCTCTGCCATCGACATCCCTAAGTTCTCGCCGGGCATGGCGTTGAATCGCAACCGAGACCAACAGTCGACAAAATATGGCCCATGCCCTAGGATGATGACCTAGCCTTCTATTCAACTCATTCATACGGTTCAGCTCGGCCTCACAATGTACGGTGCGCATCACTCCGATCCCCAATACTCGGTCAGCGTCGTCGCTCCGGCGCGGTTGCACATGGGTTTCATCGACATGGGCGGCAGCTTGGGCAGGAAGTTCGGCAGCATCGGCGTGGGCATCAATGAAATCGCCACCCGCCTGAGCATCACCGGAGCCGATGACTTGGACGCCGAAGGCCCCTGCGCCGGACGGGCCATCGAGGCCGCGCGCAAATTCGCCAACATCCACGGTCTACCCGCCCGCGTCGCGATCCGCACCTATCAGACGATCCCCGAGCATGTGGGCTTGGGTTCCGGCACCCAGCTCGCCCTGGCGGTGGGGATGGGCTTGGCTTGCTTCCACGGACTGGATCTGCCCGTGCGCGAGGTCGCCAAAACCATCGAACGCGGTGCGCGTTCCGGCATCGGCATCGCCGTATTCGAACAGGGCGGCTTGATCGTCGACGGTGGGCGTGGGCCGGATACGCTGACCCCACCGGTGATCGCGCGCATGGAAATTCCATCTACATGGCGCTTCATCCTGGTCTTCGACTGGCGCGGCCAGGGATTGCACGGCAAACAGGAAGTCGAGGCTTTCAACACCCTGCCGCCCTTTTCGGTCGGTGAAACTGCAAAACTCTGCCATCTGTTGCTGATGCGCGCCTTGCCGGCTCTGGCGGAAGGCGACATCGCCGGTTTCGGCTCGGTCATCACCGAATTGCAGAATTCCGTCGGTGATCATTTCGCCCCCGTTCAGGGCGGACGTTTCACCAGCCCTGAGGTAGGGGAGGCGTTGGCTTGGCTGGCTTTGCAGGGCGCGGTGGGTATAGGCCAAAGCTCATGGGGACCGACCGGCTTCTGTCTGGTGGAGAGTCCCCAACGCGCCGATGATCTGGTGAGCCAGGCTGGCCGGCTCTGGAGCGGGCTGGACTTCCTGGCCGCCAGCGCCCGCAATCGCGGCGCGGAGATAGTGCGTGAGATTTCCGATTCCCGTTATGCGCCAATTTCGGCTGCGAATGGAGTCAGCAAGATTTTATAGGCCGCGATAGGTCATTGATCGTCATCAGCGACTCATGCCATACCGACCCATACCCGCTTATCCGGTCATCCCGGATAATGGGTGATATTCTTTAAATCCAAAGGCTTGTTTCAAGCACATCGCCATTGATGCGAGTACCGGAAAAAATCATTCCCGCCAATGACATCTCTCAAAAACGCGCTATATTCAATCAACATTCATGCTTTATCGGAACGGAGGTTGCCATGAAAGCTGCATCCCTATTCAAGATCTTGTCTTTGCCTATCGCAATGCTGCTATGGCTTGCCGTACAGCAGCCGGCTTTTGCCTATCATGACTATGGACGACATCATCACCATCGTCGTCACGGTTGGCATCCTCCATCCCCTCCGCTTCCCCCTCCCATCAGAATCGCGCCTCCGGCTCCCTTCCCACCCGTCCCATTACCCCGCATGCCCCGCATTCCGCCGCCACCCATGGGGGGGCCGCCGCCAGGCATGCCTCCACAAATGATGCCGCCCCCGCCGCCGCCTGGTCCTCCGCGTTGAAGATCAACCGGACGAGAATGACATCTTGCAAAAATAAGCTATATTCAACTAGCGTTCATGACTCGTCAGTAACGGAGGTTGACATGAAACCTGCATCCACACTCAAATTACTGTTTTTGCCCATCGCCCTATTGTTATGGCTCTTCATACAGCAGCCGGCTTTTGCCCAGGAAGGCTATGGGCGCCCTCATCACCCGCCTCACGGTGGATATTACGAGCCTCATGGAGGGCATCGCCCACCTCACGGTGGATATTATGATCATCGCGGGGGACATCGTCCGCCTCACGGGGGATATTATGATCATCGCGGAGGGCATCGCCCGCCTCACGATGGATATTATGATCCTCGCGGGGGGCATCGCCCGCCACACTATCGTGGACCGCGCTGAGCAGCATTCGGTAAAACTTTTATCCGCTGGGCCCGACGGAAAGCGTACAATCAGCGTCGGGCCTAGTATTCTCCCGTAAGGCGCCGAAGACTTCCCGGGCACCGGCTTCCATCCCGGATGCCTACCTCTTCCGGAACGATTTTCGCTCGAACCAGTCCTAATTCCAGGCAGACGATGAGTCTGCCTGGGTTGTTGTGAATGAAGTAAATGCCAGCCCTTCGAAATTTTCCACAGATTTTTCTCAACTTGTCCCCCGGAATCCCACCGACCTTAGGGAGTGCATGAAGTGAACGATATGCTAAAAAACATCTTGCTATGGGTAGTCATAGCCGTCGTGCTAATGTCCTTGTTCAATAATTTCGGCTCCCGCAAATCCGACGAAACTTCGATGTCCTATTCGCAGTTCATCGCATCGGTGAACGAAGGACAGGTCAAGCAGGTGATCATCGACGGACGCACGATTCATGGCTTGACGGGAACGGGTGAGAAATTCACCACTTACAGTCCCGGAGACCTGCACCTGGTCGACGATCTGTTGAAAAACCGGGTCGAAATCAAAGCCCAACCCCCCGAGCAACAATCCTTACTGATGCAGATCTTCATCTCCTGGGCGCCCATGCTGTTATTGGTCGGAGTGTGGATCTTCTTCATGCGCAAGTCGCAAGGCGGAGCAGGGGGCGGCGCCATGTCGTTCGGCAAGAGCAAAGCGAGATTGCTCGAGGAAGACCAAGTGAAGGTCACTTTCGCCGATGTGGCGGGGGTGGAGGAAGCCAAGGAAGACGTCGCCGAAATGGTGGATTTCCTGAAAGACCCGGCCAAATTCCAGAAACTGGGCGGAAAGATTCCCAGCGGTGCGCTGATGGTCGGCCCCCCCGGCACCGGTAAGACCTTGTTGGCCCGCGCCATTGCCGGTGAGGCCAAGGTGCCGTTCTTCACCATTTCGGGTTCGGATTTCGTCGAAATGTTTGTGGGCGTGGGCGCTTCCCGCGTCCGCGACATGTTTGAGCAGGCCAAGAAGCGCTCGCCTTGCATCATCTTCATCGATGAAATCGATGCGGTGGGCCGTCATCGCGGCGCGGGTTTGGGCGGTGGCCATGACGAGCGCGAGCAAACCCTGAACCAGTTGCTGGTGGAAATGGACGGATTTTCGGGAAACGAGGGCGTCATCGTGATCGCCGCCACCAACCGGCCCGATGTGCTCGATCCCGCCTTGTTGCGGCCCGGCCGCTTCGACCGTCAAATCGTGGTCGGCGTGCCGGATATTCGTGGACGTGAACAAATTTTGAAAGTGCACGCCAAACGCCTGCCCTTGGGAGACGACGTGGAGATCCAATACCTGGCGCGCGGAACGCCGGGATTCTCCGGTGCGGATTTGGCCAATCTGGTCAACGAGGCGGCTCTGTTCGCCGCGCGCAAGAACAAGCGCGTGGTCGAGATGGAAGATTTCGAAAAAGCCAAGGACAAGATCCTCATGGGCGCCGAGCGCAAGTCCCTGGTGATGAGTGAGGAGGAAAAGAAGCTGACCGCTTATCACGAAGCCGGACATGCCATCGTCGGTCGCTTGGTGCCCGAACATGATCCCGTCTACAAGGTGAGCATCATGCCGCGCGGGCGGGCTTTGGGCATCACCATGTTCCTGCCCGAGCGCGATCAATACAGCGCCAGCAAGCAAAAACTGGAAAGCATGATCTCGAGTCTATTCGGCGGGCGCATCGCGGAAGAACTGATCTTCGGCAAGGACATGGTGACGACCGGGGCGTCGAACGACATCGAACGGGCCACCAACCTGGCGAGAAACATGGTGACCCGCTGGGGTCTGTCCGAGCGCTTGGGGCCTTTGGCCTACATGGAAGAAGAAGGCGAGGTCTTCCTGGGGAGATCAGTGACCAAGCATAAATCGGTTTCCGAGGATACCGCTCATTTGATCGACGAGGAAATCCGCTCGGTGATCGACTTCAATTACGAGCGAGCCGACCGCCTATTGCGGGAGAACATGGAGAAACTGCATATCATGGCCGAAGCCTTGATCAAGTATGAGACCATCGATCATTTCCAGATCGACGAAATCATGCAAGGCAAGGTTCCCAATCCCCCGCAAAGCTGGAAAGATAACCCGCCTTCCAATGGCGATGGCAATCCAGCTTCCCCTGCCTCCCTGTCCGGCGAGTCCAGCCTAGGCAAGCCGGCGGCGCAGCACTAAGCCCATCTCCGGCTTAAACCACCCCGCCTCTTGCGGGGTGGTTCCCGGGCATTCCCATGCCGTTCATCGCTGCCGGTAGGGAATCTGGCAGTAGCTAATCCCTTCCTTCGGTTTGATCCCTTGCTTCGAAAGAAACATGGTCAGTGAATTCATGGACTGATGGATATTGGAGGTAGGCCCCAGAAACAGGTGTTCCAGGTCGATCGGCTCCCGTGACGACGCGGACAGCTTGAATTCGAGATAGGGCACGAGCATCGAGGTGCCTTCACGGAACAACACCGGTGATGAAACATAATCGGTCAATACCGGCGAGACGACCCGCCATTCTTCCTCCTCCCTGAACGAGGGGTGCTTCAATAGGGCCGCGATGCGCAGAAGATCGCTCTCGACCTTTTCAAAACGGCCGTAATAGCTTTCAGAAGGGTGTCTTTGCGGCGGATCGGGATGATTTTCCGGTTCCTCGGCCAGATTTTCCACCGCGTCAACCACCTGTCCGATCAATACTTGCTGTTGCGCCGGATCGTAGAGGCATTTCCCCAATTCGAAGGATTGCTTTCGGGCGCAGTCGAGTATGTGGCTCGGATTGAATCCCAAGCTGACCCCTTTGCCCAGGGAGCTATAGCCCCGCCACTGACTCAATAGATTCCCATTCGATCGGAATGAGGCGCCGAAAAGCATGTGGCCGTTGGCGATCCGATTGGACACCCAGTCTATGAATTGGCTCAGAAGCGCCCGGTTCTCGCAGCCCTTGGCGAGTCTTTGCGTAGCCTCCTCGCAAATCAGGTCGACGGTATGCTTCATCTCCGCCGAATCGTTCATATAACGGATGTCACTGGCCCATAACACGCCATGCTCCACGATGCCGAGCAAACCGGTGAACGTGGTGTAATGGTATAGGGTTTCCTTAGGGGTATCCGAATAAAGACGCGCGGTGATGTTTTTGATCATAGGTTCAAGGTTTGCGATCGTTGCGGCTCAAAACGCCAGGACTTGTCGCCGATAGAAGAAGGTTCCGAGCCCCAGCGTGAATATCGCCATGCCGTAAAGCGAGTGTTCCAGGCAGACCAGACGTAGCGAGCGGGTCTTGCAATAGGTTGCGGCGAACCACCAGCCTCCCAATAATGTCATCACCACGGCCAGGGTATTGCCGAATATCAGGTGCAGCCAGCCGAAAGCCAGGGCGTTGGCGGCCATCATCGAGCATTGGCTCGTAAACAGTCCCGCATAGCGGCGGAAAAAGAAAGCCCGGTAGATGATCTCCTGAGGCAATACCGATAGCAGGGGATAAAGCAGCATGATCAAGCCCCAAAGTCCGGGTTTTTGAGTGGGTAGAAAAAGAAACTGCTCGGGCAAGAAAATAGCGGCGGCTGGCATCATGGTCAGGGTACAGATCAGCCAGCGCAGCAGGAGAAGGCGCAATTGCGCTCTCTCCGCGAAAGGGTCCTCACCCCGCCATAGCCGGGCCAGCCCATCACCATTGCGCCGCAGCCAGAAAGCAGCGATCAGTGCCATGGCCAGCAAGGGAATGATCCAGGGCATAGGCAGCCACTGCTTTGCCAATGCCCAGGGCGTCAGGAAGAATACCGTCAGGCATTCGAAGCCGAGCAGAAGTTTGATTTGAGCTTGGCCGTTCCGTTCCGGCGCGAGATTTCTCATCCCCGTTCGCGCCGGCTAGATCGCCGTTACGATCTCGCGAACCAGTTCGGGGCCACGGTAGATGAAGCCGCTGTAAACCTGCACCAGGCTCGCACCGGCGTTCAATTTGGCGAGAGCTTCGGTTGCGCCAAACACCCCGCCACTGGCGATGATGGGCAGATCCCCGCACAGCACTTGCGCCAGCTTCGCGACGATTTCGGTGGATCTTTCGAACAAGGGCTTGCCGCTCAAGCCTCCCGCTTCCGCCGCGTAGGGAGAGCTTTCCACGCCCGTTCGGGACAGCGTGGTGTTGGTGGCGATGACCGCATCGGCATGGTGTTTCAGCAGCACTTCAGCCAGCGGGGCGATTTCCCCAAGCTCCAGGTCGGGAGCGATCTTGACCGCCATCGGGACGCGCCGGTTTTGTTCCTGAGCCAGTTTTTCCCTTTCCACCGCCAATCCGCCCAACAGACTCTCCAGATATTGCGTGGTTTGCAATTGCCGCAAACCCGGCGTGTTGGGTGAAGAGATATTGACGGCGATGTAATCCGCATAGAGATGAGCCTTGCGCAAACCCGGAAGATAATCATCGAGAGCATCCTCCACCGGCGTGGCGAGATTCTTGCCGATGTTGATGCCAAGAATGATGTGGGAACGCTTCGCCCGAACCCGTTCGATCAGATAGTCGATGCCCTTGTTGTTGAAGCCGAGCCGGTTGATGAGGGCTTGCTGCTCGACCAGCCGGAACAATCGCGGTTTCGGGTTGCCGGGCTGGGGAAGAGGGGTGACCGTGCCGAGCTCGATGAAGCCGAACCCCAGGGCGGCCAGACCGTCGATGCAATCGCCATTTTTGTCCAATCCGGCGGCGACGCCCACCGGATTGGGAAATTCCAGCCCCATGACCGTTCTGGGACGGACGGGCAAGTCTTGTCGCAGGGGATTGAGCGGACCGAGCCGGGCCAATGATTTCAGGGCGTACAGACCGATGTGGTGCGCCGTTTCCGGATCGAAGCGAAACAGCAGGGGACGGATCAGTTCGTATAACATGGCATCTCGAATGGTTAAGGACGGATTCTGAGACGACGCCTATTCGTTCCGGGACAGAGCCAGCTTGCTATGGCGCATGGAATAGGCGAAATACACCACCAGCCCCAAGGCGAGCCAGATGATGAAACGGTACCAGGTTATGGTCGGCAGGAAAACCATCAGCGCCGAGCAGGAGAGTATCCCCAGCACGGGAAAAAGTGGATTGGCCGCCGTCTTGAAAGGGCGGTGCATATGCGGATCGGTATTGCGCAGCACGATCACGCCCAGGCATACCAGCACGAAAGCGAACAAGGTGCCGATGTTCACCAATTCGGCCAGCTCACCGAGGGGCACCAATCCAGCGACCGCCGCGATCGCCAAGCCGCACAGCACGATCACTCGCACCGGCGTCTGGGTCTTGGCGTTGACCGTGGAAAAAAACGGCGACAGGAGGCCATCCCGCGACATGGCGAAGATGATGCGGGTCAGGGCGTAATACAACACCAGCATCACCGTGGTGAGCCCCGCGATTACCCCAGTGGCCACCAGGGCCGAGGCCCAGTTCAAGCCCAGCAGTTTGAGCGCGTGGGCCACGGGGGAGGAGACGTTCAACTCGCCGTAAGGCACGGCCCCGGTCAATAGGCCCGCTACCAGGATATACACCAGGGTACAGAAACCGAGTGAGCCGATGATGCCGATGGGGATGTCGCGCCGGGGATTGTGGGCTTCCTCGGCGGCGGTAGAGACGGCATCGAAGCCGACATAAGCGAAGAAGACGATGGAAGAGCCGGCCAGGATGCCGATCGGCTTGCCTTCGGCGTTATGCCCGAACCAGCCGAAGGGCATGAAGGGAGTCCAGTTTTCCGGGTGGATGTTGAACAGGGCCAAGGAGACGAAAACGGTGATGGTCAGCAATTTGACCATCACCATTACCGTGTTGAGCTTTGCGCTTTCCTTCACGCCGATGATCAGCATGACCATCAGCAAGAGCACGATGGCCGCCGCCGGCAGGTTGATGATGCCGCCTAGCGAAGGGGCATGGGTCAGCGACGTCGGCAGGGGGATGCCGATAGCCTCCAGGGCGTTGTTGAAATAACCCGACCAGCCGTTGGCCACGGCGGCTACGGAAATGCCATATTCCAGGATCAGGTCCCAACCGATGATCCACGCCGCCAATTCGCCGAAAGCCGCGTAACTGTAGCCATAAGCGCTGCCGCAACCGCCCACGCAGGAGGCCAGCTCGGCATAGGAAAGGGCGGCGAAGGTACAGGCAAGCCCGGCGAACACGAAGGAGATCACCACCGCGGGCCCCGCCAGGGTCGCCGCCGCGATGCCGGTGAGCACGAAGATGCCGGTGCCGATGATGGCGCCGATGCCGAGCAGGGTCAAATCGACTGCGCTCAGGCAACGGCGCAGGCCGCTTTCCTCGAAATCTTCGGAGGCATTGCGCTTGATACGGAAAATTTGCATGGTTCGTTACCTTGAGGTCGGGCTGATATTCAAGGCATTATGCCTCAAAGCCGGGACAGTAAGGAAAAGCCAAACCCATGGCGAATAGATGGATGCAGGCGAAGCGGATACGGTTGGAAAAGGGTTGAGAGGGGAGATGCGTACCCGGATGGGGTGTCCCCATTAGCCAGGCGCGCCGCATGGCCATGCCGAATGTTGCCAGTTGGTCATGGCGTCGAATCGCCCTCGAAGTTTCCAAACAGCCCATATCCCACGGACGTCTTGGGGCTCGCCCCGAGTTCATTCAGTGCCTCTTTCAGAAACTTCGTGGCGCCGGGCAGTTCCCGTTTTGCGGCCTCCGCGTCGGCAAGGCCGGGGTATTAGGGCGATGGCGAAGCGAAGGCGGATTTCTTCGGCCACCCGGTTCCGGAGGGTGATTCTTGCTTAGTGGTGCTCATAGACCGGCTTCCCAGATCAAGTGTTGATAATGGCTCGCATGAAGTACCTCGCGATTGCCATTGTGTTCGTCAAAGATGGGTTCGGGGCGTTCGTTGCCGTTCATGAAGTAGCGAGTACGATCAGCGCGAGCGCTGAATTCCAGTAGCAGATTGCGCAGACTTCTTGGAAAGCGCCTTTCGATGTCGCTGCCCGGAATGCTGTGGCCTCCATGACGACGCGTTCGGCCACCCGCAGTCTGACATCTCGACGCTGGGCAGGGTCAGATAAACCAGGTCCACCCGCCAGCCGGTTTGGCGCAGGCGATCGATTAGGTGCAAATGGGTTCGGCTCGCCAGTGTGGTTTCGAACGCGAAGTCCTGCTGGCGGGCGATACAGGCTTCAATCTCGCGCAGAAACAAACGGCTGGCCGCTACCAGTTGGCTTTCCGGTGCCAGCGGAGACAGCCCGGCCGCGATCAGGTCCGCATTGACGAAGTGCCGGCAATTGGCCACCTGGGGCAGGTATTCCAGGGCAGACGTGGCTTTTACCCGCGCAGTTGGGGCCGGCGATGATCCAACACACCGCCATCAGCCAGCCTCCACTTCCTTCATGAAGGCCGGTTCCGGCAGCATGGGGTAAGGGACAAGGGTGGGGCGGGATTCGTTGCGAAAGTTTAAATCGTGCTTGCAAAGTGTTTGACTACCTCCACCAATTCTTCATCGATGAGCTTCAAGGATGCGATCCTATCTGCAAGACATCCCCGCATTTCTTCCCAATAACGCAGGCTTTCGATCTTATGCGAAGCTCTGAGATAACCACAAACGCGGTTAAGCACTTTTTTGCCATCCAAGGCGCGAGTTAGCCTATCCCATCGTCTATCCGGGTCATGCACATTTTCAGCAAAGGCTTTGATTCTACAGATATTCTCGGAAAGATGGTTATAACCTTTCCCCGGCAGCGCCTTGTTCATGTGTCTTTCTATATCATCTCGAAGTTCTTGCCCAGAATGGTCTTGACCGAAGCCAGGGTTGGGAGACTTAAGCTGATTATCAACCATAAACGTGGTAAGTGCCGTAACATCCACCAGATCGTCTTCAAGATTGAGCAAAGTTTCACTATTTACCGATGGTGCAGGAGAACGGGTAACCCGGCGCGCTAACTCCGACGACAGAGCTTCGGGTTTCAGTAAGTAATTTTCCAGTTCCCAACGGCGCAAAACACAAATGAGGTCCCCATAGGGCTTTGCTTCGTGAAATTTTTCGTCGTCAGTTTCCCAAAATATTTCGGGCTTTTCATCGGACAGCAAGATATCCCTATCAACGATACCAAACACGGATAAATGTTGATTTCGGGCTTCTTCTACCTTTCGCAACACCGCACTACAACCCCCACCTCCCTTGCCACCCTCTTCCGCACTTTCGAAACGGAGCCTGTCTTGATAGTGAGCGAACCAATGTTCGCAAAATATTCGAACGTCCTCTTCGGATTCCAAAATCACTTTGACGCCGCCCTCGTATCGACTACCGATAAAATCGGAAGACAAATCCTTGAAACTTCCCATCTATCCTCCCGTTTGTCCTATGTCAGATCTTTTTCTTCAATCAACTCCCCACCCAGGTAAAGCCCCTCACGTTCGATTTTTGTAGCTGCAGCAAAACGCCTGAGAATCTCTGTAGAGTGCGTTGTCATAATAACAGTAAAGCCTGGATGGTCTAATGCCAATTGTTCTAGTGCGTTATAAAGCCGATGTACCCAACGAATATGTAAGTGCGCGTCCATTTCGTCGATTATAGATGCCAGAATTGATTAAGATTCACCTTTCACAGCTTGAATGGCGTAACTTGTATCCGGTAACTGAAAAAACGAAAGTATCCTTTTGGTGTTTTTCTGCAAAGATCCCAAAACTGAATAAA
>JAQTSI010000248.1 GCA_028711365.1 Methylococcaceae bacterium
ACCGTTGGAGCGAACCGGAGCATGGACGCGGGTCTGGCGCTACCCATGAGGAACGTTCGACCGGCAAGAATTCGTCGAAAAGCGGGCACAAGGCCCATGACGAGACGGCAAGCGAGCGCCGTCAGGCCGAGGAGGCGGTCAATTCCGGGAAAAAGGTTCGCTATACCGTCCAGGAGGGCGATACGCTCTTTTCCATCGCCCGCAGGAACGACATGGAGGTGGATGAGTTGAAAAAAATGAACCACCTGGCCGATGCGGACGACATCCTGGTCGGTCAAAACATTCAGGTGTGGGGCAAGGAGGCCGCCCAAAAGCTTCCCCTCGCCAAGACCGGCGCCGGATTCAAATCCTCCCAATCACTCAAGCATACTGTGCGGGAGGGAGAAACCCTGTTCAGCCTTTCCCGCCGTTTCAATGTCACCGTGGCCGACCTGCGCAAATGGAACGCCATCAAGGGCGGCAAGTCATTCCGCGCGGGCATGAATATCACCGTCTATGCCGATAAGGATTGAGGCCGTTTCCAGGCCGCCGCTTCAAACCACTTTCAGCACGACCATGCTGACATCGTCTTCGAAGGACCGGCCGTCGCAATAGCCGCACAAGGTCTCGATCAGATGGGCGATGACGGCCTGGGGCGATTCTTGTTTGTAGGAAGAAAACAATCGGCATAAACGGGCATCGCCGAAGAATTCGCCTGACCGATTCTGCGCCTCGGTGATGCCATCGGTGTAAAGCAAGACCTTGTCTCCCACTTTCAGCGGCAGAGTCTTTTCCTCGAATTCGACCTCCTTTTTGACCCCCAGGATCATGCCTTCCGCATCCAGTGTCTGGCAACTCGTCGCGTTTTCCCGCAGCAGTAAGGCGCGATTATGGCCGGCATTGGCATAAACCAGTTGCCGCGATAGCAGATCGTAGTGCAGGTAGAACATGGTGATGAACAGATCGGCGCCATTGAGATCGTCATACAGCAGTTCATTCAGCGAACGCAAGATCTGTGCGGCATGATGACCGGGTTGGCCGGCGGCGCTCTTGCGCAGTTCGGCCTTGAGGGCGCTGCGCACTTCCGACATGATCAGGGCCGCCCCCACGCTGTGACCGGATACGTCGGCAATCACGATGTCCAACGCATCGCTGGAATGGAAGTAATCGAAATAATCGCCGCCGACATGGTTGGCGGGCAAGCAAAAACCAGCCACCTGAAACCCTTCGAGATCCAGCGGCGCCTTAGGCAGCAGTGAGCGCTGAATCTGTTTGGCGATTTCCAACTCGTGGCTCTCCACCTCGGCTCGCAGGCGCTCGGTCACATCGGACTGAACCCCGATGAAATGGCTGAGTTTGCCGGCCTCATCCCGCACCGGCGAGATGAGCAATTCATTCCAGAACCACGAGCCGTTCTTGCGGTAGTTTTTGATGACCACCTCGCAATTGACCCCTTCCCTCATGGCGCGACGGATCTCCTCGACGCTCTCCTTGTCCGTGTCGGGCCCCTGCAGGAACTGCAAGCTCTGACCCAAAAGTTCATCGCGCGTATAGCCGGTGATGCGGCTCAAGGCGGAGTTGACATAGATGTTGGGATGATGCTTCTGGCGAGCGTCGGCGATGCTGATGCCCACGCTCGAGGCTTCGATGGCCCGATCGCGCAGACGCAGGGCATCTTCCTGGCGTTTACGTTCGGTGATGTCATGATCTACCCCGCGCCATTTGACCAGCCGGCCCTGGGCGTCGAATATCGGCTCGCCGGTGGATTCGGTGAACACCTCGAAACCATCCCGATGGCGATAACGGTTGACCAAGCGCGAGAAGCGTTCCTGCAGTTTGGGCGCGGGGGGTAAGTTCTGAGTCCAGTGCTGTCTATCCTCTTCCGTCAGTAGGTCCAAATAGGATTTGCCGAGGATTTCTTCCGGTTGATAGCCTAAAATCTGGCGCACCGCACCGCTGCTGTAGAGGTAATGCCCTTCCGGGTCCTGTTCCCACAACCACTCGCCGGTCATCTCGGCCACTTGGCGGAAGCGCTGTTCGCTTTCCTGCAAGGCTTCCTTGTCACGCTTCTGATCGGTGATGTCCTGCTGAATGGCCAGGAAGTGGGTGACCACGCCTTCCGCATTGCGAACCGGCGAAATGGTCTCCAACGCCCAGTAGAGTTCGCCATTGCTTTTCCGGTCCTGGATTTGCTCCTGCCATATGCCGCCCGGGATCAGCGTTCGCCACAGTCTCGCGAATTGTTCCGGAGGGGTATGAGGGGCTCTCAACAAGGAGGGACTCTTGCCGATGGCTTCCTCGTAGCGGTAACCGGTCAGTCGGGTAAAGCTGGGATTGATATATTCGATGACCCCTTCCCGATTGGCGATCAGTACGGCGTTGGGACTTTGCTGAACCGCATTGGAGAGAATCAGCATCTTCTCCTCGATCTGTTTTCGGTGAGTCAGATCGTGGAGGATGGCGACGAACAGCCGTTTTTGACCCAATCGCGCCTCGCCGATGGACAAATAGAGCGGGAAGACCGTTCCATCCTTGCGTCTTCCTTTCACCTCGCGTCCCGTGCCGATGATTTTCTTGATTCCGGTGTGCAGATAATTGGCGATGTAAGCGTCATGGGCCTCTTGGTCGGGGGAAGGCACGATCACACTCACGTTTCGTCCGACGATTTCCTCGCATCGATAGCCGAACAAACGTTCCGCCGCGGGGTTGAATAATTGAACGATGCCGTGCTGATCGGTGGCGATGACGCCATCGACGATGGTGTCGAGTATGGCTTCGAGCTGGATCTCGCTATTGAACGAAGTCTCGTCGCGGGTCTGCCTGGGTAGTTTCCGCCGCCATCGAAACAGAAAATTCAGCAATTTATTCATTGGACGATGCACAGCCAAAATCAAAGAGTTATAGGTGGCGCTAGAATACCTTATCCTTCTGCAAAGGGGGCAGGCTTATTCGCCGGATGACGCCATCTCCCTGCATTGGATCGGCGCCCAAGGTTCCGGCCAGTCCCGCCAGATACTCCTCCTCCATGCCTTTCGACAGCAGGTGGCGGGCTTTTTCCAGGCGTTCCTTCAGATGCAGTTTCTTGGCGTATTGGGCATGGCTCTCTGTACCGAGAAACGCTTCCAAATACGCCACATGCCGCTGCCAAAGGGCGACATGGCGCGCCTGTTTGGTTTCCAGGCGCTGGAGGTACCACTGTGATTGCAACAGATTTTCACGGCTGAACAAGGATCTGATGTGCGGGTGATGGATATCCTTGCCCCCATAATCGCCGCTCGCCATGATGTAAAGCAGAACCTGCAGGGGTGGACAGGCTTCCTCGATGCTGCCGTCATTCAAATAGCCCAGGGCGACCTTGCGTTGGGCTTCGACGATAGTGTTCACGCCTTCGGCGAAACAGCCCGGATCCTGGGTTTCGGGTTTGAGGATGGCCTCGTCGAATACCCGGGTGGGCGCATCGAACAGTTTGCCGAAGAAGCAATGCACGTAATGACTGGTGATTCGATACCCCAGCCGACTGGCCAACACGTCTCGGCCCTGATAGTGGAAATCCTGCATTTTTTCCAGGTGGCCTTCCCGGATCAGATAGGACGGATCGCGGGCTTCCGTCGGCAAACGGCACCAGATCTCGGGAATCAGAAGGCTGATGTCATGATCGATGCGCATCCTGGGGCCGATATAGCCGGTCGGCGTGCTGAAACCGCCATAGCCGGTGAGGATCATGGCCACCAAGGCATTATTCAAATCCGCGGTGGGCCGCAGGGCATTGAAGGGGCCCTTGGTCATTGCGCCTTCGCTTCCCGCCCCCGTGGTCGACGGGGATTGTCCGGTCAGACTGCAGATATAGTCCATGAACAATTCGGGCAATTCCTGGTAATGAATCGGATTGTAGACGCACAGGGGATGAAGATCGGCTTCCGGCGGGTTATTCCGCCTTCCGGACAGCACCGCGCTGACCGGAAAGATGACCGGTTCATGCAATGGAACCCTGCGATGCAAGCGTGCCCCCATTTTCGCCACGTAGGCTTTGAATTCGTCATCCAGATCCTCGCGCAATTGAAGATAGCGGGGGTTCTTGCTCGGCTTGCCCCCCACCAGGCGGGGATGGGCCGGCGATACCGTGAATCCTTCGCCTGCCCGGGCTGCCTTGCCGAGAAACTCCCGCATGGGCTTGCTGTACTGGTGAAAGCCGATGACATCCTCGACCAGGGACTGTACCTCCCGTGGTCCCAATGCCTCATAATTCGACAGGAAATTGCCGGGTTTGGACAGATCGCTTTCGGTCTGACTATCCAGTCCGCGGTGGATGGCGTCGTCGGGGCGCTGGAAAAGGCGATATTCGCAATTATGCGTCAGCTTGACGCAGGGATTATCAATATCGTCCGGTTTGTTTTTCAGCGCCTCTATCGGCACGACTATCGATACCGTGATGTCATCCTCCATCTGAAGTTTTTCGGCCGGGATATAGTCCTGCCGCAGTTTGAACACCCGCCAGGAACCCTTCGATTCGAAGCCCACGCGCAGATTGGACGCCACCAGGGGGCGATCATACAGCTTCAGCTCGTTGCCGGGGCTGCCATTGATGAAATCCACTGTGAAATGTCTGCGCCAATCGCTACCCCATTCCGGTCGGTAGAAGCGCTTGATCATGAAGACGATGGATTTGATCTGGTTGGGAATGCTCTCCACCCAGGCATTGTATTCGGGCGTATACGTGGTGGGGGAGGGGCTCAGCAGCTTGATCACCGACCCCAAGCCGCGTTTCGGGCTCAGCAATGGGCGGCTGGGTCGTTTCGGGTAATCCATCCCCGGGATGGTCAAGAAACGGTCGCTGTAATCGCGGCGGAAGATCGCATCCGCCCAATCCAGATCCTTTTCCAGATCGGCCACGAAGATCGGGCCAAAAATGACGGTGTTCTCGATGGACTTGGAAATTTCCGACTTGCCTCCTCCGGAAACGGTGCAGGGCTTATGGCAGAACACCCCCTCTGCGTCGGTGCCCACCAAGCGCCAGGAAGGCGCCGCCGGGTGTTTTTGCATGCACACCTTGTAGCCGCAGGGGTGCATGTAGATCGTATCCGGCCTCAGCTTGATGGCCTGCTCCAGGCCGTCTTTCTTCCAACTGATGCGCTGACGGTTGAGGTCGATCTGCACATCCTCGGGGACATAGACCAATTGCGGGAAACGCTTGTCGATGCCGTAGCCTTCCGGATGCAAGTCCATGATGTCGCCACAGAGGTCCTTGACCTCGGCGAAGTTGTGGTCGGTGCTGCGGAATCGGCTGTCCGCGCCGAATTCCTCGCCATGGTTATGGCGGGCGAAAGTCAGCGCCCCGCCGGCATGTTCCTCCTCGGCCTGGCCGAACAGGTTGGCGGCAAAGCTGATCTGGGTTTTGACTTCTTTCTTGCAATAGCCGAAATAGTTGTCGGTGATGAGGGTGACGATGATTCCCGAGGCATCGCGCGCGGTGATCTTGAACGGCTTGCCGTCGTTGTAAAGCTCATGCTCATCCCGCCAATACATGCCATCGGTGATCTGCCTCGGACTGGCGGTATCCGCTGGGGGCAAGCCGAGTTCCTTCTTGCTCATTCCCAGAATGTGCGGGGCGAGGATGACGCAGCCGGTATGGCCCGTCCAATGCTCGATATCGAGTCCCGCATCGTTTTCAGGCAGGTAAGGATTGCCCGCATTGGCAAAGATGCTCTCCACGAAATCCAGATTGGATACCAGGCTGCCGGGGGCGAAGAAGCGGATTTCCATGTTCTTCTCGCTGGAAATCCCCGGCACCGCGGGGCAGACGACGGGGCGAATGAGCAGGGAAACGAAGATTTCGCCCGGCTCTTCCTCCTCCGAGGTAAACGGCAGGCGCAGTAGTTCCGCCGGCGGATTCAAGGCTGCCAGCAACATCCGGGCAAAGCTGGTACGCGGCACGGCGCGTTTATCACCGGGAATCGGCAATCCGCCTTCGGCAATATGAAAAGACCCCTCCGTGGTTCTTCGGTCCCTCAAGGTATTGTGCAGGATGCCCTGGCGTACCCGATAACTCTTGAGGATATCGGACTCGAAGCGGTTGCCGCGGGGAGGCAGCGAGAGTTCGCGGGCGATGCCATAACGGTGCAGCACCAGGGTCGCAGAAGGCAGGTGAGGAACGATCTCCGTCCCCAGGCCGGCGAGATAGCGATCGAGAAAACGCTGTATGCGTTGATCGGCGGGACAAAGATAATCGGCCACCAGCCGCGACTGCGCCAAGAAACTGTCCACCAGGTCGCGGGCGACATTGATGAAATCGCCTTCGTTGACCTGCTGGCAAATCGGCAGACCGGCGGCGGCCAGCGTCAAATTGATGTTGAGGAAATCCCGCCGGCGCAGGCGTTCTTCTTCGCTGTCGAATGGCTCGTCATCCAGCCCGATGGCATGTTGCAGATCCATAATGTTCACCCAGCTTGCTGCTCTATCATCGATAGCTCCCCTTGCTAAGTAATAGTATTGGCTAGGGAGGAAATATTGCCATTTCAACGGCGCCAAGGGTCATTCTGTCATGACTTGAATCCGATTATACGGCGGCTTTATCTCCAGGCTGATGAAATAGTCCGTTTCCTGACTGGCATTGACAAGCAAGCGCTCGGGAGCCTCTCATGGCAACTGCGGGGGATGGATGTTCGGCCTCAAACGGCGCAAGCAGTCCGTATGGATGTGCAGACGAAGGAGGCGCATCAATCGAGTGACGCGAGCGATGCGCTTCGTGCCTCGGCGCATTTCTAGTTGCACGTTGTGATACATCTGCTCTGCACTGCAGCGCAATTGCCAATACATTGTGCATTGCCGTTGCATTGGCTGATGCACATGCCTTGTTCGCCGGCACAATATCCTAGGCATTGCCCGACATCTCGTCTTGGATTGCTAACGTTGCCAACACATCTGCCCTGCGCTGCAGCGCAATTGCCAATACATTGCTCATTGCCGTTGCACTGGCTTATGCACATTCCTTGTTCACTGACACAGTCGCCAAAGTCTTGGGCGGCCAATGAGAATGCGCTGATTATTGAGAGCAATATCGCAAAAAGTATTTTCACTGGGTATTTCCTTTCATTCATCGCGACAAGAAATGGCGTTTCCGCACCGCCCAATGCCCTCGTTCAGCGCTGCGCGCCATCCCACGAAACCCGAAAATACCAAACTGGTTCGTGGTGCGGGTGCGCTGGAACGGACGGTTAGGCTGGTGTTGTAATACCAAATCGACCCCGTGTTTTTCCGCGTTGTAATGCAGTATTAGGCAAATTACTCCCTTATCCCCCCAATAGTGACTACACTTAGGGTCGCGATGGCGAATCGGGTGGGAGGGTGTCATGAACCGAAGAATCCGCATCCAGCGTTTGGTACCCCAAGATCGGGAGCGGTGGCAGA
>JAQTSI010000013.1 GCA_028711365.1 Methylococcaceae bacterium
TGTCGGCTCTAAGGGCCGGATCGTCGGCCTCGACCGCTTCGGCGAATCCGCCCCGGCCGGACTGCTGTTCAAGGCATTCGGCTTCACCGTCGAAAACCTCGTCAGCCAGGTTGAAGCCGTCCTTTAATCCTGCGCGTTGACTGATACGCCTCGAAAGAGGCGCGAAAAAGCCGGCTGGGGTACCCCCGCCGGCTTTTTTAATGTCGGTTTCAGCGCTGCCAGCAATCCGCAACGGTTCCGCCGGAACCCTGGACGCCTGCCTGGGTCAGGGTATAGGTGCCGCAGGCATCACCGGTCATGGAACCGGTTGGTGCGGCGGACAAAGTGAAACATTGTCCCAGGGTGCAGGCACCCGCGGCGGGATAGGTCACGGTGATATCGTATTTGGCCGTTCCGGATTTGGGGGAATGGGTATAAGGCAAGACGATATCGGCTGCTGCACTGTCTTTATCGAAGCGGTTGGCGACCGTGAAGTTTCGCTCCAGGAACTGGGCGGTTTCCAGCAGAATGGCCTTGGCTTCGGAACGATTGGCCCGTCGAACGTATTCCATATAGGAAGGGTAGGCGATGGTGGCGATGATGCCCACTATCGCCACCGCGACCATCAAATCGATCAGCGTGAAACCACGGGTCTTGGTTCTTGCCGCCAATGGTGCCAAACCAAGATTTTCTACCCCTTCCCCCTGACAGGCATGGGTATCTACACAAGTCTGAAAGTGTAATGAAATCAACTCCTTCCCCCTTGCAGGGGGAAGGGTGGGATGGGGGTAGAGATTCGCTGAACCCTGAAGCGTCGCCGTCTCATCGGCGTTCAACCCCCACCCTAACCCTCCCCCTGCCAGGGGGAGGGGATTTGTGTAGATACCCATGCCCTGACAGGGGCAAGGATGGGACACTATTGTTGAATTAGGGCTTTTGCTCGTCTTTCGGGCAAGGATTGCCGGAGCCCAGACATTCGGGATGATTTGCGGAGTAACGTCCCCTTCGGCCCGGCTCAGGACAGGCTTGTCGACTGGATACCGGCGATCCATGCCGGTATGACGGCTTAATTCAACAGCATTGGAAGGGGGGAATGGGGGGAGACGCAAATTGAAACTTGGAGGCATCGCCGTGTCATCAGCGTTCAACCCTCCCCCAGCCAGGCAAAGGTATCTACACAAGTCTGAAAGTGCAAGAAATTCAACCCCTTCCCCCTTGCAGGGGGAAGGAGCGAAGCGAAAGGGGCCTTGGGATGGGGGTAGAAGCTTGCCGAAACCCAGAAGCGGCGCCGCATGATCGGCGTTCAACCCCCACCCTAACCCTCCCCCTGCCAGGGGGAGGGGATTTGTGTAGATACATTTGCCTTCCAGAGGGAAGGGGCTCGAAACTGCAATCGGGATGTTCACCGGGATTTTCCGGTGGACCATGGCGATACCGCGAGCCATGGTCCGGCCTATGAACGCCGCCTTTTTGAATAAGGACCTCATCGCCTGTTTCCTCGATTCATGTCGTCATTTGCAAGAGTCAAAAAGCTGCCGCCATGCCCCCCTGGGTTTACCGATGCCGCCTTTTTCGGTGGTGATGAGCAAGCCCTGATTGGCGCCGCTGAGATTGGTGCCGGTTTGCACCTTGTATTCCTTTTCGCCCGCCGACACCACCGCTGGAGTCTTGGTGATGCCCACCGTGCTGGCGAGACCGGAAACCGGAGTGTTGCTGACATAATCTTTCGAGTTGAAAAGTGCGTCCTTGTTGAGATCGAAAACCGTATAACCTAGGCGTGCTCCGCTTAAGGCATCCACTTCCATCAGCCAACTGGTGCCGCCCGCGCTGCAGGGATCGCTGGAAGGGATGATGGTATTGAAGATCACCCGCCCAAAACGCAACAAAGCAATGCTGACTACCCGCTCGCCCCGCGGTATTTTATCCGGCGAGAGCAGATCCATATACCAGCCCTGCATTTTGGTCCAATCGACCGTGTTGTTGCTGACCAGGCGGATATTCCGCCCGAATGCGGCTGTTTCGGTGGTGATGGTTTGTTGTTGCAGCTTAGTGCGATCCGAACTGGTTTTTGCGCCTTGATCCCAAATGGCATAGAAGGTTTGTACCGCCTTGTTCGCCGGATCGGTGCTGGAAAAATAGCTACCGGTGCCGAAATATAGCATTGCGCCCTGACCCGATACGGGCGGATCGCCGATTTCCAGCGGCGCGGTGATGGGTTGCAGGTTACCCGAACCGTCCTTGGCGGTGAACAGGGGGGCGGCAGTGCTGCCGGATTTATAGGCGACTTGCCAGCCTGCTTTGTAGTTGAACCGCCATAGATTGCCCTGAAGATCGCCGGCATAGATGCCGTCGCCCAGGCTGGTTCCCGAATCGTTCTCATCGCCCAGAATGCGGGTGGAGACATCGTAGAGGGCGGTCGTGCCGACGATGCCGTTGGGGCTGGTTGCGCTACCCACGCCGGTATCGATGGGAAAGCCGGAAAGAAGTGCGCCGGTTTTCAGGTTCACGGCGAACAGTTTGGCTTTGCAGTTGCCGGTGGCGCTGCCGCCAAGTAAAGCCTCGCAGTTCTTGCTGCGGTAGCCATTGCCGAAGATCGCCGCCCAATCGCCGCTTTGCAGCTTGATCACCTGAGGCGAACCCACCAGGCTGCCTAGATCGTTGTGACTGAATTCCCAGAGGGGTTTGCCGAAATTGGCATCGGTCGGATCGGTGATGTCCAAGGCATAGATCGTTTGACCGCCCGCGCCCAGCGAGCCCAACAAGACCGTGCGCCAGGTGCAGGAGGTGCTCACCGATACGCCGGCAGTGTTGATGTACGAACCGGGCGGCCCGATGCAAGCATCCCAGGCGATGGGGCTGCCATCCACGAAATAGCGGTGGCTATAACTAGGGTCGGTCAGCTTGCTCACGCTGGCATAGACGCCGGCGGGCACGTAAGCGAATTGCTCCGCACCGGTGTCGGCGTCGAAACCGTGCAACATGCCGTCGTTGGCCCCCACATAGAGCATCTTCCTGCGGCTTTCCTTGGTGTTGAGGAATTCCTGATACCCTTCGCCGCCGGCGTCGGCTTCCGGATGCGTGGTATAACCGAAGTTTTCCGCCGACACGAATTCAGGGTCCGAATTGATGATGTCGCCGAGGATCTTGCCGTGGTTACGGAAAGGTCCGGCTTTTTTTTGGTCTTTGCTGCTGTCTCCCCGCAACCAGGCCACCCGGCTTTCTCCCAGGTTGTCGACCGTGCCCGAGCCGTTCTTGTTGAGTGCCGCGATCTGCGTAGCGGACAAGTTGGCCCAGCTGAAACTCACGCCGGCCGTTCCATCCCAAGTCCAAACCTTGCGTGTGCTAGGCGTGATGGAAGCCATGCTGGTGTCGGTATTCCATTTCTGTCCGCCCAAGCTGCCATCCGGGTTCAGCTTGAAAGCGATGACCTGACCGCTCCAGTCCTGGCTATTGAATCGGGCCTGGTAGACCAGGGTCTCGGTGTTGAGCCGGGTGGAGTTGGCGGCGATGGCGGAGGCTGAAGAGGACGTGGAAAGGATGCTGGTGAGCACCGATTTCATCTTGTCATTGATTTCCGCCGGCGTCGAGGCGTTCAGCATCTCTCCCCGGCCATTGACTGCGGCATGGTAAAGATCGTCGACCTGAATCCGATTGCGCTCGATGTTGGGCTCCATCCAGACGGGAGGCGTGGCGTAGGCATCCGCCACATTGTTATGGGTGACGCCGAAAATGTTGCCGCTTACGCCAAGCCCCACCGCAAACGTATTCAGATGCAGGTTGTTGTTGCAGTCCAGCTTGGGATCGGGGGAGGGGAGCAGACAAGCGGGTGGCATTAAAACCTGACCCACGGTAAGATCGGGCCTCAGGTTATCGCTGTAGTATTTCATGGCGATGTCGCCGAGAGTATTCGAGTAGCTGTCCTGGTAAGGAACGCCTTTACCTCCATCGACATTACCAACCCCAGGATTATCCAAGGTGGCAAAGCCGTCGGTAAACACGATGGCGAAATTCTTTTGGCAGGCGGCGGTGATGGGCGCCGAAGCGCCTGTCGTCTTGCACTGCTCTCCCGCATGCTTTAACGCCAAGCGGGTGGGAGTGCCGCCGCTACCGATGAAATCCTTGAGCGTGGTATAGAAACCCGATTTATGGGTTTCGAAGTCAGACATCGTCAACGGATTCGTCCGGTTGTTGAATGTAAACAGACCCGTCCGAATGCCGGAAATATCGTTGAAAGCCCTGAGTATTCCGCCGCGCATGGCGAGATGGCGCTTGCGGTAATAGGTGAACCAATTGGCGAAGTTTTGCATTTCATCGGTATAGGAACGGCCACTGGGATAGGATGCGGTTCCCGGTTTGATTTCGTATTTGGTGAGGCAAGTTCCGTCGGGGGCGATCGCGTCCACGCCCGTGGGTAATAGTAGATCGATGAGTGCCCCATCGAGCGAACCGATGTAGAACAGGGTGTAAGCCAGTGGATTCAGGGGCTTGCTGGTATCGCAACTGAACAGGATGTTATCGAGGCTGTTCAAATTAGCCTGTACGTTATTAAGCGCTACCGTGGCTTGATGACCCGTTGTTTTATCTTGCAAAGCGACAACCGTCCTGAGCAGGTTGATAACGGGGTTTAGGAGATCACGGAACGCCCAGGTCGTCAGCTTGAAGTCCCCTGCGGTTTTGTTCACCACATAATAGGTGGCCGGGTAATAGGTGAACGTCCCCTGTTGGCTGGGCAATAATGGAGGCAATGAGATCAATGGCGCCAATACCGGCGGGCGGACATTCAGCAGATCGGTGAGATTCGGCAATATGCAGCCCAGCAAGGGGAGGCATAGAGGAGAGAGGACCGATTTCAAGCCCGACAAGGCGCCACTCAACAGGGGCGGCCCCCACATGCCGGATTGCAACTGGAAGGTCCAGTTGGCGGTGGAACTGGTGAGATCGGCGGTCAGATCGATCGCATTGCCGCCGCGCGCCGGGTCGGATGCCGCAGCCGCCGGAACCGCATTGGAGAATGTCGTCCCATAGCTGGATGGCCAAGGCGTGTAAGTCACCAGGGGGTCGTAATAGGCCTTGTTGTAAGCGGCGGAACGTAGGTAGGCATATTCCGGCGTGGGTGGCACGGCGTAATGGTCATTGTCGGAATCCCCATAGACGCGATTTCCGGTGCCCGTGCCGTTGGGAAAGAGATAGACGTATTTTTTCCAGGCACTGCTGGAGACTCCGTTCTGGTTGTAATTAAGGGATCCATAAGGTTTTTTGGGATCGGCCGATGGATTGTCATGGGCGTCTTGCCCGGTGAAACCATAGCCCAATAGCGGCACCAAAGGCAGCGGCAGCGGGTTGAGATCGTTCCACCACCACATCGCCCCATCGTTGGTGGGCATCAACATTTCCGAATCCATGCTGCCGGAATCGTCGATCACCAGGATGATGTTGGGTTTGGCTTGATTGCTGATAAACAGGGGATCAGTGGCAATGTCCGGCACCGCCGCGAAGCCCGCTGCGCTGGATGCGAAAAGTCCCAGGAAGGCGATGAGGCGGAATCGAAAGCGAGCGTTCATGATCTTCCCCCTAACGATTGTAATAAGATTGCAACAACACCATGGCGTCGGGCGTGCTGCCCACACCACGAGCGGTAATGCGGAAGCGGCCGGTATCCGGTACCGTGCCGAACTTGCGGCTGCCCCCCGGCGTCGTGGCTAAAGGCACATTGGCGCAGGTATCGGCTTTCGTGCATTTGGTGTAGGAAGACATATCCTCGATGATGTAGCGGGGGGGGGCCGCTCCGCCGGCCAAGGTGGCCGAATAGGCGAGGGAACCCGCATCGGTCCAGATATCGGTCTGACACCAACGCTCCGAACCGGGCGAAAGCGTGGGCTTGTAAAGCCCACTTTGATCGAGCGCCAGTTTGGTCGAACTCGTATCCGCGTTGAAAGGGCCGACGCTGGCGGCTTGCAGATAGGTTTCACCCGCCCTGAGAGCCGCTTCCGCCGACTGGAAGGCCAGGTGTTCATTGCGCAGGTTGCCGGCCATTTTTTCTTCCAGGGTGGTGGATTGCATCGCGGTGACGCCGATCAAAGTCAACAGCAACAGGATGATCAGCGCGGTGACCAGGACGACGCCCTTGGGGTAGGTTGAAAGCGAACTCGTGATAAAAGTATATTTGCCCATGATCAATTCACCCGGTTGCGCAAGGTAAAGGTGGTTTCACTGATTTGGTAGAGCCTGTAGTCGGCGGCAGTGGTAGAGCTGACGGTCGTGTCGCGGGGGGCTTTGTACCAATTATAGGCCTGATGCGGCGTCACGATATTGTCTTCGGGCGAGCGCAACAGCAAGGAAACCCTCGCCGCCACCACGTTGTCCCATTGGCCATCGTTTTGTACCCCTTCCGCCGTTTTGTAACTATCGGCGGCGGTGTCGCCGTTGGTGTCCACGCCATAGAGGATCTGCATGTCTTGCACGCCTTCGACCATTTCCTGGGCGTCAGCGGTGCCCTCCTTGCGATAGAGCGAGGGCTGGCCCGCCGGGTTGTTGCGGATGTAGTAGGCCTTGGTGGAAATTTTCATGATTTCCCCGCCTTCGAAATTTTTGCCCAAGGTCTTGGTGGCGTTCCCAGGTATCATGCCGCCAAGGTTGCCGGTGTTGTGCACCTCATTGTCAAACCCGCCGGCGGTATTGGAGTTGGTAATCTGGAAGATGGCCGCCGCCAGACAATCGGTCACCATCACGATGTCGCCGGCTTCAAGGTCGCTGTTGGCCGTCACCTTGAGATCGGCCGAGCCCGGGTCGAGCCCGCCGGGTTGCTGCAGCACCCGGATTCCTGAGCCGAAGGCGCCGCGCAGTACCACGATGTCCCGCCCGCCCAAGGGGCTGACGATGCTGGCGTCCAAGGGCACGACGTTCCAGCTACTGGCGGTGGTGGCCTCGTAGCCGTAAATTGGCTGGTTGAAGTTCCAGAGGAAATCGGAGGCGCTATTCAACGTATTGACGGTATTCGTGGCGCTGCCGGCACAGCCCCGATAACCGGCCATGCGCAGATCGCGCCCCATGATTTCGAAGGCATAGCGGGTATTTTCCTGGATGCGGGCCATGGCATCGGAACTGCGGTAAGCTTGGCGGCTGCTGAGATAAATACCCAGGGCGGCCGCGGTGAGCACAAGGCTCAAGGTGAGTGCGACCATGATTTCCACCAGCGAGAGGCCACGCTGCGAGGAAGCGATTGAAATTCGCTCTGGCAATGCCGCTGAGTTCTTGAGGGCCGCCCCCCAGGCAGGCTTGGGTATCGACACAAGTCCCCTCCCCCTGGCAGGCAATGTTGTTGAATTAGGGCTTTTGCCCGTTGTTCCGGCAGGGAACGCCGGAATCCAGACGCTCGGGATGACTGGCGGAGTAACGTCCCTGTCGACTGGATACCGGCAATCCATGCCGGTATGACGGCTTAATTCAACAGTACTGCCTGCCAAGGGGAGGGGACTTGTGTAGATAATATTGCCTGCCACAGGAAGGGGACTTCTACTCCTGCTTTGCCAGGAAGAAGGGGCGGAAAGGCTTGAGTCGGCAGAGGGGATCGAAGTTTTCATAATTGACTCTCGACCACGAATTGTCGTGCGGCTTCAGTTCCACGGCTGTCGTCCCATTGCACGATGATGGTGACGCGGTCGTTGACGATATTCACCGAGCCATCGCCTCGGGGCAGCCGGTTGGTCAATTCGTTCAGCCAATGGTTCAGGTCCTGGTCGGAACGGGTGTCGCCCGATGGCGGGCTGGCATCCATGGCAATATTGTAACTTCCGTCGCGAGCTACCTGGCGATTGGAGCGCAGCACATCGAGGATGTCATAGGCCAGCATCGTCGCCTGGGAGCGGTAATAGGCGCTCTGATCGTTCTTGAGCCCCGTGATTTGCAGCCCGGCCAAGCCCAAGAGGCCGATGGACAACACCAGGACGGTGATGAGGACTTCCAGCAGGGTGAAACCCCGTGGTTTGCGGTCATTCAACATGTCGTATCCTCCACGCGAACCCGGCCCGTATTGTTGATGAGGATGCTCTTGCCCTTGTTGCTCGTGCCCCCCGAGCACAATGAGAACGTGCCATTGGCCAGCCCCGTGTCTCCCCGGCTGATGCCGCTGGGCAGATAAGCAATCCATTTGCCGAAATTACCGCCGCCACTCAAGCTTCCTTTGCCGCTCAAGGGTCCGAACGCCCGTAAATTTTGGTCCGTTCCATCGATGGTTCCGGCAACGTTTCCCGCCACTTGGGTATTGTCCACGAACACCACCCAGCCCTGTTCCCAGCCTCCCGAAGTGGTGCAGGCCGAGCCATTGGCGCTTTTGCAGACGGTCACCTGCACTCCCCGTTTGATCGCCTCGCTGCGGGCCAGGTTGAGGGCGGTTATCAATTGATTGGACTGGGTAGCCAGGCGGTTTTTCTGGATGGACGACTCAAAGCTGGGCACCGCCAAGGTGAGCACGATGGCGGCGACGGACAGGGTGACCATCAACTCGATGAGAGTGAAACCGGATGGGGGGGCTATCTTGTTCATGGTGGTAAGTGTAGACCTTTTGCAAAATTGCAACGCGACCGACACATGAACCATAGACCATATTTTACAAAATGGGGGCAAATTCAATCCCTGCATAGCCAACGACTCTGATATGTTTGGGACATAGCGCTATTTTGAATCAAAAATTACTGCCTGCATTGCAGATTAGGCTAAGAGCGGGTTTTTCAACACGCTCTGCGACGTTCAGGGCAGACAAGACGAAGGATTCAGGGAGTGAAGCCCCAGAATTCGGGAGGTGATTTTTTAACAGGCTCTAAGGTCTTTTGCGGAAATCTTGCAACAACATCAATTTCTTAAGCGAAGTCCAGGTCGGGAGCTGCGAAGGCCAGCTCGGGAGCTGCGAAGGGCAGCTCGGAAGCTGCAAAGGCCAGCTCGGGAGTTGCAAAGGCCAGCTCGGGAGTTGCGAAGGCCTGCTCGGGAGTTGCAAAGGCCAGCTCGGGAGCTGCGAAGGCCAGCTCGGGAGCTGCAAAGGCCAGCTCGGGAGCTGCAAAGACCAGCTCGGGAGCTGCAAAGGCCAGCTCGGGAGCTGCAAAGACCAGCTTGGAAGCTGCGAAGGCCAGTTCGGGAGTTGCAAAGGCCAGCTCGGGAGCTGCGAAGGGCAGCTCGAGAGCTGCGAAGGTAAGCTCGGGAGCTGCGAAGACCAGCTTGGAAGCTGCGAAGGCCAGTTCGGGAACTGCAAAGACCAGCTCGGGAGCTGCGAAGACCAGGTCGAGGCCAGCGGAGAGCAGCTTGAAGGCCATGCAATAGAAAAGATGTTGCTTGATAAGGGCCTACGGTAGAAGCCTCGATGACAGGGGCATGGGAAAAAAGCGGGGGTTTCCCTCCTCGATCGGGAAAATGTTTTAACGATGAGTGAAGTTGGGGGGGCAGAAAAAGCTCATACCGGGATCGTCATCATCCGCAGCGCTTGCCCAGAAAATAAAACGAGCTACATTCCACAATAAAAAAGCCCGGGTGCCTGAGCGCTCGGGCTTTCTACTCCCTAGAAAAACGGCTTAGCGGTGGTAGGAGAGCACGCGCTCGACTTCGTTCTTTGAACCCAGGATCACCGGCACGCGCTGGTGGATATTCTTTGGAACCAGATCCATGATGCGTTCGCGTCCGGTGGAACTGGCCCCTCCTGCCTGCTCGACGATGAAGCTCATCGGGTTGGCTTCGTACATCAGGCGCAGCTTGCCGCCCTTGCTCGGGTCCTTGGTATCGAAGGGATACATGAAGATGCCGCCGCGGGTGAGGATGCGATAGACCTCCGCCACCATGGAGGCGACCCAGCGCATGTTGAAGTTCTTCTCCCGCCCGCCATCCTTGCCTTTGACGCATTCCTCGACATAGCGCCGCACCGGCTCTTCCCAGAAACGCTGATTGGACATGTTGATGGCGAATTCGGCGGTATCCGCCGGAACCTTCATGTTCGGATGGGTGAGGATGAACTCGCCCACGTCGCGGTCCAGGGTGAAGCCGTTGACGCCGTTGCCGGTGGTCAACACCATGATGGTGGTGGGGCCGTATACGCAGAAGCCGGCGCATACCTGCCGGGTCCCCGGTTGCATGAAATCTTCCGTGCTCGGGTTGCCCGCTCCTTCGGGCGCGCGCAGGATGGAGAAGATGGTGCCGACGGAGATGTTGACGTCGATGTTCGAGGAACCGTCCAAAGGATCGAAGCAGATCAGGTATTTCCCGCGCGGATAACCGGAAGGAATCTGGATGATCTCGTCGTTTTCCTCCGAAGCCATGGCCGCCAGATGGCCGGTCCATTCCAGCGACTTGATGAAGATGTCGTTGGTGATGATGTCCAGCTTCTTCTGTACCTCGCCCTGGATGTTCTCGGAGCCGGCTATGCCGAGATTGCCGGCCAGCCCACCGCGGTTGACTTCGTGGGAAATCGCCTTGCAGGCGCTGGCGATGTCGTTCAGCAACAGGGTGAACTCGCCGGTGGCGTTGGGGTTCTTGCGCTGTTCATGAATGATGAACTGGATCAGCGATTCGCCTTTCATGCTCCCTCCCGGGGTTGCGGTTTTTAGGGCGTTTTTCAGGGAGTGCTCGGTGCGGCGGTGAGCACGTCGGTGACGCGGGCGATCTTCAGGGCATTGGTTCCTCCGGTCAGTCCGGTCAGATCCCCCTTGGTGAGGATGACCGTGTCCTTCCGCTCCACCAGGTCGCGCTTGAGGAATTCCTCGACGATGGCGCGGTTCAGCACATGATGGTCGACGATGCCCTGCTCATCGAAGCTGATGGGATAGACCCCCCGCAGCAGGGTGACACGTCTACAGGTTTTTTCATGGGAAGTCAAAGCGAAAATGGGAATGCCGGAACTGATGCGCGACATCCACAGGGGGGTCGAGCCGGTCTCGGTCAAAGCCCCGATGGCCCTCACCTGCAGATGATTGGCGATGTACATCGCCGACATGGCGATGGCTTCGTCGATCTTCTGGAACTGTTCGTTGATGCGATGATCCGTGGTCAGGCCGGAGCGGGGATAATTCTCCGCTTCCAGACAGACCCGGGCCATGGCGGCCACCGCTCGCTCCGGGAATTTCCCGGAAGCGGTTTCGGCGGACAGCATCACCGCGTCGGTGCCATCGAGGACGGCGTTGGCTACGTCCGAAACCTCCGCCCGCGTGGGTTGGGGGTTCTCGATCATGGACTCCATCATCTGGGTCGCGGTGATGACCACCTTGTTGCGGGCGCGGGCCAATTTGATCAGGCGTTTTTGCTGGTGCGGCAATAAGGCATCGCCGATCTCCACGCCCAGATCGCCGCGCGCCACCATGATGGCGTCGGAAGCATCGATGATCTCTTCGATCACCCCGTCGAGGATGGCTTCGGCGCGCTCGATCTTGGCGACGATGCCCATGTCGCTTCCCGCCTGGCGCAGCAATTCGCGGGCTTCGAGGATGTCTTCCTTGGAGCGGGGGAAGGAAATCGCCAGATAATCCGCGCCGATGTCCACCGCCGTGCGCAAATCTTCCTTGTCCTTGTCGGTGAGGGCCGGGGCGGACAAACCGCCACCCAGCTTATTGATGCCCTTATGGTTCGACAGGACGCCGCCGATGGTGACGACGCATTTGATGCGGGTGCCTTCGATGGAGTTCGCCTTGAGTTCGATCAAGCCGTCGTTGAGCAGGAGCCTGTCCCCGGCTTTGACGTCCCTGGGCAGATCCTCGTAACAGCAGCCCACCTGGGTGGCATCGCCGGCGCCGGGGTCCAGGGCAATATCCAGGTCGAAGGCTTGGCCTTCCTGCAAAGTGATGGGACCGTCCTTGAAGCGGGCGATGCGGATCTTGGGGCCTTGCAGATCCGCGAGTATGCCGACATGGCGGCCGAGACGCGCCGCGATGGAACGGACCCGTTCGGCGCGCGCCCTATGTTCCTCGGCGGTGCCGTGGGAAAAATTGAGCCGAAGCACGTCGGCCCCGGCCAGCAGGACTTTTTCGAGAATATCCGGGGATTCGGAAGCGGGCCCCAAGGTGGCGATGATTTTGGTTCGTCGGATGGTTTGATTGCTCATGCTGATGGGCTTATTTGGCATTCATAAGGGCGACGGTGGTGTCCAACATGCGGTTGGAGAAACCCCATTCGTTGTCGTACCAGCTCAACACCTTCACCAGGTTGCCGATGACCTTGGTCTGGGGGGCGTCGAAATTGGAGGAGGTCGTGGTGTGGTTGAAGTCGCTGGAAACCAGCGGCAGGGTATTGTAGCCGAGGATGCCCTTGAGCTCGCCTTCCGCGGCTTCCTTGAGGATGCCGTTCACTTCTTCCGCCGTGGTTTCGCGCGCCGCGATGAAGGTCAGGTCGACCACCGACACATTCGCCGTGGGAACGCGAATGGCGAATCCGGACAGCTTTCCGTTCAGTTCGGGCAACACCAGGCCCACGGCCTGGGCGGCGCCGGTCTTGGTCGGGATCATGTTCAGCGCGGCGGCGCGGGCGCGGTACAGATCGGAATGGTAGACGTCGGTCAACACCTGATCGTTGGTGTAGGAGTGGACCGTGGTCATCAAACCGGAAACGATGCCCAGCTTTTCGACCAGCGGCTTGACCAACGGGGCCAGGCAGTTGGTGGTGCAGGAAGCGTTGGAGATGACGGTGTGCTCGGCTTTCAGCAATTGGTGATTGACGCCGTAGACAATGGTGGCGTCGGCTTCGTTCTTGTCGGCGGGCGCCGAGATGATCACCTTCTTGGCGCCGGCGTCCAGGTGCGGCTGGCACTTGGCCTTGGTGCGGAATATGCCGGTGCATTCATGCACCACGTCCACCCCCAACTCGCCCCAGGGCAGCTTGGAGGGATCGCGCTCGGAATAGACCTTGATGCGATCGCCGTTGATGATGAGATCGCCCCCTTCGATTTCGACCGTGCCGCGGAAGGGACCGTGCACGGTGTCGTGTTGGGTCAGGTGAGCGTTGATTTTGGCATCGCCCAGATCGTTGACGGCGACGATCTGAACATCCTTGCGTCCTGATTCGTAAACTGAGCGTAAAACGTTACGACCAATGCGGCCATATCCATTGATTGCGATTTTAATCGTCATAGACCTTAAACTCCTAAGAGAATGGAAAGTGAGTTGGAATTGCTGAATGGGGTGTGGTCTTCAGTCAGAACGAACCGGTTCGAAGAATGCGCGGGGTTCATGGATTTCTGGCATCGCCGTCATGGCATCCGGCAAAACCGATCCTAGTGGATGTGTAGACTTTTTAGACTTCTCAATAGAGAACGCGCCAAGTCTGAACTATAACAAACTCGCGCTTGCCGAGTCCAGCGCTTGAATTCCGGCGGGAGCTCGCGGTAGGGTATGGAAGTTCAAAGGCGAGCGCGCGACCGCTTTTATGCCTTGGTTTCCCGCCGGCTTTACCCACTACCAGGATGTGCTCATGTCGCCTTTTCAGCGCTCAACCCCATTGCCCTGCGATTGGCTGACCGTGCGTGCCGACCCGGCCGAATTGCCCTTCGCCAGCACCGCGACGCTGGAGCCTTATTCCGACACTCTAGGGCAGGAAAGGGCGCGGGAAGCCATCGCTTTCGGCGTCGACATGGTGCGTCCCGGTTACAACATCTACGTGATGGGGGTTACGGGCACGGGCCGCCTATCTCTGGCGCGCAATTATCTGGAGCAGAAAGCCGGGCAGCAGCCAAGCCCTGCCGATTGGGTCTATCTCTACAATTTCGCCGAACCGCGCGAACCTGTCGCTTTGGGCCTGCCCGCCGGCTTGGGTAAGACCCTGTTGGCGGATATGGAGAACCTGGTCGACGGCCTGATCGCCACTTTTCCCGCCGCTTTCGAGAATCCCGCCTATCAGCGCGGCAAGGCCGAAGTCGAGCGCGAATTCTCGCAGCGCTACGATCAGGTCATCGATCAGGTGGAACGCCGCGCCCGGGGGCAGAACATCGCCTTGTTCCGCGAGGGCGACACCATTTCCTTTTCGCCCATGCTGGGCGACAAAACCGCCAGCGAGGAAGAGTTCGCCGCTTTCGCCGAGCAGGATAAGGAAAGCTTTCATCAATCTGCCCGAGCCCTGGAAGCTTACCTGACCGAGGCTCTGGTGGAATTGCCGCAATGGAAGCGCGAAACCGGCGAGCGCCTGCGCCGGCTCAATCGCGAAACCATAGGCCGGGCCATTACGCCGCTGCTGGCTCCGCTGCAGGATGGCTATGTCAAGCAGCCCGAGGTATTGGCGTATCTCGGGGCGCTACGCGAGGATCTGCCGCATATGGTCGCCGAGCAATTGCTGGAGGAACGCCAGCAGGATTCCTCCGACGAGGCTGCCCGGCGCGCCCTGCTGGTGGAGCGGTATGCGCCCAAACTGCTGGTTTCCCATGGGCCGGGGGGAGGCGCGCCGGTGATTTGCGAGGCCAATCCCAGCTATCAGAATCTGTTCGGCAGGATCGAATACAGCAACGAACAAGGCGTGCCGCTCACCCACCACAGGCTGATCTGCGCCGGCGCGTTGCACCGTGCCAATGGCGGTTATCTTCTCCTGGAGGCGGACAAGCTGGCCCAGGAGGCCCATGTCTGGCCGGCCTTGAAACGGGCCTTGAAAAGCCGGTCGATCCGCATCGAATCGCCTTTCCTGGACCCTTCCGCGCCGCTCACCGTGAGCCTCAACCCGCAGCCCATTCCCCTGGCGCTGAAGGTCGTGTTGGTCGGCGATCGCGAACTGTATTACCTGATGCAGGAGTTGGACGACGAGTTCAACGAGTTGTTCAGGGTGTTGGCGGATTTTGACGATCATCTGCCTCGCGACGGCGAATCCATGCTGCTGCTGGTGCGGCGGATCAAGGCCTACGCCGCCTGCTCGGGATTCGCGGATTTGAGCGCCGAGGCCTGCGTCCGCCTGATCGAATACAGCGGGCGTCTGGCGGAACACCGCCAGCGTCTTTCCGCCCGCATCGGAGACCTGTTCGAACTGACCGCGGAGGCGGACAGCCTGCGGCGGCAACAAGGCCTGGAGTTGATCGGCGCGGAGCAGATCGAGCAGGCGCTGAGCCGCAAGGAACAGCGCTTAGGCCGCATCAGCCGTTTGCTGTTGGAAGCGATGCTGGATGGCACCCTGCTGATCGCCACTTCCGGGGAGGCGGTGGGCAGGATCAACGGCCTCACCGTGCTGGAAGTGGGCGACAGCCGTTTCGGCTCGCCGGCCCGCATCACCGCCACGGTCTCGCCGGGTGGACGCGGCGTCATCGACATCGAACGCGAAGTGCGGCTCGGTCAGGCCATCCATTCCAAGGGCGTGATGATCCTCGCCGGTTTCCTGGCCCGTCAATATGCCCGCGACTTCCCCCTGGCGATTTCCGCCAACATCGCCCTGGAGCAATCCTATGGTTATGTGGACGGCGACAGCGCTTCTCTGGCCGAAGTGCTGGCCTTGATCTCGGCCCTCACCGACGTCCCCATCCGGCAAACCTTGGCGGTGACCGGCTCCATCAACCAATACGGCGATGTGCAGGCGGTGGGCGGAGTGAACGAGAAAATCGAGGGCTTCTTCACGCTCTGCCAGGCCCGAGGCTTGAATGGCGAACAGGGGGTCGTCATCCCGCAGGCCAATGTCGCCAATCTCATGCTCGATGCGGCCGTGGTGGAGGCGGCAGGGCGGGGCGAATTCGCCATCTACCCGGTCGCTTCCGTCGACCAGGCGTTGGCTTTGCTCACCGGCAAACCGGTTCAGGCCGTCAACCGGCTGGCCTCATCCCGGCTGCGGTCGATGGCGAAGTGGGTCAAATGATCAGATCGCGATGGTGGCGCCGACCGTCGGGATCTCCGCTCGCAGGTTCAGTGGCGCAAGCCGGGTTTGCAGCGACTGCATGGCCTCGTATTCCCCATGCACGAGGTAGAGCCTGGGATGGCTTCCGGCAAAGCCTTGCGCCCATTGCAACAATTGGCTTTGCCCGGCATGGGCGGAAAAACCGCCCAAAGTATGAATCTCTGCCCGCACTGCGATCTCGCTGCCCAGGATGGCCAGGTGGCGGGCGCCGTCGACCAGTTTTCGTCCCAGCGTGCCCTGCGGTTGAAAGCCGGTGATGAGGAGGTGGGTTTCGTTCTTCCACAGATGGTATTTGAGGTGATGGCGGATGCGTCCGCCTTCGCACATGCCGCTGCCGGCGATGATGATGGCGCCTTGCACCTGGTTCAGGGCCATCGATTCTTCGGTGGATTTCGAGTAGCGCAGATTCGGTAACCAGGCCTGCCAGCCTTGTTCCATCGCCCGGTTGAATTCGGGGTCATCGCGGTTGAACAACGCGGCATAGTCGGCATAAATGCCATTGGCCTCGATCGCCATGGGGCTGTCCAGGAAAACCATCAGTTGCGGCAGATGACCGTCGCGCTGAAAGCGACCCAGCCAGTAAATGACATCCTGGGTGCGGCCGACCGCAAAGGCGGGGATGAGGACATTGCCGCCACGGTTGCCGGCCTCTTTCAGGATTTGGCGGAATTCATTCAAGGTGTCGGGCAGCGACCTATGATCACGGTCGCCGTAGGTGGACTCCAACAGCAGCACATCGGCGCGGTTCAGAACCTCAGGATCGCGCATGAGCGGCGAGTAACGATTGCCGAGATCGCCCGAGAACACCAGGGTTCGGGTCCGGTTTCCCTGGCTTAGGGTGAGTTCTACTATGGCCGCACCGATGATGTGGCCGCCATCGTGGAACTGAAGCCGGACGCCGGGCAGTATCTCCACCTCATCGTTGTAAGGCAATGGCCGGCGCAGGGTCAGCAAGGCTTCCACATCCTCCAGGGTGTAAAGCGGCGCTACCGGCTTCTTGCCCGCCCGTTGGCGCCATTTGTTCTCCCATTGGCTGTCCTTCAGTTCCAGATAGGCGGCATCCTTCAACATCAATTCGAGCAGATCAAAGGTAGGCGCCGTCACATAAACCGGCCCGGCATAGCCTGCCTGAGCCAACTTGGGCAACAGTCCGGAATGATCGATGTGAGCATGGGAAACCACCACCGCATCCAGGCTGGAAGCGGCGAAGGGAAATGCACGGTGATTCTGCGCCGTTGTGGAAGGATCGCCCTGGAACATCCCGCACTCCAGGAGGATTCGCCGCCCCTGGGTTTCCAGCAGATAACAGGACCCGGTGACTTGCCGGATTGCGCCAAGAAATGTGAGTTTGGCCATTACGCCTGAGGATTTTGTCATAGCGAGGACTCCCGGGCAGGTAGAGTATTATCGGTATCCTTAGGTTCTGCGATCAGCGCACTTCGGCCAATCCCAATGACATCCGCCGATCCGCGCCGGAAGGAAGCGGGGCATTGCGATTTTCGATCCAGGCGGCAATATCGTTCCAGGGTTTTTGCGCCTGCAAGTCCCGCAGCAACAGGTGGTAGCCGTTTTCGTAGAAAGCCGTGCGAGTTTGCGGCAGGCCCTGCATCTTCTCCAGCATCAGTTCTATGGGTTCGCGGGGCACGACTTCGTCGTGTTCGCCGTACAATACCAAGGTGGCGATTTTCAGCTTTTTGACTTGAACCTGCGCCTCGTCCATCAAATTGGCCAAGCCGTAAATCGCGTCCACTCGGGTCGCCTTGATGACCAAAGGATCGCGGGCCAACTCCCGCAGCATGTCGATATTGTCCGACGCCATGATTCTCAGCCCTTCCCCGGTCAGCCGCAGCCAGGGCGCAACATGGGCGCCGGTCTCCAGTAACAGCCGTTGGTGCCAGGGCATGGTGGAGCGGCTCCAGACCGCGGGAGAGGAAAGAATCAGACCGTCGGCCTCGGGTGGATCCTCGAAACCCATGGAGACGATGGCGACCGCCGCGCCCATGCTCTCGCCCAACACATAAAGCGGAACGCCGGGATGGTGAAGCCGGACTTCGGCGGTGAACGCCCGCAAGTCATCCCGATAAGCCTTCACACCCGGCCACAGCCCTCGTCCCGGCGCGTTGCCGAAACCGCGTTGGTCATAGGCGTAACAGGCGATGCCTCGCTGGCTCAGATATTGGCCAGGCCGGGTGAAGAATTTGCTGTAATCATTGAAACCGTGTAAGGCCACGATCACCGCTTTGACCGGTTCCTGCTTCGGTATCCAGGACCGCACCGGCAATACCGCCCCGTCTGCGGTGACGAAATGTGCAAACTCCAGATGCGGTGTGGTGACCTGTTCACCGGGACGATTGACCAGAGGCGTGCATCCGACGCACAGCAATAGGGCGAGGATGATCAAGGAACGCAGCAGAGGGTTCGGAAAACGGTGGTGCATGGTAAAATGTCCTGGGCCGGCAGCTTTAATTTAGTGGAATTTTCGCATTATTTCTTAGGTGCGAAACCTCGTTTGCCGTACGTTTCGCCGAGGAATGGATCGAGACCTGGGACAGCCACGACCTGGAGCGGATCCTCGGCCTGTGCTTCTCATGCGTTCCTTGAATATGAGTGAGGGGCGGAACGATTGCAAAACCCTATCCCTGCGTTTTTGCTATATTTGACGTTGCTGCAGTAACCATACAAATAACGAGGTAAATATGGAATCACAGTTTTTCAAAGCGCTTTTGGCGGTCGTCGGCGTCATGGGGGTGGGATTCGTCATCGTGGCCACCACCAAGGAATCCCCCCAGGAAAAAATGCAGGGCGCTTTTCTGCAAACCTCCAGCTTGCTCAGCAGCCTGGCGTTGGAAAAATGCTCGGCTGCGGTCAAACAGGAAACCGGCGCGCATCCTTATACCCCCAGTGAGTCGGAAAGCGATCACCGGGTGTTTGTACGGCTGGTTTGGAATAACGTCGGCTCGGTCAAACGGGCCGAGTGTCGTTATGTCATGGATAATGGCATCACCTTGCTGAAACTCGACGACCGCACGGTGATCCAGAAAGAAACCGTCCAGACGGCTCCGGCTTCCGCCCCCCCCAAAGCGCATCATCAGTAGCCTCCGAAGGTGAGAGGGAATCTTGCCGCCATGCGAGTCGCCGACACATGAATACTGCCCATACCGAACTGTTGACCCGATTGAATCTGGAATCCGGCAAGCTGGACTGGGGGGAGACCGAACGGCATTTCGCCCGCGGCGTGGTGGTCAAAGTCGCGGCGGAGCTGGATCTGGTGGAGGTCGCCGCCGCCATGGCGGAGGATGACAAAGCGGTGGTGGCGCGCTGGCTGGAACATGGCCAAATCGCCCGGGCTTCCAGCGAGGATGCCATCCGCTGGAATGCCGCCCAGTCCGAATTCTGGGCGGTGGTCGTCGCCCCCTGGGTGTTGGTGCAGGAAATCGGGCCGAAACAATGAGTCAAGGCCATTTCTCTTACCCATTTAACCACCCCCTTATCAGGAGGGGTTCCCTCTTCTGACAGGGGTGCTGCACAAGTCTGAAAGAGCAGGGAAATCCACCGCTTCCCCCGGCCAGGAGAAGGGACTGGATGGCTTAATTTTCAAGCCCTTTGGCCTTGTGCCGATAACGCGAGGTGGATGGTCAAAGCCTTCGGTCTATATCCACGAAGCCGCACCGGTGGGAGATTCCGCGGTTCAGAGTCTGATTTCATCCAGTTATCCACCGCCGCCGGTGCCTCATACTGCCCATCGACGGATGTCGACCGTTCCTTCGTTTGTCTGACGTAGAATAGACTGAGTCTTTATTTATCAAGTGGATGAATCTTGTCAAGATGAATCCGCCTGCCAGGTTGATAAATGGTTCATTTGATGAAAAAGAGCGAAACGGTCCCGCTCGACGGAAGAATTCACAAACTTATCCACAGCTTTTTCCCCGATCACTCTTTGAGCCTGACATGAGTAAATATTGGAGCGCCATCGTTTCCGGCCTGACCCCTTACGTTCCCGGCGAGCAGCCCAAGCTGCCGAATCTGATCAAACTCAACACCAACGAGAACCCCTACGGACCCTCTCCGCGCGTGTTGCAGGCGCTTGCCGGCGAGCTTGGCGATACGCTGCGGCTTTACCCGGACCCGAACGCCGACCGGCTCAAGCAGGCCATTGCCGCCTATCATGCCGAAAGCGGCATCACGGCTGGACAGGTCTTCGTCGGCAATGGCTCGGATGAGGTGCTGGCTCATGTGTTCATGGCGCTGCTGAAGCACGAGCAGCCGATCCTGTTTCCCGACATCACCTACAGTTTTTATCCGGTGTATTGCGGGCTCTATGGTGTCGAGCATGTCACCGTGCCGCTGGATGATTCCTTCGAGATCCGCGTCGACGACTATTTTCGTCCCAACGGCGGTATCCTCTTCCCCAATCCGAATGCGCCCACCGGATGTCTGTTGACGATGAAGGAGATCGAGCGTTTGCTGTTGGGCAGCGCGGACTCGGTGGTGGTGATCGACGAAGCCTATGTGGATTTCGGCGGCGAATCGGCGATCGCCCTGGTCGATCGCCATCCCAACCTGCTGGTGGTGCAGACTTTATCCAAGTCGCGCTCGCTGGCCGGGTTGCGGGTCGGTTTCGCGGTGGGCCATGTCGATCTGATCGAGGCCCTGGAGCGGGTGAAGAACAGTTTCAATTCCTACCCGTTGGACCGTCTGGCCATCGCCGGGGCGGTGGCCGCTTACGAGGATGTGGAGTATTTCGAGAAGTTCCGTCAGGCGGTGATCGTCAGCCGCGATGCGCTGACGAGCGATTTGCAAACTCTGGGATTTCAGGTGCTGCCATCGGCGGCGAACTTCCTGTTCGCGCGCCACCTCCGGAAGGATGCGGGACAACTGGCGGCCGATCTGCGCGCGCGTAGCATCATCGTGCGCCACTTCCGGCTGCCTCGCATCGACCAGTTTCTGCGCATCAGCGTGGGTACGGAAGAGCAATGCCGAACATTGGTCGATGCGCTGCGGGAAATTCTCGGCTAGCCCGAGAATTCTCACCATCCGCTCAATGCCGGGTCGAAACGGGCACGAGTTTCTTGATGAGCCCAGTGTCGAGATATTTGCCGGAATCATCCCGGGGCGCCGGAACGCCGAGGGTATTGCCCATCACATAAATTTCGCCATTGGCATCCTGGGCGAAACCAAAAATCGAGAAACCCAGCGGGGCGTCGTCGGCCAGCCTCAACTCGGTGATGGTGCGCAGGGATGGTGAGCGGCCCTTGAGGTTGATATGGAACACTCGTCCACTGGCGTTGGGAGTTGCGAACGCCTTGACGTAATCCCCGAAAATGTACTGTCCCCTGAGCGCGGGAATGCGGTTGCCCGCATAGGCGAAACCACCGACGATGGCGATGCCTTCATCGTGGTCGTATTCCGCGATCGGGTCGATCAGTCCCGCGGTCGGCACGTTCAGGCAATTTTGGTTGCTGACGAATCCGGTACCGGAACCATCGCTGCCATTGGGCTGGAAGAAGAACGTGCCTTCCTTGTAGCGCCAGCCGTAGTTGCCGCCCTTTTTCACCAGATCCACTTCCTCGACCCTGTTTTGACCCACGTCCGCCGCCAGCAGGTTGCCGGTTTTGTCGAAAGAAAAGCGGAACGGATTACGGAATCCATAGGCCCAGATTTCATCGCAAACGCCGTCGGCACAACCGGCATCGCCTCCCCGGCTGTTCCTGGCAGCAAAAGGATTCGAGCGGGGGATGCCATACTGGCCATTGACCGAACCGGTGCGGTTTGGATCGATGCGTAGGATCTTGCCCAATACGGTGCCGCGATCCTGGCCGTTGCCGACGAGCGGGTCATGGCCGCCGATCTTATCCTGGTCGTTGGCGTTTCCTCCATCTCCTACCGCGATATATAGCAGGCCATCCGGGCCGAAGTTCAGTGCGCCGCCGTTATGATTCAATTCGGGATGGTCGATGCGCATCAATGCCCGACGGCTGCCCGAAATGGTGGGCGGAAAAACGCGGGGGTTATCCACCCGCCACTCGGAAATCACAGCGCGGTTATTCGGTATCGTCCCCGAAAGCAGATCATGCAGCGGAAAATCCGTCGGGACGTTCGGATCTACCGGTTCCGAGGTGAAGGTATAGAGCAAGCCGTTACGCCGGTAGTTGGGATGAAACGCCAAGCCGAGCAATCCGCGCTCGTCATAACCGGGAAGGGCAGCAATCTCTTTGCCGAGATCAGTCACCAGCAGTTGGGAGACGTCCAATATCGGGTTTTTGGAACCATCGGCCAGATTGATCGCCCATAATTTTCCTACCGTGTCGGTCACATACAAGTGCTTCTTGTCGCCCGGGGCTGTCACTCCCCCGTTCGGTGAGACCAAGCCCTGGCCAGGCGAGATAAGATCCTGCAATGCGACTTTGGCGACCGGATCTTTGGTGATGGCCGCGGGAATGGGGTTCACATTGACCGGGTCCGTATCCGAACAGGATGATGGAGGCGGGGGCGTTGCCTCCACGATGACCTTGCCGGTCATGCCCAGCGTGCAATGCAGGCTGCAGAAATACGGAAAGCTCCCTGCTTCATTGAACGTGAAGGACAGGGTGGCTGGGGCGTTCCTGATACCGGAATCGAATTTCCCGTCCGGGGTGCATGAAGCCCCGGAAGTCACGGTGTGAGGGCTACCTTTCCAGGTCCAGTGGACGGTATCGCCGACCTTGATGTGGACGGTCTCCTGATCGAAGGAATTGTTTTTCACCTCGACTTCGACCGTACCCGCCATCAGATCGGTGACCATGGAGCAGGAAACGACGAGGCTGGCCAGAGCCAGCTTGTGCAAATCAATAAGTGCGGACATATGCGCTTTCCTCAGTGAGTTCGTGGGGCTTCCTCGATTGACAGGTTCCCTCAGGATCAGCAAGCCATGTGAGTACTATTTTCCATCGGCAAATGATTGGTTCCTGAAAAGCGACAAAAGGTTCATGGCTCCGTTTGCGGGAGTAGGTCGGGAAGTTTCCGAGAGGGGGCGAATGCAGGCTGTTAGAGATTGGGAGCGGCGAGCTTGGGCTCGGTTTTGGCATCCGCCAGACAGCCAGGCGTGCCATTCACTCGAGAGACGGCGCTACAGGCGTCAACACTCCTGAAAGGCTGGTCAGGGGTGGGGCGATGAAGGGAGGCGAGCAGGATTGCGGCCATTTGCTCGGAGCTCAGCGTCGGCCTCAGTTCGAGCAACAATGCGGCCAAGCCCGAAACATGGGCCGCCGCGAAGGAACTGCCGGACATGAAATTGTAGCTGGCATGGGGCAGGGTGGTCAGGATTTCCTGACCCGGGGCCGAGATGACCGGTTCACGAGGGGAATCCTGGCTTTCTTCATGGGCGGATCGGACGGCAATGACCCGCTTCATGGAGGCGGGGAAATTCTCGTTCGGCTTGGTTTTGGACGGGACGGAGGCGATAACGATGACGCCTTCGTCCAGGGCCTTGTCGATCAGCCGCTCCAGCAGGGGATCATGGGGACCTGCGAGGCTGAGGTTGACGATCCCCGGTTTCAGCTTGATCGCGGCATTCAAGGCCAGGGCGAGGGTAAAGCTGTTGCAGGCGGCATCCGATTTTTGCGCCGCGATTTGCCAGCAGGCTTTCAGGGCCAGGAGCTTGGCGTCCGGAGCAATGCCGACGATGCCTTGGCGGTTGTTGGCGGAGGCGGCGATGATTCCGGCCACGGCGGTGCCATGGATATCCTCGGCGGTTTCCGGGAAGTCGGCCACGAAATTTTCGGCCAGGGCTACCTGGCCGACGATATCGGGATGATGGGCATCCACTCCCGTATCGATCACAGCCACCCGGACATTGCGTCCGGTGGCCATCCGGTGCGCCGATTCGATGTGCATGTCGCGCATATCGCTTTGGAGCCTGTAATAAGGGTCGCTATAAGTCTGGCCCATGGCGCGGAACTGCTGCATGAGCTGGACCGACTCCACCCTCGGGTCTTGCCGCAACCGGTTGATGACGAGTTCCAGCGGCTGTTCCATGGGCGCCCAGTAAACCACGCAATGGATAGCCAGGGTATCGATAGGCCACTGTGCGACGGGCGCCATGCCATAATCCCGGGCCAGGCTCTCCGCTACCTGACGGCTCCAGCTCGTGTTTCCATAACCGCCCCGTTGCCGGTAAGCATTGACCGGATCGGCAATGGGGGGCCGATTTTCGCGTTCATCCTTGAACGTGACCAATAGTTTATGGTTTCCATGGGCATCGGTCAGGGTCTGTTTGGCTGGGGCACAGGAAACCAAAGCGCAGAGCAAGCCAGCCGACAAGATTAGCCAGGCCATCGTCTTCCATCGCGAAATGGCGATTTTCATCGATTTGTCCGGGGTAGAGCCGGTTCGGCAAACACGACGGCTTCGTGCTCTCTCAGGGTCTCCAGAGCCCGGGATAGGGCCGGCCCGAAGTCTCCAGCCTCGATTCGGACCGTGTAAACCCCTTTAGCGGAAGGCCCGTCCACGATCCGGGCATGCAGGGATTCCAGCAGCCGGGCAATCGGCTGCTTGGGCGATTCAGGGTTGAAGATCACGCGCAAATCGTTTGCGGCGAAGGTATCCAGGCTGCCGGGATTGGCAACCGTGTGGTAGTTTTGGCCAAAGCCGGATGGCGTATCTTGACCAACCAGGACCAAGGCGATGGCCGACAATCCGCAGGCCAAGGCCAGGCGGGGCGGCGTCATCAGCTTTGGCAGCGAGGCCAGCCAGCCAGCTTCCATGATGCTGGCCGGCGCGAACCGGCGTTTGGGCTGTCTGGCCGGGGGTTTTTCGGCCTGAATCCGCGCCATCAAGCGGTCGAAGGAAGGTTTGGCCGATATTTCGAGTATGGATTCATGTTTCAGGATATTCGCCAGGGTTTCCTGGGCGGATGCCTCCTTGCGGCAGATCAGGCAAATCCGCAGATGGGCTTTGACCATGGCGAGCTTCTCGGTTTCCAGGCTGCCGTTGACGTACCAGGGCAGCAGCGGCCACACTTCGTTATGGGTGACATAAGGTGAGGAGTCGTGAGTTTTCATGATGGCTGGCCTAGTGGGGAGTCGCCCGATCCTTCGGCCAGGTCGGGAAACAAGGCTTGAATTTTCTTGCGGGCATGGAATATCCGCGTTTTAACGGTATTTTCCGGACAATCCATGATGGTGGCGATCTCCTTGTAATGGAGCCCATGGTAGTAGGTCAATTCCAAGACGGCCCTTTGCTCCGCCGGCAGGTGGCTGAAAGCGACCGAAATCCAGTCTTCGATTTCCAGGTTTTTCAATCCGCTATCCTGGACTCCTGGAAGCTGGATATCCGCCTCCTCGATATTCAGATGTTCTGCGCGGGGCCTTTCAGCGAGGGATTTCAGACATTTTTTATAGGCGATACCGAAAATCCAGGTTGATGGAACGGTTTCCTGCCGCCAGGTGGATGCCTTTTTCCATACGACATACAGGGCATCGTTGATGATTTCCTCGGTCTGATCGAAGCGGCGAGTGATCCGGTAGGCAAAACGGAAAAGCCGCTGATAATAGCGACGATATAACTGTTCGAAGGCACGATGGTCGGACTCACAGATCAGCGCGATCAATTCGGCGTCACTGGCGTCGCCGGCAGAGGCCTGGGGCATGGAGTTGTACACTCGCTGGGTGGGTTTATCGCGCATCGCGGCAGGTTCCGTGGCTGGAGGCAAGGCTTCATCTCGCCATCAACATTTACAGCATGTCTTGATCGGTTAATCCTGGGATTTTGCGATTAGGTTCAAAGTGCAACAAAATTTTCAGTGAATTTATACCGGATCATTCATCAATCGATCGGCATAGGGTGTAGGTATTCGATTTATATGCCGTTTCTTGTGAGGGGCCAGGGCGGCCAGCCGTCCCGAATAGAACGATCTTCCGTCCGTTGACGAGGGCTTCACGAAGGATCGGGTTAGAACCCAATCGTCAACGAAAAAACATAGCGATGCTTGAGCTCGGGGAGTCTCAGTCCGTCATAGCCGAGAGGGGAGTCGGCGGCATCGACATAGCGCAGATCCAGCGCCCCATATTTGAAAAACCAGCTCAGCCCGACATTCCAATACAGCCAATCATATTCGAGCATGGGGTTCGACTGGTTGTAACCCAGTCCTAAGGAAGCGCTCAGGTTCCTGCTCAAGGGATAGCGGCCTGAAATTTCGTAATTCGCGGTGCTTCCTCCCCGGTTGTAGGCGTCATCGGCAAGATCGACCCGGGCGCTGATGAGGTCGCCGTAATGCAGGGCGACGCTGTACTCGTTGTAATCCGATGGTTTGCCAAATAGCCTTCCATCGTAGAGATAGCGCGCCACGGATGCCTCGATCCGCCAACGATCGGAAAGCGGATGGCAGTAGCCGAGGTAAGGGTAAAACTCGGTGTTCGACCGGTCGGAATATCCTCTGTCCTCGAAATCCACTCGCGAAATCCACATCCCACCGTAAAAACCCGAGCGGTGTTCATAATCGACGTTGACTCGAACGGTCGGGGTGTTGCCGCTTTTTGAATATCCTCGGTAAAAATAATTGCTTGACCCGATGACGAGCGCGCTGAAGTCTTCGGCCCGCAGCGATGGAGGGAGGCAGAGGACCGCCAGAAGACAGGCAGGAAAAACTCGCATGGGCGAAAATTGGTCGATGAACCTTTTGGCCGGGTTTGGGAATGAATGCCAGGAGCGCCTGCATCGTTTTCGCGGGCAGGCGCGAAATCAGGTCAAACGGGCTTCGAGACAAACGAAATCTATAGAGTCCCAACCAAAGTCCTCTGCCAGGGTGACCGATCTAACCCGGATGAATCAATTGCTTGATCTCTTCGCCGCTGATGACTTCTTTTTCCTGTAGCCTTCGGGCGATGGCATCCAGGGTGGAACGTTTTTGGTTGAGGATTTCCTCTGCCCGGCTTTGGCCTTCCTCGACCAGTTGCTTGACCTCGGCATCGATGATGCGGGCGGTGTCCTCGCTGAAATTGCGCTCTTCCGTGCCTTCCACCCCCAGGTAAGCCAGGCGTTGCCGTTTTCCATAGGCCAAAGGTCCCAGTTTCCTGCTCATGCCGAGTTGGCAGATCATGGCGCGGGCGATCTCTGAGGCCCGTTCCAGGTCGTTTTGGGCGCCGCTGGAGACCGAGCCGAGCACGATGTCCTCGGCGGTGCGTCCACCCAGCAGGATGGCGATCTGGTCCTTGAGTTCGGGTTCCGTCGACAGGAACTTCTCCTCAACCGGCAGTTGCAGGGTATAGCCCAAGGCCGCCGCGCCGCGGGGAATGATGGAGACTTTATGCACCGGCTCGCCGGTGGGTACGGTTTCGGCCACCAGAGCATGGCCGGCTTCATGATAGGCGACCCGGCGTTTCTCTTCCTCGTTCAATACCCGGCTCTTCTTTTCCGGGCCGGCCAGGACGCGGTCGATGGCGGCTTCGAAATCCTGCATGCCGACGTTGTCCCGGTTTTCGCGCACGGCGATGATGGCCGCCTCATTGGCGACATTGGCCAGATCTGCGCCCACCAATCCCGGGGTCCGCTGGGCGATGATGCGTAGATTGATATCCGGGCCGAGCTTCATCGCTTTGGTATGCAGTTTGAGTATCTCGACGCGGTCGTCCAGGCCGGGTTTATCCACCACGATCTGACGGTCGAAGCGGCCCGAGCGCAGCAGGGCCTTGTCGAGGATTTCCGGACGGTTGGTCGCCGCCATCACCACCACGCCCACGGAAGGATCGAAGCCGTCCATCTCGGTCAGCAATTGGTTCAGGGTCTGTTCGCGTTCATCATGCCCGCCCATGACCACCGGGCCGCCACGGGAACGGCCGATGGCGTCGAGTTCGTCGATGAAGATGATGCAAGGCGCCTTCTGCCGGGCTTGTTCGAATAAGTCGCGAACTCGCGAAGCGCCCAGCCCGACGAACATCTCGATGAATTCCGAACCACTGATATTGAAGAAAGGCACACCGGCTTCGCCGGACACCGCCCGCGCCAGCAAGGTCTTGCCGGTGCCGGGCAGTCCGACCAGTAACACCCCCTTGGGCATGCGTCCTCCCAACCGCTGAATGCGGGTCGGGTCTTGCAGGAATTCGATGGTTTCCTTCAACTCCTGTTTGGCATCCTCGGCACCGGCGACATCGTTGAAGGTCACCTTGGGGAGCGAATCGGCATGGATGCGCACCCGATTCTTGCCTAGGCTGAGGACTCCGCCGCCGCCGGTGAAACGTCTGGCCAGCCATCCCCAAAGCAGGAACATCAGGCCCAAGGGCAACAGCCAGTTGAAGATGAAATTGCCTAGCCAGTTGCTGCCGTAACGAACGGTGTACTTGACGCCGTTTTTTTCCAGGTTTTCCGCCAAGGGCTGGTTGCCCAAGGGAACGGTGATGAAAGGTTCGCCCTCCTTGCCGGGAGATTCCGGCTTGAGCAATCCGGAAATGGCCTGTTCGGTGATCACTGCCTGGTCGATCTTTTGTTCCCTCACCAGCTTGAGAAACTCGCTGTAAGGAATTTCATGCTGACGCACCTCGCTGACTCCCTGCCAGAGATAAATCGTAACCAGCAGGAGCAGGAAATAAGCCAAAAACTTGCGATTGTTGCCTGTTCCGTTGCTTCTTGGCGGGTTGACCTCCAGATCGGGCTGCTCCGCAATACCCATGCTTTTGGCCAGTTTACGCCAGGCTTCAACCACAGCCCCACGTATCGAGTCGAAAACGGATGCTTTACTCATGAATTCTCTCCCGCGAAGTTGATTTTGGCTCAAGCCCTTAGCTTGAGATGGCTCGCCCGGTTTACTTGAAACTTAAGAATGGCAACGGAACCCAAGCGAGTCAAGTTTCCCTCGCGAACATGACGGCCATAGCCGAATGCTTTTTTTCTCTTTCCCGCTGCATGAGAATATCGTCAAATGACTATCGCCATTCCGTGGCCGAACGCCTCACGCCGGAATTCGAGCATGACGAACGACGAGGAAGTGAGGGCAGTTTAAACGCTCGTATCTTCTTTCCACCCAGCTTAAAAATTGGGAAGGCGGATTCATCACCGATATTCAGCACAGCCTGCGATATCCTGCCCATGCACTATGATGAAACCCGGCAGGCAAAGGTGGCACCTGAAGCGCGAGAGCGCGGCGCAAGAACTGAAATATCCGCAACCGTGCCGGTGGCACGCCGTTATCACCATGACGAGGGAATCCCATGTTTACCCTTATTGACCGCGCGCGCTTCCTGGCGGCCTTGCTTGGCTGCGGCAGGCAAGCAAGGCCGGGCGAAGGCGTGGTGGCGGTATTGCGCGACCCGACTACGCCAACTTCGAGCGGGCTTATGCGCCCAGGCCGTTCGCTTTTCCTGCCGACCACGGTCCGCACCCGGACTTCCGTGACGAATGGTGGTATGTCACCGGCAATCTCGACAGCCCGCAGGGCCGCCGCTTCGGCTTCCAGATCACGTTCTTTCGTTATGGGTTCAGGCGCAGCCTGTTTTCCCGCTGGGGTGGCCTGGATGCCAGCATGGCGCATTTCGCCCTCACCGACGCGACCGGCCGGCGCTACTTGTCCTTCCAGCGCCTCTCGCTCGCGGCCATGGGTTGGGCAGGCGCGCAAGCCGAGCCGTTCAAGGTGTGGCTGGGCGACTGGCGGCTGGAAGCCTCGCAGGGCGGCGGTTTCCCTTGGCGCTTGCAAGCGCGGCAAGGTGGGATCGTACTGTCCCTTGAACTCGACCCGCTCAAGCCGGCCGTGCTGAACGGCGAACAGGGCCTCAGCCGCAAGAGCCCAAAACCGGGCAATGCCTCCTACTACTACTCCATCACCCGCATGGCCGCGCAGGGGACGTTGGAGCTGTCCGGCCAGGAACTGCCGGTGCGGGGCCTGGCTTGGCTGGATCGCGAATGGAGCACCAGCATGTTGGCGGAGTATCAAATCGGCTGGGACTGGTTCGCGCTGCATCTCGACGACGGCTCGGATCTGATGTATTTACGCCTCCGCTACAAGGATGGCACGGACGATCCGGCCAATAGTTCGGGCACTTGGGTCGATCCCTGTGGCGTGTCCAGTTGCCTGACCTGCGATGACATCGCCGTCGAGGCGCTGGATTTTTGGGAAAGTCCGACCGGCGGGCGCTATCCGGCTCGCTGGCGGTTGAAGGCAGGCCAGCGGGTGCTTGAAATTCGTCCCCTGTTGGCCGACCAGGAATTTCGCCATTACGCCCGCTACTGGGAAGGCGCAGTGGACGTCCTCGACGCCCGAACCGGCGCGCCCGCCGGGCGGGGCTATGTGGAATTGACCGGCTATGCGCCGGGGCGGGCAGCAAGGAGCGCCGGCTGAGCGGTGGGGCCGGAATTTCAACGCCGCAAGGCCTCGGCGATGAATAGCCGACTGGCTTTGCGCGCCGGGAGATACGCTGCCGCCAGCGCCACGGCCAGGCAGCCGATATAAGCCAGCAGCGGAACCCGCCAATCCTGGAACACCAGGATTTCCAGTTTGATCAGGAAAGGAATCGTCGGCGGCTGATAGAGAATCTCGGCGGCATCGATCAACCACGCGCTCACTCCGCCGAGCACGATGCCGGTCCCTCCGCCGGCTAATCCCAAAATCAACCCCTCCAGCAGGAAGACCGTCGATACCCGCTTGCGCGAAGCACCCATGGCTCGCAGGGTGCCGATTTCCCGGGTGCGTTCCAGTACTCCCATCATGATCGTGTTGTAAATCATGAAAGCCAGAACCACCGCCACGATGGCGAGGCTAAAGTAGAAAAACAGATCGATCATGCGTATTGCCTGCTGGTGAACGGGCAACAGTTCGATCCAGGTCTTCACCTCCAACTCCAGACCTTGCTGAGCGATGATCTCCTTCAACCGCGCCGCCACGGCAGGCACGTCCTCGACGCGGTTCAGCAGCATCACGATAGCGGTCACTTGGGTTCCCTGACCCGGAAACATCAGCCGCGAAGCATAGTCCAAGGGCAGGAAAATGAGCCGGTCGTCGAATGCTTTCAAGCCCCTGGGCACGGCGCGGCGAACGTAAAGCACGCCGATCCTGGGCGTCGCGCTGAGGGGCGAGGCGCAGAGCAATTCCAGCCGGGCCCTGGAACCGTCGGCTTGCCTTTGCAGATCCATGCCCAGAATACGCGCCAGTCCAACCCCCAGCGTTCCCGCCTTGGGTTCGGACGCATCGAGTTCCGGCTCGGTGGGAAAAAATACCCGGTTTACCGCCAGTTGCCGCATGTCGAACAATTGGTAAGGGTTCCACTCCTGTAGGCGGGCGAGGTCGGCCGGAACCCAGCCCTGAGCGATGAAAGGGGCGCTATTTTTGGACTCTGGGTTGCGGGCGATTCCGCTGAGTACCAGCATCCCCGTCACGAGGCTGGCTCGGGGTCCGATTTCAGGATCCTGGATGAGCCTCTGGCGTAGCGGCTCGTAATCCTCGATGGCGAAAGCCGCCGGATTTCCGGCTCCGGTTTCGTAAAAGCCGCGCTTGAAGATCTGCAGGTGGCCCACCATCATGGTGGCATGGGTTTCGCCCGATAGGTGGATGAAGAGAATATAGCCGCCAAATAGCACCAGCCCGGCGCAGGCGAGTGCCATCGCCAGAAAGGTCGCCAGGGTGCGCTGCGGATGGCGGAAGATGTTGCGGAAGGCCAGCTTCAGTTCCGTCATTCGAAAACCATCCGTCCATCGCGCAGCCGATAGCGATGAGTGGCATGGCAGGCGATCATGGGGTCGTGGGTCGCGATGATGAAGGTGGCGCCAAATCGTTCCACCATGCTGCGCATCAGCTCGACGATCCGCTCGCCGGTGTGAGAATCGAGGTTGGCCGTGGGCTCGTCCGCGACGATGAGATCGGGCTGGCTGACCAGGGCACGGGCGATGGCCACCCGCTGACACTGGCCTCCGGAAAGCTCGGCCGGACGCTGGTCGGCCATGTCGATCAAACCCACCGCTTCCAGGGCGGCTTCTGTTCGTCGGCGCAATTGCGCCTTCGCTTCGCCCTTGAGCCGTAGAGGATATTCCACGTTCTCATAAGCGTTGAGCATGGGGATGAGATTGAAATCTTGAAAAATGAAACCCAGCCGCTCGGCCCGGAAGCGGGATAAAGCTCGGTCGTTCATGGCGCTGGTATCCTTACCGGCGATGATCACCCGGCCGCGGGTCGGATAATCGAGACATCCGATCAAATTGAGCAAGGTGCTTTTGCCACTGCCCGACAAGCCCTCGATGACCACGAAACTCCCCTGCCGCACATCCAGGCTCACGCCACGCAAGGCCTGAACCCGCCGGCGACCGCAGACATAGTCCTTGTGCACCTCTTCGAGCTGGATCAGTTCTGGATCGATCGGTTTCTGGTGGGTCGACATGGCGGTCTGGCGGTGGCAAAAGTTTTTTGTACAGCATGCCGGGCGCTTATTGAAGCACGGATCGAACTTAAAATTCCGGCGTCCGAAGTCATTGTGAAAGCATGCTAGACTTTTTAGCCTAGCCCAATCCGATATACCGAGTATATCGATTTCCCGGTTTGATCGTGAAGCGAGGCATCCCGTGCAAAATCAGGCCCGTATGATCAGGGATATAGAAGCCAATGTGTTGATGACCCGACATCAACTCGGCAAAACCGCCCTGGACCCTCGCGTCATGGATGCGATGAGGCAAGTGCCGCGGGAGGAATTCGTGCCCCCCGAATCCAGGGGTGAGGCATTTCATGATGGGCCGGTTTACATCGGTTATGGCCAGACCATTT
>JAQTSI010000014.1:0-23649 GCA_028711365.1 Methylococcaceae bacterium
GAGGGAGCGGATGACTCACGCATCGATGTGACGGAAAAATCTTCGCGGCTTCCATCACCGGAGGCGATGGAGGCCGTGACTTCCCCGCCGCCATCCCCCCCGGCGGGCGCGCGCCCTGCGGCAGTCGATCCCTGGTCGGATTTGATCGGCGCCGGCGTGAAATGGATGGAGACCTTCGCCGCCGCGGGCAGCGAAGAAGGTGCGCGGGCCTGGGTCGAAACCGATGAGAAGACCGGCAAGAGCTATCTCAAGATGCCCATGCCGGAACCCGAAGCGGTGCAAAAACTGGCCGAGGCCCTGAGTGGTTTTCTGGCGGGTTTGCGCCGCTAAATGGAGCCATCCATCAAGATCCCAATGCCCCACGACGATCTCGATGATGCGTTTCACCAGATCTCGAGATCATCCTGGAAATCGTGGCACCGGACGAGAAGATGAAATCGTTCGGCTCATCCTCCATCTGGCTCACACCGGGCAGGAAGGAGACGGCATCGTCTGGGTGACGCCGGTGGAGATGTTTTACCGCCTCCGGTTTTGAAAGCGCGGTCGTTTCCACCCCTGAAATAGGGGGATAAACTGGGCATTGATCTATCAATCCAAGGAGTTCGCAATGAGTGTACGAGGTGCGGGAGGCACGCCGGGTGGCGTGGGTTCTTTTTTCATCGGTTTTCTGATGATGTGCTGGGGGTTTTACCTGTTGTTTCAATCCATCATCGTCACCCAATCATTCAGTTTGGGTACCAGCCTGTTTCATGTTTCGGCCTTCGGCGGGACGGCTTCCATTACCGGTAGCATGATTTTGATTCCGCTCGTCTTCGGAATCGGCATGATCTTTTACAATGGGCGCAACCTCATCGGTTGGGCATTGGCGCTGGGATCGGTTTCGGCTTTGCTGGTGGGGGTGCTGGCGGGGCTGCAATTCACCCTGCGTAGCATGAGCCTTTTCGACTTGCTCACCATCCTGGTCTTATCCATGGGCGGATTGGGGCTATTTCTTTCCTCCCTGCGCAGCCAATAGCGGTTAGGTCGGCATTGGCATTACGAGAATAGGTGCGCAGTAAAGGCGGCTTATTTCACCGCGATCAAGCCGCTGAAGTTATACCAGCGGAAGAATTCCTCCACATGGCGAAAGCCTGCGCTCTCCAGCAGTTCGCGGTTTTCTTCGGGACGGTAGGGGATGAGGACGTTTTCCAGGGCTTCGCGCTTGTGGGCGATTTCCGATTCCGAATAACCCTGCCGCTTCTTCAGGTGGTAGTAATAACGGATGAACAAGCGGTTGAACAGACTATCGCCCAGGGTCAGCTTCTCCACCAGGATCAGGCAGCCCTGATCGTTGAGGCCGTCGACGATGTTGCGGATCACCCGTTCACGATATAGCGGGCGGATGAATTGCAGGGTCAGGTTCATCACCACGACCGAGGCGTTTTCCACGACCTGGGCTTGGTGGAGGTCGGCGGTCAATAGCTCGAAATCCCGGCCCGAGGGGCAGGTGGACAGCTTCTGGCGAGCTTTTTCCAGCATCTCCCGGGAGTTGTCCACGCCGACGAAGCGCACCGCAGGATCGATGAGTGAGTCCAGTTCCAGCAAGGATGCGCCGGTGGCGCAGCCGAGATCGAATAGATCGGTATGGGCTTGGGCGAAATCGGCGGCGATCTCACCGATCATGCGCTGGATCTCCCCATACAGTGGCACCGAGCGCCGGATCATGTCGTCGAATACCGCCGCCGTCCGGCTGTCGAAGCGGAAATCGCCGTCGGCGGGGGTCTCGAATAATTGGTCCTTGGGCGTGGTTTCACTCGCTGGATGGTCTGGGTTCATGGTCTTCCGTATCGAGCGAAAGCGCTAAGGATGTGGATTGAGCGCCGAAAGCCAGGCTTCGATATAGTCGATGGTCAAAACCCCACTGTGGGGCAGTCGATGATGGGACGCATCATAGAAATAACTGCGGGGCAATTCGCCGAACCAGCTCGGATCGATTTGATAGCGCAGGCGTTGGGCATTGGCGTCGCCGAAGATCCAGGATTCGACCCGTTGCAAACCATGTTTGCTCAACATCGCCTCCACGTCCTTGGCGTAGGACTCCTCGTCGGTAGAAACCATGACGATGTCCAGGTTGGAATATTTATTCAAGGTGCCGGCGAGGGCATCCAATTCCTTCATGCAACTGGCACAATCCAAAGACCAAAACATCAGGATGAAGGGTTTTCCGGCGCGTTCCGCCGTGATGGTCTGCAAACTGTCGGATTTGAACGGACGCAATGCTTCCGCCGCGATCGGAGCGGAACCGATCAAAGCGAACAATAACACAATCAAACTTCGGATCTTGGAATTCAGCATGAAACCTTGCCTGTGTGATTCAATCGTCAGGAATCAATCCAGCGGGATCAGGCGATAAGCCTCTGCCTGGGTATTCCACGCCAGGTAGATCTCCCGGTCTTTGCGCAGCAGCATGGGGTAATCGGCCTCTTCGGCGGTTTCGGCGATCCGCCGGGTGGGTAGCCAGGTTTCACCGCCATCCTTCGACACCAGCACCATGATCCGGGTTTTCGCCCCGTCGAATTCCTGCCATGCCAGCACCACGCGTTGATCCACCGCCATCACCACCGGGCGAGCCGCCAGTTTGCTGCGGTCGCCGAACGGCAGTGGTTTGCCGAAATGCTGGCCCTGGTCGGAAGATCTGGCGTAGAACAGGCCTTTCTGGGCATTACCCTGGCTAAACCAGGCGATGTGATAATGGCCTTCCGCGTCGATGGAAAGCGAGGGGCCATGTTCGGGACAGGCCTCGATATGCCATTCATCGAAAGTGACCCGCCAGGATGACCATTGCTGATTTTTTTGCCGGATCAGACCGTGATCGCGAATTCCGCCGGGATAGATGAAGCGAGCGAGTAAAACGGGCGATTCGTCTTTCCCGAAGTCCGCGGCAATGGCGCAGCATTCGCAGAGGACATCGGCCGCTTTTCTGGCTGTTTGCGGCAAACCGGTCCGCTCGTCCAGTTCGGCGTAATAAATGGCATTGCCGGCCTGCTTCCAATCGGTGCGATCCCGCTCGTCGTGCCAAAAAGCCCAAACATGCCCGGAACGACTCGCAACCAGCCTGGCCTGAAGAAAATTCGCTTCCTCGGCCTTGTCGCTGAGCGCCGAGGGTTCGGAAAAATGTTTGCCGCCATCGGCGGAGAAACTGTGGAATACCGCGTTGGCCTGACGCCCCAAGCCTTCGGCCGGGTAAGCCACATGAATCCTGCCGTTGCGATCCACGGCGATGCCCGGACGGTTTTCTCCGCTGGCTTTGATGTGTTGGGTCTTCGGGTTGACCGAGACCGGCGGGCTGAAAGTCTTGCCGAGGTCGTTGGAATAATCGACAACGACATGGCTTTTTCCGGACCTCACCCGCCACAGCTTACCGTCCGGGCCGAAAACGGCGGAAACGAATAAGCTGACAGCTTCGGGGGATTGCGCGCCGGCTGGGTGGGCATTCTGCCCCGTCGAACTACAAGCGCACAGCCCTAGCAAGCTGACAAGCAAAACTATCCCCGCAAATCTTCCCCTCTTAAACGGCGCAAGTCCAACCATAAGATATACTCAGAAAGTCGCCACGAAGCGATAGACGATGCGGTAATCGGGGGGCGTCTGATAGCCGTTATAATCCGTCAGAATGGGCGCCCCGATCGATAAGGCGGTATTCCATCCCTTGCCGCCGGAAAACCGGATCCCTGGATTGATGTAGATGGTATTCCCGCCCGAGTTGGGGTCCGAGATTCCTGCGGCGGTCTGCTTGCCGCGCCAGGTACCGGTCAACTCCAAAACGGCCGTCCATGGGGCATTATTGCTAGCCGCAAAAAACGCATTGCGCACCGGTGCTCCGAAACCGTAGGAAACGGCGAAATTATAGTCGAAACCATCACCGATTTTGGTTCGCTGGGTGCCTTCTTCGGAAAACGTGTAAAGCATATTGGAATCGAAAGACCAATCGCCCATGGCCCGGGTGAAGTTGAATCCTACGGAAGGATCCCAGGAACCCGTGCCGGGCTGATGATGGGCTTCGTAAATCTCGCCTTGGTTCGTTTTCGTACGAGTAGCGCCCGTCGGCAATTTAAGCCCCGCCACCAAGGAGAGTTGATTGAGATTGTCGGCGGTGTAAAAAACGCGATATTGGCCGAACAGTGAGATATCGCCGAACCCGGATGGGTCACCCTGATGCATGACGACTCCGTCATCGTTGGGCGTTTTGACTCCCGAACGCAATACCCAGGGCAGGCGAAGGCCTAGAGTCAGATCGTCGGTCACTCCATAAGCGGCAAAGATCGAGGGTTGCAACAATGTGTCGGTGCTGTGGACATCCCCATGCTGGTGCTGATAGTAACGCAACTTGGCGTCGGAAGCGCTATCGAATTGGATGAATTGCGTAATCAGGCCGGCGGCCCACATGCCGGCGGGAAGCGTGACACCGGTTTGAGTGAGGATGGGGGAGGCCGTGCCGATACCAAACCCCAAAGATCCATGATCGGCCCAAGCCGGATCTCCGTATCCGTAGATCATCCCCACCAATGTCAGAGCTACTGCCGATGGTTTCGTTCTGCACATGGTTTCCCCTCGTCTGCAGGCAATGTCGCAAAGTTTCGAAAATAAAGCGCTCCCGCATTCTGTTCGAGGCGGCGAGAGTCTATTTTATATGCTAAAGGCAAGTTCTGCGCCCATGCAACTTCCATGAATTAACAATCGCTTGCATTTGGGCTGAGGATGTCTCGGCTTTGGGTGTGTCATATGGCGCATTGTGTTGAGTCAAATAACTCACTCATGAGCTTGCCCCAAGGCCCCCCGTAAGCCGGCATTCAGCGCCTGCCCCCCCAAGCGGGAGAGCAGGCGAACTGAAGCCATTGTCCTTGGGTTTCGATTCAATACCGTGAGGGAAATGACACAGACCTGGAAAGAGCCGCCGACTGGAGGCAATGCGAAGCGAATACTCAACCCCGATATCGGGACAGGAGCATTGAACATGGGGCAGGAATTACGGCATCATCATCACTTACAGAGGAATCCTAGCCCTTTGCCGCCGTCGGGTGTGAACGTACACAATTTATTTGCTTATGGGACACTGCAACTTCCTGAGGTCATGCTCGCCGTGATGGGAAGGACATTGCCTGCCCAAGTAGCTCGATTGGAGGGTTACACCCGTCGTCGCATAAGTGAAAAAAACTATCCGGGCATCCGTCCGTCACCGGGTTCAACGGTCAATGGTCTAATCTTTGTAGGCATCGACGCAGGGGATCTGCATTGGCTTGACGTTTTCGAAGACGACTTTTACCGCCGTGTGCCGGTGGAGGTCGTTACCGCCCAGGGTGATATGCGGATTGCGCAAGCTTACGTCATGCAAGAGCAGTTCTACGATATGCTGCAGGATGAGGACTGGGACATGGAAGATTTCGAGCGGGAGCAACTGGCAGGATTTCTCCTCAATCATACTGGGAATTAAACCCAAGCATTTGAAACTACAAGGTCAATTCATGAATATCACCACTGAAACCAAGGACGATGCCACCCTGCTGCGCTTCCAGGAGGAGAGGCTGGATGCTCACAATTCTCAGGAGCTCAAGGATTATTTAGTGCAATTATTGGAAAACGGTGCGAAAGCATTGATCCTCGATCTGTCCGAAGTGCGTTTTGTCGACAGTTCGGGACTGGGAGCCCTGCTTTCCGGATACAAGAACGCGGGTTTGCGCGACAGCCGTTTTGCCTTGGCGGGCCTACAGACGCGGGTCCAATCCATGTTCGAACTGACCCGGTTGCACAAGGTGTTCGAGACGCATCCCTCGGTCGAAGACGCTCTCGCCAGCTTAGCGAGAGGGACGCCCCATGACTCGAAATCGGATTAGCCTGGAGATCGAAATCCCCCCTCAAACCCGTTATCTGGGTCTGATCGGCCATATTGGCGAGCAATTGGCTAGGGAAATGGGTGAGTACGCCGGAGATAGCGACGTTCTCGCCTATACCTTGAATCTGGTGCTCACCGAGGCTCTGGCCAATGCCATCAAACATGCCGGATGTGAAAACCCGGTCCTGCGAGTGTATATCTCCATCGAGGAAAACGACCTTTGCATTCAGGTTTACGATCAGGGCAAGGGATTTGATATCAGCGAACTGCCATGCCCCGACCCGGAGGAACTGTGCGAGCGTGGCCGGGGTATTTTCATCATCCGCAACCTGATGGATTCCGTGGACTATCGCAAGACGGAAAGTGGCAACGTCTTGGAGATGAAGAAAAAGCTAAAAACGGCTTGAATCCTTCGGTTTACCTCCCGTGCTAGGGGAAGGTTCGCTTGTCCTGCAGCCGGCTCCCCCTCCCAATGATAGAGGATCATTTCTTCGTCTTGAACATGGAATTGTAATGGGTCTCGACGTTAAAATTTTCCCACACGTACTGCGGAGCCAGGATGGATTCGGTGGGCAGGGGAAAGCTGAGTACGTCGAGGGTGCCGGCCAAGACGCGTCCCACCGTATGCAAGCCGCCTTTGATCACCCCCCCGCTGATCCCCAGGGCGACATTGGCCTCGTTGCTCGTATTGATGACATTCTTGGGCATTTCTATAAAACCCAGGAAAATATTGGATAATCCGGCACCCAATTTTGTGCCCATGGAGGGATCGGAATTCTCGGCGGCTTCGATGGCGGGGGCCAAGGTGGTCAGGGTGGCGACTAACAGGCAGATTGGCAAATGTTTCGGCATGAGATCCTCGCTGAGGTTGAGGTGAGCGTGAAGGTTCGACAAGAGTAAGCAAAGCCCGAGCGATTTTCAAACTTCCATCGCCCGATGGCCGTTAAATTCCTGTTTGCCCATCGGTTTCGAAAAATCGCAGGATTCTACCAAGGCAGTTGCTCGCCTCGGTAGTTGAGGAAACGCCCGCTATCGGAGGGGGTAAAGTTTTCGATCACCTGCCGCATGCCGGCAATGCTCTCTTGCGGCGTAGTGGGGGCAACCATGCCGCCCATGTCGGTCTGCACCCAGCCGGGATGAATGATCAAGACGCCAATGCCTTCACTTGCCAGATCCAAAGCCAGGCTCTTCATGGCGGCATTCAGCCCTGCTTTGCTGGAGCGATACATGAGAGATCCGCCGCTGCTGTTATCGGCCATGCTGCCCATCAGGCTGGTGACGGAGACGAGTAACCTGCGTTGACCGCGCTTCAACTGCGGCAGGAAGGCTTCCGCCAATTTGACCGGGGCCAGGGTATTGATCCTGAATGTGTCCAGCCAGCGCAGGTAATCCAGCGAACCGAAGCCGTTGTTTCCCGTATCGCCATAGACGCCGGCATTGCATAGCAGCATATCGATGGGATCCCCCGCCAGTGCATGAGAAAGTGCGTCGATCTGGGCAAAGTCGGCCACATCCAGCGCATGCAGGGAAACGGCAGGATGATTCGCTGCGAGGCTATTCAATGCCTGCGCTTGTTCCGGTTTGCGGCAACAAGCCAGCACCTTCCAGCCTGCTTGCGCATATTGCCGACAGAATTCCAGACCCAAGCCGCGATTTGCGCCGGTGACCAATAGGGTAGTCATGCTTTGTCTCCTGATGAATCAAGTCTTTTGTCCGTTGCCGGGGCAGTCAAAGGTCCCGGCTTGCCGAAATAATAGCCTTGCGCCAGATCGAATCCCAGTTGTTTGCAAACGTCGGCTTCTCCCTGGGTTTCCACCCCTTCCGCGAGGGTACGGATGCCGGCGCCCTTGGCCATTTTCACCAGGGCTGCAACAATCGCCTGCGAGGTCTCGGTACGGGTCTCGATCCCGTGGATCAGGGAAAAATCGAACTTGATGACATCCGGTGGCGCTTCCATCAATTCCACCAGCCGCGCCTGTCCCGAGCCGAAGTCGTCGTAAACCAGGAAGATGCCGAGTTCCTTGAGCACCCGTCTCAGTTTTTTGACCATCGGCGCGTCGGTGATAACCGATTCGTGCAGTTCCATCGCTAAATGCAGGGAGGGGAATGCCTTACGCAGGTGGCCTAGGGAACAGGCGATCAAGTTCGTATCCACTTCCGCAGGCAGCATATTGAAAAACAAGATGTCTCGCACATTCAATCGGTTGGCCCGGGCAAATGCCTGATCGCGGAATAACTGGCTCAACTCGATTTCCCGATCGAGTTTTTTCGCAATCTGAAATAACGGACCCGGCAGTTCGGGCAATCCCCCGTAATGGACCCTTCCTAAGATTTCATAACCCACCGTAGCAAGATCGGAAAAGCGCAGGATAGGCTGAAAATAGGGATCCACCGCTTTTTCCATCATCATGGATTCGAATTTCTGCGCATGAGGATTGATGATGCGGGTGCTCTGGGTGATATGCGTGGGCTCGGTCACGGTGAAATGCATGTCCGCGAATTGCAGGATATCACCGGATTTGATGAGCTGTTCTCCGGTCAAACGGCGGTGATTGACGAAAGTGCCATTGGTGCTGCCGCAGTCTACTATCCACCAGCCAACATCTTTTTCCCGGATTTCGGCATGGATCCTGGAAATGCCATCCACGGAGAGGTGTAGATTGCAGCCTTCCTTGCGTCCGATCAAGAACGGGCTGCTCGAAATGGGAATGACCCAATGGCTGCCTTCTCGCGTCGTCCCTTCGAGCTGCAATGGGCTTTTTGATTCTTGAATGGACATGGAGGTGGCCTGATCCCATCGGTACGATACGAAAACGGCGGTCAAGCCTCAAGGCTCGGCCTGTCTTGCCAGCCTCTTGCCCAGGGTCATGATGAATCATGCTCACCCGGATCATGGAGGCCATTTCCTGTAAACTATGATGCCTAATCTTAGTTTATCCTAGCATCCATGCCCTTCATCCGCCTCGCTGACGTATCCATCGCTTTTGGCGTCCATCCCGTCCTCGATCATGCCGATTTCCTACTGGATCCCGGCGAACGGATAGGTTTGATCGGCCGCAACGGCGAAGGCAAATCCACTCTGATGAAAGCCATTGCGGGGTTGGTCGCCGCGGACAGCGGCGAAATCTGGCGGCAGCCGGGCATCAAGCTCGCGATGCTGGAACAAGACCCCAGCCTGCCGGAACAGGCCACCATTTACGAGGCGGTGGCCGATGCCTTGGGCGATATTGGCCACTGGATCGCCGAATACCACCGCTTGTCCGAGCGAGTCTATGCCGGCGAAGAGGTCCTGGAGGAACTGGGCCACTTGCAGCATCGCCTGGAAGCCCTGGACGGTTGGCGTCTGCAACAAAGGGTGGAGCATGTCCTAAGCCGACTGGAACTGCCCGGTGACCTAGCAGTAGCAGGGCTTTCCGGCGGCTGGCGACGACGCGTGGCATTGGCGCGCGCCCTGGTCATCGAGCCCGATGTGCTGCTGCTGGACGAGCCCACCAACCATCTGGATCTGGAAGCCATTATCTGGCTGGAAGAGCAACTCCTGCAATTTCAAGGGGCCACCCTGCTCATCACCCATGACCGCGCCTTCTTGCAAAAAATCGCCACCCGCATCGTCGACCTGGATCGAGGGCGGCTGACCTCCTGGCCCGGCGACTATGCCGACTATCTGGAGAAAAAGGCCGCAGCCCTGGAAGAGGAAGCCAAGCATGACGCCCTGTTCGACAAGAAACTGGCCCAGGAGGAGGTCTGGATACGTCAAGGCATCAAGGCCCGCCGCACCCGCAACGAAGGGCGCGTGCGGGCGTTGAAGAAGCTGCGCAGCGAGCGCGCCGAGCGCCGCAACCGCCAGGGGCAGGTCAAACTCGAGGTGGAGCAGTCCGAACGTTCGGGCAAGCTGGTGATCGAGGCGGAAAATCTGGGTTTTTCCTACCCGGAGCGCGCGCTCATCCGTGATCTCTCCACCGTCATCATGCGCGGCGATCGCGTCGGCCTGATCGGCCCCAACGGTGCGGGCAAGTCGACCCTGCTGCGCATCTTGCTCAAGGATCTGGAGCCACAAACCGGAACCTTGCGCCACGGCACCAAGCTCAATATCGCCTATTTCGACCAGCTCCGCGCCCAACTCGACCCTGATCAGACCCTCGCCGACGCGGTCAGCAATGGTAAGGACTATGTGGAGATCAACGGCCAGAGGTTGCATGTCATGTCCTACCTGGCTAATTTCCTGTTCTCACCTACTCGCGCCCGCTCGCCGGTGCGCAGCCTGTCAGGAGGCGAGCGCAACCGCGCCCTGTTGGCCCGGCTATTCAGCCAGCCCTGCAACCTGCTGGTGATGGACGAACCCACCAACGATCTGGACATGGAAACCTTGGAATTGCTGGAAGATCTGTTGGCCAATTTCGAGGGTACCCTGATCCTGGTCAGCCATGATCGCGCCTTTCTCGATAATGTGGTCACTCATACCCTGGTGTTCGAAGGCGACGGCAGAATTGGCGAATATGTGGGGGGGTACTCCGACTGGTTGGTTCAGGCGAAGCAGGCGCAGATGCAAGTCCCCGTCCCGTCCAAGCCCAAACCGCAGACGGGGAAAGCACCGTCACCGAAGAAAAAGCTCGGTTTCAAGGAGCAGCGCGAACTGGAAACCCTGCCCGAACAAATCGAGTCCATGGAAAACCGCCAGGCGGAGTTGAACGGCCAAATCAATGCGGCGGATTTTTACCGGAAGGATCAGGAGACGGTGAGGAAAATCCTTGATGAGGCAGAAGAACTGACGGCGAAGCTGGAAGCCGCCTACGAACGCTGGAATGAACTGGATGCAATGGCCTCATGAGAGGCCAACTGAGAGAACGAAATTCATGAAATGGCCCTTTTCCTTCAAAAAAAAGACCGACGAAGTGCTCGAGCGATACCAGGCATTGCGCAAGATAGGGCGCGAACTCAACCTGAGCCTGGTCAAACAACTCCCCAAGGCGGCCGTGCCTGAATGTGGAAAAAAGCTGGGACTCATCAAGGCCGGCACCTTGATTCTGAACAACGACGATGAGATAGCCATCCTGTACGACTACTGTCTGCATCATTACCGGCGCGCGAGCAAGAACGCCATCGAGCGGCATCTGGAGCAATCCCAGCCTCCTGCCGACTCCGCCGAAATGCTCGTATTGCAAGCCATGGTGAATTCTTACCATGGGGTGTTTCGAGTGGAGAAGATCCTGCCGAATCGAGGCGCTATCCTCCACGATCAGATGAGGGATAGGCAGATTTCCCTCATGGATATCGGCTTGAGTGAAACCGGAATGCCGGGGATCATCCTCACCGGCAGGATTTTACCGTTTGCCGATTTCCATATGTCGTCGGGGACGATGATTCCGATGACGGAAGCGGTCTATGCGGAAAAGATCAAACCCATCATCTACAAATTCCTGCAACACAATACCACGGATGATCGGCTTTCCCCCTCCCAGGCCGCTTCCTTTGCAGCACAGATCATCCGGGTCTCCTTGCAAGCCGGCGGAGAGGACAATTCGTTCTATACCGACATCGAACGCTAATCCACGCAGGTCAATGCCCGGGAATTCTAATGCCGCCGGGTGGCATCGGCGGGCATGTCCTGGGTGTCGTACTGGAACAGCGCCGTCAAGGTGGCCACCCGTTCAGGGACCGATACAGCCTCGATCAATAATTGCCGCTCAACCACCTCAAGCGGCAAAAAACAGATGATGCGATTGATCAAATCGGCCATGGCCATGTTTTCCAGGCCCTGCCCATCGATTTCGAGCCGTTTGCAAGCAAAATAATGGCGCAATTGCTGTATGAAATGATTACGTTCGGTTTCGGCGATGCTGCAATCTTCGTAGTCGCAGTGAAATCGGGACCAGTCCGATTGCACTCGTCGGTAACCTCGGGTCGTTGGAATTTCTTCCTGGATGTCGAAGCGACAAATCCCGGTCAAAACCAGCATCAAGCGGCCATCATTGGTTTCATTGAAAAAGGTGATCCTTCCAGCGGTTCCCGTTCGATAGAGGTCGGCGGCGTGCCCCTCGACGGCAGGTTTGGGTTGAACCATGCCGATCATCCGATCCGCTCCCAAGGCGTCAAAAACCATGTTCAGATAGCGCGGCTCGAAAATGTTCAGCGCCAATTGGCAGTCCGGCATGACCACGGCATTGGGCAGCGGAAAGATCGGCAGCGAGGCCGGCAATCTGTGGAATGGCAGGGTAAATGGATTCATCAACATAGGATCGTTTGCCCTTCTTTCATCATGATCTCGCCCGGGAAGAGGTAGGAAAGCCTTCATCAATCGGAAAACTTTTTCTCATACGCCTCCAGACAAGCATCCGCCCATCCCGCGGCCAAATCAGAATCATGAATTGCGTCCGCCATCACGGCGGCACACCATGCACGTAACCACACTTCCTTATGCTCCTCTAGCCGATTGATTGTCAATTCTTCAGGCGTAACCATCTCTCATACCTCTAAAACTGATGGGTTTACCAGGATCTGATCCTGTCGCTTCTCTATATCGATGATTTTAAGGTAATCGCCCTTCGACCCTTTTGGCTCGGGCGCAGGCGATATGTGCAGGAACCCGCTTCCCCTGCCGGTAGACTCAACGATTTGATGAATCCCCGGTAAAGAACGAGTTGCCTTATTATATTTTAAAGCAATAATCGCGCCTATGTCTAATCAGCGCAGGCTTTGAATTCGCCAAGCCTGCTGGCGGAAATAAGGCTTATGCGAGTGAGGAAGATCGCTCCATTTTGGAGCAGTGTACGTCCCTTGTCTGTGCCGGATGAAGGGGTCTTGCCGTTGCGAGCTTATCGTGGGGGTGTGTGAATTTGTACACTGAAAGACGGGGAGGAGCTCAATTGTATCTTTCCTTCCCTTCAGATTTTTCAATATGCATCTTAAAAAGGCGGTCCCGGGAGACCGCCTTGGCGCCATTGTCAGGAAGCCGCAGGCGCTAGGTCGCGTTGTTATTGTTGTAGTCGGTGATCTTCTGGCTCAGCTTGTTCAACAAGCTTTCGAAGCCTTCCCGTTCCATGACACTGGTGTACTGAGCCTTTTTCAGGGCCAGGTCACTGATGCCGTCGACCACGATGTTGATGATGGTCCATACCCCCTCGGACTGGCCCAGGATATATTCGAATTTTACCGGTTTCTCTTTGGGCGCGGTCAGCATATAGCGTAGGGTCACGCGGTTGGACTTCATGCTCTGCTCGGATTCGAACTTGAATTCCTCGCCGGCATAGCCGTTGAATTGCGCCGCATAGGTGGCAATGCTGAGGTCGGTCAGTTTATCCACGAAATTCCTTTTCTGCTCGTCATTCAGCGCTTTCCAGTGGCTACCCAGTGCGATCTGCGCGATGGCATCGAATTCGTGGGTCTCCTTGACGACTGGTTCCAACTTCTTGTAACGGCCCTTGTAGCCAAGTTGTTTGGCGTTTTTCATGACCTCGATGAGTGCGCCGTTGAGTTTGTCCACCGTCTGTTTGGCTCCGGTTTGCTCCTCAGCGACCGAGAATTGCGCCAAACAAAGCAGTATGATTCCGATGATGACCTGGAAATACATTGCTTGCCCCATGTTCAGAGATTTGGAGCGAATATACCATAATTGAACGGCTTGCCCTACTCATTGTGCGCTTTCTGCAACAATAAACTAGCATGAAAGCAACATCGGTAGGGTCGAATCTTGTCTTTCCCGTCGCGGGGACCGGAATCCATCAGGCCCGCGCACAGGCCCAAACATCGATTCTTTCGGCTCCGGCTTTCAGCAAGGCTTTCGCCAACTCGTTGACGGTCGCCCCGGTGGTGACCACGTCATCGAGTATTGCCAGGTGGCTGGAAGGCAAGGTTTTGACGATACGGAAGGCTTTTTTCATGTTGCGTAGGCGCTGCTCGGCATTCAGTTCAGTCTGCGGTTGGGTGGCTTGAGCGCGAATGCAACTGTCCAGAGCTAGAGGGATGCGCAATCGTCGCGAGACGGTGCGGGCGATTTCGATCGCCTGGTTGTGACCGCGTTCGCGGTAGCGGCTGGAATGTAGCGGTACGGGGAGGATGCAGCCAGGTTTTGATGCGGTTTCGGTCAGTGCGTCGGCCATCAATTGGCCCAGCAACCGGGCGCAGGGATAGCGGGCGTGGAATTTGAGTCCGTGGATCAGGTGGCGAACCGGTTCTTCATAACGGAACAGGGCGAAGGTGCGCTGGTAAGCCGGCGGATGTCGCAAGCAGTGCCCGCAAGGCTCTGCGCTGGCGAAGGGCAGGAGGCGACCGCAGCGGGAGCATGCCGGCAGGTTGAGGGGCAGGGAGTTAGCGCAGCCGATGCACAAATCTCGTCCCGCCGATCCGGCATCCCCGCACAATAGGCAGGTGGGCGGAAAGATCCAATCCTGTATAATACCTGGACAGTTGTTCGCCAAATCCATGTCTCAAGCTTGACGGGTTAAAAATGCTAGCAGAATTCCAGGCAAACTTTGCCGAAAAAACACCTTCATCGAATGACGGCATCCGCCATGATTGGCGCTTGGATGAGGTGAGGGCGCTGTTCGCCCTGCCATTCAACGATCTGCTGTTCCGCGCGCAGACCGTGCATCGCGACCATTTCGATGCCAATGAGGTGCAGGTGAGCAGCCTGTTGAGCATCAAGACCGGCGCCTGTTCCGAGGATTGCGCCTATTGTCCGCAAAGCGCCCACCATTCTACCGGTTTGGGGAGCGAAGCGCTGATCGCGCTGGAGGAAGTCGTGAAAGCGGCACGAAAAGCCAAGGAACAGGGTGCGTCCCGTTTTTGCATGGGGGCGGCCTGGCGTAGTCCCAAGGATAGCGATATCGAGCGGGTGGTGGCGATGATCGAGGGGGTCAGGGGATTGGGCATGGAGACCTGCGTGACCTTGGGCATGCTGACGGACCAGCAGACGGCAAGGCTCAAACAGGCTGGCCTGGATTACTACAACCATAATCTGGATACCTCGGAAGAGTATTATGCCGAGATCATCTCCACTCGCACCTACCAGGATCGCCTGGATACCTTGAAACGGGTGCGCGAGGCCGGCATCAACGTCTGCTGCGGCGGCATCGTGGGCATGGGCGAGAGCGACGACGACCGCGCCAAGCTGCTGATCGAATTGGCCAATTTGCCTCAGCACCCGGATAGCGTTCCCATCAATATGCTGGTACAGGTGGAGGGAACGCCCCTGGCCAATCAGGAAAAGCTCGATCCTTTGGTGTTCGTGCGCACCATCGCCGTCGCCCGCATCCTCATGCCGAAGTCCCGGGTGCGCCTGTCGGCGGGACGTACGGACATGAGCGACGAGATGCAGGCTTTGTGCTTTCTGGCCGGAGCCAATTCCATTTTCTACGGAGAAAAATTGCTGACCACCGACAATCCCGTGGCCGACAATGACCGCCATCTGTTTCGGCGCCTGGGATTGCGCATGGCGGGGGTGAGTGCGGAAATCCTGAATTCATGAGACCGGACGAATTGCCGGCGCGGCTGGCGCAAATCGAAGCCCAGGGGCTGTATCGCCGTCGCCTCGTCCTGGAAAAGCGTTTGGGGCCGGAATTCGAGTGCGAAGGAAGGCGGCTGTTGAATTTTTGCAGCAACGATTACCTGGGGCTGTCCGACCACCGCGAGGTGATCAAGGCGATGCAAACCGCTGCGGAGGCTTACGGCGTTGGCAGCGGAGCTTCCCATCTGGTTTCCGGCCATGGCCCGGCCCATCAGGCCTTGGAGGAGGCGTTGGCCGAATTCACCGGTCGCGAGCGGGCTTTACTGTTTTCCACTGGATACATGGCCAATCTCGGCGTCATCACCGCCCTGGCGGAGCGTGGCGACTGGGTGTTCGAGGATAGACTGAACCATGCTTCCCTGCTGGATGGGGCAAGATTGTCCGGTGCCCGGCTCAAGCGTTATGCCCATGGCGATATGGATCGATTGTGCGCCGACTTGGCGCAATGCCCGGCCCGGGGCCGTCTGCTGGTGACCGATGGGGTATTCAGCATGGATGGCGATCTCGCCCCTTTACCGGAACTGGCTGCTCTCGCCCGGGAAGCGAATGCCTGGCTGATGGTGGATGACGCCCATGGTTTGGGCGTGATCGGGCCCAGCGGGCGGGGTGTAGTGGAGCATCATGGTCTGGGGCCCGAAGACGTTCCCGTACTGATGGGCACCCTGGGCAAGGCATTTGGAACCTTCGGCGCTTTCGTCGCCGGCAGTCATGATTTGATCGAATATCTCATCCAACGGGCTCGTCCCTATATTTATACGACGGCTTTGCCGGCGGCGGTGGCGGAGGCCACCCGCGTCAGCCTGGCTCTGGCGCGCGAGGAATCCTGGCGGCGCGACAGGCTTGCCGCCTTGATCGGGCGATTTCGCTCCCGCGCCTTGCAGTCGGGTTTGCCATTGATGGAATCGAATACCCCCATTCAACCCATCCTCATCGGAGATAACGAGGCGGCGCTCGGGGCCAGCCGTGCGTTGCTGGAGGCGGGTTTTCTGGTCGTGGCCATACGGCCTCCCGCCGTGCCAGTGGGTGGCGCGCGCTTGCGCGTTACCCTTTCGACGGTTCACGAAGAAAGCCAGGTCGACCGATTGCTCGAAGCGCTGGCCCGAATCATTCCCGCGGCGCCATGAGCCGAGAACCGGGGAAAATTCACCTACACCGCTTCGGGACTGGTCCGGATGTGGTGCTGGTGCATGGCTGGGGCATGCATTCGGGAGTGTGGCGGGATTTCGCCACGCGTTTTGCCGGCTCTTTCCGCGTGAACTTGCTGGATCTGCCGGGGCATGGCCGCAGCGGCATGGTTTCCGATTACACCCTGGAGGGGATCGGGTTAGCCCTGCTGGAGGTCGCGCCGCTGCGAGCGCATTGGCTGGGCTGGTCCCTAGGGGCCGAGCTTGCCCTTCATATCGCCAGCCGTCATCCCGAGCGTGTCGCCAGCCTGAGCATGCTGGCCGGCAATGCCTGCTTCGTCAGGGCCGAGGATTGGCCCTGCGCCCTGGAAGCGGATCGGCTGGCTCGTTTCGCCGAGGATATGATCGGCGATTATCGGGCCAGCCTGATGAAATTCCTCGGTCTGCAAACCTGGGGTCTGGAGAATGCTCGCGAAGTGCTGAAACAATTGCGCGAGAGGGCGAGCGAATGCGCGGCGCCCGAACAGGCGGCCTTGCGGGCCGGACTGGATATCCTCCGTAGCGCCGACTTGCGCGCCGAATTGACCGGTTTGCGCCCCCCTTTGCTGCTCTTGCTGGGGGCTCGCGACCGTCTTACCCCGCCTGCCGCCGGCTTGGCCATGCGGGAATTGGCGGGCGGAGGCGAATTGCATGTGTTGGAGAACGCCGCCCACACGCCGTTTTTGACCCACCCGGATGAATGTGTTTCTCTCCTGAGCGAGTTCTGGTTACGCCATGCCGCAAGCGATCGCAACTGATTTCGTCATCGGCGAAGCCTTGCCGGAAAAACGCTGGGTGGGAAAGTCCTTCAGTCGGGCCGCTGCTGGTTATGATGGCGTGGCAGGACTGCAAAGGCAGGTGGGGGAGATCTTGCTGGCGCAAGTGCGGGAAATCCCGTTTTCACCACGGACGATACTCGACCTGGGGACCGGCACGGGCTACTGCATCGCCCGGCTGGGCGCGATTTTCCCTCAAGCCCGTTTGATCGCTTTAGATCTCGCCGAGGGCATGTTGAAAAGAACCCGTGAGCGTTTGTCGGAAGAGCAGGCATGGCTGTTGTGTGGCGACGCCGAATATCTGCCTTTGGCGGAGGCCAGCGTGGATCTGCTGTTCTCCAATCTGGCTTTGCAATGGTGTCGCGATCTGCCGGCCGTATTCGCCGGATTCAGGCGGGTGTTGCGGCCCGGCGGAAAGGTCCTGTTCACGACCTTTGGCGAAGCTACCCTATGCGAGCTGCGCGCGGCTTGGGCCGGGGCCGATGGCTATTCGCATGTCAACGCCTTCGCCAGCGAAGATTCGATCGGGAAAGCCATGGCGGATTCCGGCTGGGGCGAATGTCGCATCCACAACGAAAAGCGCATCCTGAGTTACCCTGACGTCGATGGTCTGATGCGGGAACTCAAGGGTTTGGGGGCTCATAATCTCACCGCCAACCGTCCCCGTCACCTGACCGGGAAAGGGGTTTTTCGCAAGATGCGGGAGGCCTACCCACTGAAGCTAAGGGAAGGGATCGAGGCGAGTTTCGAAGTCATTTTCGGCTGCGCGCGGCGCATTTAGGCGGATACTCATGGCGGGATTTTTCATCACCGGCACCGATACCGGCGTGGGCAAAACCTGGGCGAGCGTTGCCCTCATGCAGTTCCTGAAATCGCAAGGTTTGACCGTCATCGGCATGAAGCCGGTGGCTAGCGGCTGTTTTCGCCAGGAAGGCGAGTTGCGGAACGAGGACGCCTTGCTGCTCATGGAGCAGGCTTCCTTTCCCGTCGACTACGCCAAAGTCAACCCTTATCCATTCGAACCTCCGGTTTCGCCACACATCGCGGCGCGCAGGTCGGGACAGACTATCGATGTCGGGATGATCGTCGAACGTCTGCGGGAATTGGAGCTTTTGGCCGATTATGTCCTGGTGGAAGGAATTGGTGGCTGGGAGGTTCCTCTCAATGAGCGGGAGCGTGTGTCCGACTTGGCCAAAGCGCTGGGGTTGCCGGTGATCCTGGTGGTGGGAATGCGCTTGGGCTGTATCAATCATGCGTTGCTGAGCCATGAGGCCATCGTCCGATCCGGTGTCAGTTGCGCCGGTTGGATCGCCAATCGGGTAAATGCTGATTTTACCGATGGTGAGGAAGAAAATATCGACACCTTGCTGACCGAACTGGCTACGCCTTGTCTCGCGGACCTTCCTCATGGCACCCTTTCGGCGAAAACCCTGCGCAATATCAAAGAAGGAAGTTTTCCCGTGGCGATGCCGCGAAGAAATCTTGCGCAGATTGCATGGATAAGTTAAATTTCGTCGAATTCTGGTGGGGCATCTCATTTTTCAAGCGGAAATACACCCAAATTTTTTAGGGTTATTGCCCGGTGTTTTCTGCCGGGGGAAGGCCGTGCGGCGTTCGCTCAATTTCGTGTTGGCACAGTGGGGAGAACATCATGGTCGAGTCGGAGCATGATGCGGAAACAGGCGAAAAAACCATTGTACTGAAGCCGAACGGCTCGCTTAGCAAATGGCAAAGTGTTGCGCTACTGGTTTTCTGCGCTTTTTGGATGATGGCGATCGGATGCTTGTTCGCGTTGGCGGGTGCTTGGCCGGTGTTGCCGTTCTCGGGCTTGGAATGGCTGCTGTTGGCTTATTGTCTTCGCCATAGCATGAAAAAAAGCGAGGAACAGGAAGTCATCACCATTACTGAAAGCGTCGTTCGGGTGGAGAAGGGGCGCAAACGACCCGAGCAGACCTATAAATTTCAACGGGCTTGGGTGATGCTCAATTGGGTCCAATCACCGATACGCGGCCGTCCGAGCCGCCTGTCACTGAGACTGCATGGCAAGGAGGTAGAGATTGGGCGTTTTCTCGTGGAGTCCGAAAGACAGACTCTGGCGCGGGAGTTGAAGATTCTGTTGGCTTCCAGATAGTTCGATACGTAAAGCATTTTTAAGTACTGAGGAGAGGGCTCCGTGAAAAAAACAATACAACTGCTGGCGAGTTTGGGGTTGATGTTATGGGGAGTGGCGCATGCCGAAACCGGCAGCGGCACCGGTGTCGGTTGGGGCGCGTTGAACTTACCCGTGGGTGTGACCGAAACCAGTCGGGAAATTCACGATCTGCACATGCTGATTCTGTGGATCTGCGTCGGGATAGGTATTCTGGTCTACGGCATCCTGATCTACTCGCTCATCCATCATCGCAAGTCCAAGGGCGCAGTTCCGGCGCAATTCCATGAAAACACCAAATTGGAAATCGTCTGGACCATCATTCCTTTCCTGATCCTGCTGGCCATGGCGGTTCCTGCCACCAATGTCATGATCAAGGCCTACGATACCGACAAGGTCGAAAAAGCCCAGATGACCATCAAGGTGACGGGGTATCAATGGAAATGGCGCTATACGTATCTGGACGAGGGCATCGACTTCTTCAGTTCGTTGGACGCCAAGAGCAACGCGGCCAGACAACTCGGCTCCAAAATCGACCCCACCACGGTCGAGCATTACCTGCTGAACGTCGATCATCCTTTGGTGGTTCCGGTCAACAAGAAGATCCGCATCCTGCTGACCGCAGCCGACGTGTTGCATGCTTGGTGGGTTCCCGAATTTGGCTGGAAGAAGGACGCCATTCCCGGTTTCGTGACCGATGGCTGGATCAAGGTCGAGAAACCCGGCATCTACCGCGGTCAGTGCGCCGAATTGTGCGGTCGCGACCATGGATTCATGCCCATCGTCGTGATCGCCAAGAACGACGAAGACTACAAGAAATGGGTAGCCGAGCAGCAAGCGCAGCAGCAGGCCAGCAAGTCGGACGCAAGCAAGACTTATACCCTGGATGAGTTGATGGTCAAAGGCAAGGAAGTGTACAAATCCAGCTGTGCGGCTTGCCATTCGCCCGAGGGTGAAGGTACGCCAGGCGTTTTCCCTGCCATCAAAGGCAGCAGCGTCGCGCTGGGATCGAAGGACGATCACGTCAAGTTGGTGGTGGACGGAAAAAATGCCATGCCGGCTTTCAAAGACCAGTTGAGCCCGGTGGAATTGGCGGCGGTGATCACCTACCAACGTAACGGTTTCGGCAATAACAAGGGCGATGTGATCCAGCCGTCTGAAATCCAGGCGCACCAATAATATCTTCAACTTTGATGAGGTAAATAGCCATGACAGCTGCAACTCATGACGATCACCACGCCCATGGCCCGGAGAAGGGGTTCATGAGATGGGTGACCACCACCAATCATAAAGACATCGGTACCCTGTACCTGGTGACTGCCCTGATCATGTTCTTCGTCGGCGGCGCGATGGCGCTGGTGTTACGTGCGGAACTGTTCGAACCCGGCATACAATTCGTCGATCCGGCGTTTTTTAACCAGATGACTACCCTGCATGCCTTGATCATGGTATTCGGCGCGGTCATGCCGGCGTTCGTGGGGTTGGCCAACTGGATGATACCGATGATGATCGGCGCTCCCGATATGGCACTGCCGCGCATGAATAACTGGAGTTTCTGGATTCTGCCGTTTGCTTTCGTCATGCTGGCCAGCACCCTGTTCATGGAAGGCGGTGCTCCGGCGGCGGGTTGGACCTTCTATCCCCCGCTGGTGCTGCAGGGCGGCAACCATCTGCCATTTGCCATCTTCACCGTGCATCTGCTGGGCATGTCCTCGATCATGGGGGCGATCAACATCATCGTCACCGTGTTCAACATGCGCGCTCCCGGCATGACGATGATGAAGCTGCCCCTGTTCGTGTGGACTTGGGTCATCACGGCTTTCCTGCTCATCGCCGTCATGCCGGTGTTCGCCGGCGCGGTCACCATGCTGCTCACCGACAAGTTCTTCGGCACCAGCTTCTTCAATGCGGCCGGCGGCGGCGACCCGGTGCTCTACCAGCACCTGTTCTGGTTCTTCGGCCATCCGGAAGTGTATATCATGATCCTGCCGTCTTTCGGCGTGATCTCGGCGGTCATCCCCACGTTCGCGCGCAAGCCGCTATTCGGATATAGCTCCATGGTGTATGCGACGGCAGCCATCGGTTTGCTGTCCTTCATCGTTTGGGCGCATCACCAATACACCGTGGGCATGCCATTGGCGGGTGAGTTGTACTTCACTTATGCGACCATGCTGATCGCGGTGCCTACGGGCGTGAAGGTGTTCAACTGGCTGGCCACCATGTGGAGAGGCGCCATGACCTTCGAAACCCCGATGCTGTTTGCCATCGCTTTCGTGGTCCTGTTCACCATGGGGGGCTTCACCGGTCTGATGATGTCCATTTCGCCGGCGGATCTGCAATACCACGACACCTATTTCATCGTGGCCCACTTCCATTACGTGCTGGTGCCGGGCGCCGTATTCGCCCTGTTTGCGGGGACCTACTATTGGTTGCCGAAGTGGACCGGCCACATGTATGACGAAAGCCTGGGCAAGCTGCATTTCTGGCTGTCGACGATTTCTGTCAATGTGCTGTTCTTCCCACAGCATTTCGTGGGTTTGGCCGGCATGCCGCGCCGCATTCCCGATTATGCTGTGCAATTCGCGGAATTCAACGCCATGTCCAGCGTGGGCGCATTCGTGTTCGGCTTTGCCCAGCTGATATTCGCTTATGTCATCTATAAAGCCATCAAAGGCGGCGCGAAAGCGAGCAGCGAAGTCTGGGAAGGTGCGCAGGAGCATGGCCTGGAATGGCATTTGCCCTCTCCGCCGCCGTACCATACCTGGACCAGCGCGCCGGAAATCAAATAGGATCCATCTGCCCCGACTTCCCGGCGAAGTCGGGGCAAGCACGCTCATCCTATGAACTTACGCAAGAAAAATATCATTTTGGCGGCGGTAATAGCGCTAATCGCTATTTCGCTTTATGTTTTCTCGATTTTCCAAGTCGTCTCATCGAAATCGGCAAGTGGATAAACATGAACTAGAGAAGGCGAATGCGCGGCTGGTTTGGCGTATCGTGGTCATCGTGGCTTTGATGTTTGGTTTTGGATTTGCCGTGGCGCCCTATTACGATTCCATTTGCGCATATTGGGGCATCGGCGGAAGGCCCAAGGGGCCTTCGCCGAATATCGGCTATTCGGTTGATGAATCCAGGGAAATCACCCTGGAGTTTGTGACCGCGGTGAACGGCGCCATGCCGCTGGCGTTTCGGGCTGAAAAGGCCAAGCTGAAAATTCATCCCGGACAGTATTACAGCGTCAAGTTCTATGCGGAAAACCAATCGGATAAAAAGCTGGTAGGAAGGGCCATTCCTACTATTTTGCCGATTTCCGAGTCCTCGCATCTGAAGAAAGTCGAATGCTTCTGTTTCTCCGAACAGGTATTCGAGCCCCATCAGGAGCGGGAAATGCCGGTGCGGTTCGTAGTGGATCCGGAGGTTCAGGCCGATGTCAAAGACATGACGCTGTCATATACGTTTTTCGATATAACCGAGCAGACACAAACAAATCAGTAATAACAGGGGAACATCATGGCAAGTACAACGAACGAAGCATATTACGTACCGCATAAAGCGCATTGGCCCATCTGGGGGTCCATTGGATTGACGACATTGATGGTGGGTTTCGCCAATACCCTCAACGGAGCCAGCGTCGGCCCCATGATGATGGTCGTCGGCGCCATCATCATGGTGACCATGCTGTTCGGCTGGTTTGGCACCGTGATCAACGAAAGTGAACAAGGAGTGTTCAATGATCAAGTGGACGTTTCTTTCAAGATGGGGATGCTCTGGTTCATCTTCTCCGAAGTGATGTTCTTCGCCGCGTTTTTCGGCGCGCTGTACTATACGCGCGTGTTGTCGGTACCCTGGTTGGCTGGCAGCGACGAATTCTCCCTGGGCGCCACCAAGGAACTGTGGAAGGGATTCACCGACGCATGGCCGACCAACGGTCCGGGCGCCATCGGCGGCAAGGAGGGTCATTTCGAACCGATGGGGGCATGGGGCATTCCGGCCTTGAACACCCTGATCCTGTTGAGTTCGGGCGCAACGGTGACATGGGCGCACTGGGGTTTGCTGGCCGACAATCGTCCCCAATTGATCAAGGGGCTGATCGCAACGGTGCTGCTGGGCTTCTCATTCGTGATGTTCCAGGCTTATGAATATCATGAAGCCTACAGTTAAATGGGCTTGCCCCTGGCTACCGGCCTCTA
>JAQTSI010000014.1:23659-32319 GCA_028711365.1 Methylococcaceae bacterium
GGTTCGACCTTCTTCATGTTGACCGGTTTCCACGGTTTGCACGTGACCATCGGCGCGATCTTCTTGACCGTCGTGATGTTTCGCAGTATCCGCGGACATTTTACTCCCAAACATCACTTCGCTTTCGAAGCCGCGGCCTGGTACTGGCATTTCGTCGACGTAGTCTGGCTGGGTCTGTTTATCTTCGTGTATTGGTTGTAAACGACCTGCAGGGAAGAAGAAAGAGCGCTGCTTGAGTCAGCGCTTTTTTTTTCTGCGACTTAAGCTAACATTGATCGCTTATTTCAGAAGATTACACGGCAGAAGAGACTGCGCGAAAAAGCCATGGTGACCCCGGCAACAAAAATACCGCTTAACGGACTGGCGAGAAGCCTAGTCAAGGAGGAACTGCTGACCGAAGCAGAAGCACAATTGCATTGTGAAGAAGCCTTGAAAAGGCGAGTGCCCTTGGTGGGTTACCTGGTGGCTAACAAAGTCCTCGATAGCCGTTCCATTGCCAATACCGTTTCCCATGAATTCGGCCTTCCTCTCCTGGACCTGAATGCCATTTCCGCAAGTACCCTCCCGCTCAAGCTGGTCAATGAGAAATTGATTCGCCAACACCATGTGTTGCCTCTTTATAAGCGGGGCAACCGCTTATTTTTGGCGGTATCCGATCCCACCTGCTTTCAGGCGCTCGACGAGATCAAGTTCCACACCCGTCTTTCCACCGACAGTATCGTGGTGGAGGAAGACAAACTCGCCAAGACCATCGATATGGCTTTGGAAGCTGCAGACACTTCCATCAAGGATCTCATCGACAGCGATCTGGATAATCTTCAAATCACCGCGGGCGGTGAAGTGAGTGAGACTCGTGCCGACATCGACACCAGCGACATCGACGATGCGCCCATCGTGCGCTTCGTCAATAAGATCCTGCTCGATGCCATCAAGAAAGGCGCATCGGATATTCATATCGAGCCTTATGAAAAAACTTTTCGCATCCGTTTTCGTCAGGATGGCATGCTGATCGAAATCGCCCACCCGCCGCCCAACCTCTCCTCCCGCCTGGTGGCCAGGCTCAAGGTCATGTCCAGGATGGACATCGCCGAAAGGCGTGTTCCCCAAGACGGGCGCATCAAGATGGCGATTTCCAAATCCCGGGCCATCGATTTTCGCGTCAATACTTGCCCGACCTTGTACGGTGAAAAAATTGTCTTGCGAATTCTCGACCCTACCAGTGCCCAGATAGGCATCGAGAAATTGGGTTTCGAACCGGAGCAGCGGGACGCTTTTCTCAAGAGCATCGCCAAGCCTTATGGGATGATCCTGGTGACCGGTCCCACCGGTAGCGGTAAAACCGTCACGCTTTACACCGCGCTCAATCTGCTGAATCAACCCGATGTCAATATATCCACCGCCGAGGATCCGGTCGAAATCACCGTGCCGGGCATCAACCAGGTCAACGTGAACCCGAAGACCGGTTTGACCTTCGCCGAAGCCTTGCGCGCTTTCTTGCGCCAAGATCCCGATATCATCATGGTCGGCGAAATACGCGACCTCGAGACCGCCGAGATCGCCGTCAAGGCGGCACAGACCGGGCATTTGGTATTGTCGACCCTACATACCAACGATGCGCCGCAAACGTTGAACCGGCTCATGCAAATGGGCATTCCTCCGTTCAATGTTGCTTCTTCGGTGTTGCTGATCATGGCCCAGCGTCTCGCCCGTCGCTTATGCGAGCATTGCAAAAAAGTGGAAGATTTGCCGAAACAGGTTTTGCTGGCGGCCGGATTCAAGGAAAATGAGATCGGCACTTTTACCGTCTATGGTCCTGTGGGTTGCGACATGTGCAACAAGGGTTATAAAGGGCGGGTGGGGATCTATCAGGTCATGCCCATCACCGATCCACTGAATCGGATTATTCTCGAGGGTGGCAATGTCACGCAGATCGAAGAACAGGCCAGACGCGAAGGCATCTCGGATTTACGGGAGTCTGGCCTGAAGAAAGTCAAGGCTGGGATCACCAGCCTGGAGGAAATCAATCGCGTGACCAAAGAATAAGAGATAAATCATTCCATGGCTAAAGAAGAATTACCCGTTTTCGTCTGGGAAGGAACCGACAAATCCGGCGCGCGTATCAAGGGAGAGGTGAGTGCTCGATCGGAGACCCTGGCGCGCGCGGATATGCGCAGGCAGGGAATCAAGGTCGTCAAGATCAAAAAAAAATCCCAACCCTTGTTTGGCAAGCGCAAACGAAAGATCATCCCCAAGGATATCGCCGTATTCAGCCGACAGCTCGCCACCATGCTGTCGGCGGGTGTGCCCTTGGTGCAGGCTTTCGACATCGTGGGACGGGGACATGAAAACCCTTCCATGCAGGAATTGCTGTTGACGATCAAGGCCGATATCGAAGGAGGAAGCCCATTGGCCGAGTCGTTGGCGAAGCATCCGGTGTACTTCGACGAACTCTACTGCAACCTGGTGCATTCGGGAGAACAGGCGGGCGTCCTGGAGAGCTTGCTGCACAAGATCGCCGACTACAAGGAAAAGACCGAGTCGATGAAGGCCAAGATCAAGAAAGCGATGACCTATCCCACGGCGGTGCTGGTGATCGCGGTTATCGTCACCGCGATTTTGTTGATCTTTGTCGTGCCCCAATTCGAGGAATTGTTCAAGGGATTCGGCGCCGATCTGCCTGCGTTCACTCAGATGGTGGTGGGAATGTCCCGATGGATGCAGGAATATTGGTGGCTATTGATCGCCGTGCTCGTCGCCCTGGGCGTTACCTTCACCAAACTCAAGCAGCGCTCGAAAGCATTCAATCATGGCCTGGATCGTTTGGTGTTGAGAATACCGGTGGTGGGGGAAATCCTGCGCAAAGGCGCGATTGCGCGCTTCGCACGCACCTTGTCGACCATGTCTTCGGCCGGTGTGCCATTGGTCGAGGCGCTGCTATCGGTTGCGGGCGCCACCGGCAACATCATCTATGGCGAAGCCATCCTGAAAATGCGCGACGAGGTTGCCACCGGTCATCAACTTCAGCTTTCCATGCGACAGTCGAATCTCTTCCCCAACATGGTCATCCAGATGGTGGCCATCGGCGAGGAGTCGGGTTCATTGGACAGCATGCTGGCGAAGGTGGCCGATTTCTATGAAGAGGAGGTCGATAATGCCGTCGATTCGCTTAGCAGCTTGTTGGAGCCCATGATCATGGCTGTGCTGGGCATCATCGTCGGTGGCCTGGTAATAGCCATGTATCTGCCCATATTCAAACTGGGTTCGGTGGTTTGATTGATTTCGTATATGGACTTTATCGAAAATAATACCTTATTCCTCTCCGCAGTCATATTGTTGGGTTTGATCATCGGCAGTTTCCTCAATGTGGTGATCTATCGCCTGCCTATCATGTTGGAGAATTCGTGGCGCAGGGAATGCGAGGAATTCCTGGGACTGACTCACTCCCCGGCTTCCCCTCCGGCGAGATATGATTTGATCGTGCCCCGATCGCAATGCCCGCAGTGTGGGCATCTCATTCGTGCCCATGAGAATATTCCCGTCATCAGCTATTTGCTGTTGGGGGGCAAGTGCGCACATTGCAAAGCGCCAATCGCTTTGCGCTATCCTCTCATCGAAATGCTGACGGCCTTGGTTTCGGCAATCGTGGCCTGGAAACTGGGGCCGAGCTGGCAAACCGGGTTCGGTTTGCTGCTCAGTTGGGCGCTCATCGCCTTGTCCGTCATCGACATCGATCGACAACTGCTTCCCGATTCGGTGACTCAACCTCTGCTGTGGCTGGGTTTATTCCTCAGCCTGTTCGGCGTTTTCACCGACAAGGAATCGAGCATCATCGGTGCCATCGCTGGGTATCTCAGCCTTTGGTCGGTGTTTCACCTGTTCAAGCTGCTCACCGGCAAGGACGGCATGGGCTATGGTGATTTCAAATTGCTGGCTCTGTTCGGCGCTTGGTTGGGTTGGAAAAGTCTGCTGCTGATCGTCTTATTGTCCTCGCTGATCGGGGCGGTCACGGGGGGACTGATGATCCTGCTGCTGAAACATGATCGTTCCATCCCCATCCCCTTCGGGCCGTATTTGGCGGCGGCCGGTTGGGTCGCCCTGCTGTGGGGACGTGAAATCAGCGATGCCTATCTGAGCTTCGCCGGAATTAGCTGATTCATGTTGAAAATCGGCCTCACCGGTGGCATCGGCTGTGGGAAAAGCACGGTGGCCCAATTGTTCGGAGCCAAGGGTATCCCCGTCCTCGATGCGGATCGGGTGGCCCGGGAATTGGTGGAACCCGATCAACCCGCTCTCGCCGCCATCGTGGACGAATTTGGCGAAGAGGTTCTGGTGGAGGGGCGGCTGAATCGGGAAGCGCTACGCAAACTGATCTTTGCGGACCCAGAACGCAAGCGCACTCTGGAGGGCATGCTGCATCCTGAAATTTATCGGATCTTGCAGGAGCGTGCGGAGAGTCTGCCAGCACCTTATTGCATCCTGATGATTCCCCTGTTGGTCGAGACCGGGCAACCGGGGGTCGTGGACAGGATATTGGTGGTGGATTGCCCGCGGGAAAAGCAATTCGAGCAAATCAGAAAACGGGATAGCCTGGATGACGCCGCCATCGAAAGCATCGTTCGATCCCAGGCCACACGTGAAGCAAGACTCGAGGTGGCCGATGAGGTGATCGAGAATGACGGTCGAATCGAGCGACTCAAGGAACAAGTGGACAGACTGCACGAATCCTACCTGGCGCTGGCTCTTGGGAGGAGCCCAGCCGCCAATTCTCGCTATTGACTAATCCCATCGATACGTCAAAATGTCGCGCATTCTCAGGAATTCCTGACTCTTCCCCCCAATACTATACTCCCGGTTCCCCAATTTGAACGACATGGTTCTGTATGAGTTTCCGTTGAACGAACGGATACGTGTTTTTATGCGTCTCGAACAGCTTTTTCAACAAATCGATCATTTCATGAAAAGGAATTCGATCTGGGATAGCCGGGCGGTCATCTCGACATTGCTTGAAATCCTCACCATCTTCAGCCGCAACGACTTGAAGTCGGAGATACTCAAGGAGGTGGATCGCCATATCAGCGTGTTGAACAAGATGGCGAACAGCCAGAAAATCGACGGCGCAAGGCTGGAAAAAATCCTGACCCACCTCGACTCCATCGGCGACGAACTCTATTCCACCGCGGGCAAGATCGGCCATTCCTTGATGGAAAGCGAACTGTTCAAAAGCATTTCCCAACGCAGCTCCATTCCTGGAGGCACTTGTGCTTTCGATCTGCCGGTTTATCACTACTGGCTGCAACAGGAGGAGAACAGCCGCAAGCAGGATCTGGAACGTTGGCTGCAGCCTTTCCAAATCGTACGCTCAGCCATCGATCTGTTGCTCGAGTTCATCCGTCAAAGTTCGACTCCGGTCCAGGAACGGGCCCAGCAAGGATTCTTCCAGAAAACTCTGGACCACAGCCTGCCTTACCAGTTGCTGCGGGTCGGCGTGGAACGTTCGCAGCCCTATTTCGCCGAAATCAGCGGTGGCAAACACCGTTTCACCATCCGCTTCATGGTCAGCAATGTCAACGACAGGCCCACGCAGAGCGGCGAGAATGTGACTTTCCATCTGACCTGTTGCATCCTCTAGTGGAAAGCTTCGACGGTTTGGGCGTTTGGGGGTTGTTCGCCAACGCCTTCATTTCTTCGACACTCTTGCCGGGCGGGTCGGAACTGATGCTGGGCTACCTGTTGAACAAGGGCGAGACACCGGCATCGATCCTGTTGATCGCGGCGACCACAGGCAATGTCTTGGGAGCCGTTTCCTCCTGGCTGCTGGGTTTCTGGGCCGCCCGGCGCTACCCATTGGCCAACCCGAAGGATCCGCGCCGTCGTCAGGCGGTCGATTCCCTGCGGCGCTGGGGGGCTCCCTTGTTGCTGTTGTCCTGGCTACCAGTGGTGGGCGACGGTTTCTGCTTCGCGGCGGGATGGCTGAGGATGTCCTTTACGATCTCACTCACCGCCATCGCATTGGGCAAATTGGGACGCTATGCGGCGATAGTCTATATTTTCTCGGTCTGAATTCTGCCCAATAATCATTGGGTATCTCCCAGCGGCGCGCAGTAGGCGTCCAACACCAGGGTTTCCACATCGTCGCCGGTCAAGCTATTGAGAAATTCCATCAAGGCTTGCATTTCGCTTTCGCTCAGCCCTAAAGGTTTGATCAGCGGATCGAGATTCTCGTTGGCTTCACCGCCCCGATTGTAAAATTCCACCACTTCCCTGAGCGTCGATAACGCGCCATCATGCATGTAGGGCGCGGTCAGTGCGATGTTTCGAAGGCTCGGAGTCCGGTATTTCCAACGATCGGCCGGATCCTGGGTGATTTCGTATCTTCCCAAATCCTTTGCCTTAGGTTCGGCAACCTGGTTCAAGGTTTTGGCATCCAGTTCGAGAACGATGCCTGGGGCAACCTGTACTTTTTGTTTGGCCGGATCTTTCCGCAGGCTCGCCCGATACCCCCAACCGGTGTTGTGCAGTTGTCCATCGATGAATAGGGCATGGTGTTCGCTTATGCTGTGGCATTGCGAGCAGCCGGCCTTGCCGATGAAAAGCCCGAAGCCTTGCTTGGCCTGGACACTCAACGCGTTTTCTTGGCTGCCGTAGCGCCAGCGGTCGAAGGGCGAGTTGGCGGAAAGCAGGGTTCGCTCATAACTGGCTAAGGACTGACCGACGGTCTCCATGGTAGGGCCACGGCGGAAAGCTTTTTTGAATAATCCCCGGTAATCGGGCAAGCCCTTAAGTTTATCGATGACGAAGCCTACGGACGGGTTGGCCATTTCATTATGCGCTAGGAAGGGACCCCAGACCTGGTTCTCCAGGCTGCTCTCCCGCCCGTCGTGGAACAGTTTTTCCAGAAAAGCCACGTTGTAGATCGTAGGCGCATTGCGGCGTACCGTGCGTCCCTCGATGCCTATGCTCGTCGCCTGTTCCTGGCTGGTGAAACCTTGTTCCGGAATATGGCATAAGGCGCAGGACATAGTATTGTTCAAAGACAGGCGGCGGTCGAAGAATAGTTTACGGCCCAGTTCGATTTTCTCGCGGCTTAAGGGATTGTCTTTCGGCACGGGAACCTTGGGCAGTCCCAAGGGCGGATTTTGGGCGATTTTCAGTAACTCGGCGGGCTTGCCTTGGCGTTGGGCCAAGGCTACCGAATGGGTATGATATTGGGTGGATTCGTAACCGGATTTGTCGTCACCGGGGCGGAGTAATTCTGCGTTTTTCTCGTCCAGAGGTTGTCCGATTACTTGGGCGGGGGGATTGCCCGTTTCTTTCAATAAGGTTTCGATATCCGCCAGCACGGTGTCCGGGTGTAACACGGACACCGTGTAGATATTGCGGATCTGCTTGTTCCGATCGATCAGGAATACCCGTAGCAAATGGGAGAATTTGCCAGTGGGCTGGCCTTTCTCGTCGTATTCTTTCTCCACCGATTGGCCATAAGCCTTGAGTATGGGTTGTATCTCACTCTCCGATGCGGTGGTGAGGAATCGCCATTCCACCCCGGCATCCCGAAAAGCTTGGCCATAATGGGCCATGGCCTGCGGTGTGTCATGTTCGGGATTGAAACTCATGGTAATCAGGCGCAGCTTGTCGGCTAGTGCGGGCTTTGGGTTAACTTTGGCCTTGATTTTCTGGTATACCGAAGTCGCCAGCGGGCAGCCGTTGACATCATCGCAGGTGGCATAAATAAAACCGAGTAAAACGAGTTTGTCGCCGTAGAAATCGTGCAGATTCATCGCCTTGCCGTCGGAATCCAAAACCTTGCCGTCGGCGGCTTCGCCCATCTTCGGCAATTGATAGGAGCCGGGCTTGGGTGCGGGAAAGGGCAGGGGGCTGTAACCCGGTGCCAAAGGCTTGGCATCTGGCGTGGAGGAAACGGCTTGCTCCGGTTCGGCCTGTAGCGGGGAAGTCCATGCGAGGAGGCAGAGGATGAAGGCAAGGAGATTCATGCTGGGGCCGTTAGATATGAAGGACTGAACGGTTTCGGAAGCGGCCATTCTTCATTGGGGTTGCAAAGATGCGGGCCGAAATAAACCCGCCCAAGCCGTTGAACGGGTGGCGTTTCCGAAAATCCGGCGGCTATCGTGCCTCCTTGCTATGTCAGACGCGGGAAATGACCTACATTCTGGTTCTGGTCGATGTGGTAACGAAGTATATAAGCACCGTGGCCGAGTTGTTCCTATTTCCGGGAAAGATTCCAGCGTCATGGCTGCGATGCGCGTGATGGCTTTGCTTGCGGCGTTCAGATTCTTTTCGTGGGTGAAATAATGCAGTCGTTCCAAGTCTTTTAGCGCCCTGGGCAACCATCTTACGTTGGGCATGGCCGGTTTTCCCCACGTTCAAGCGCCTCCATCCATTCGATAGCCTCCCTGTTAGATATGAAAATTCCGGTTTGTTCATATTCATCCCAACGGGTTCATCCCAACGGGCCGAATCGCTATCGGCGAACGCCGTCAAGATTTCGGCAATCAGCCGTTCCGTATTCTCATGCCTACCTGCCGCGATTGCGTTCAATCGTGCGACGGTTTCGTCATCAACCATTACCGACAGAGTTGTTATTGTTTATTCCCCGTGTATTTACCGGCCAACCCCGTCCGCCCTGCCTTCATCTTTCAAAA
>JAQTSI010000249.1 GCA_028711365.1 Methylococcaceae bacterium
TCTCCGCAGAGATTGCGTCATCCTCTACCGTACCAACGCACAGTCGCGCGCTTTCGAGGATGTGCTCAGGCGGAGAAGCATGCCCTATGTCATTGTCGGCGGCCTCCGCTTTTACGAACGCAAGGAAATCAAGGACATCCTCGCCTATCTGCGCCTGCTGGTGAACCCCGATGATGATGCGGCTTTCCTGCGCGTGGTCAACACCCCGCGCCGGGAAATCGGCCCGACCACCCTGGAAAAACTAGGGACTTATGCCAACCAGCGCCATATCAGCCTGTTTAGCGCCTGCTTCGAATTTGGTCTGGAGCATGTATTGCCGGAAAATGCCGTGAAAAGGTTGAGGCATTTCGGCGAAGGCTTGGTGGATGTGGCCGACCGCGCCAAACGTGGCGATACTTTCGCCGTTGTCGACGAGTTCATCGAGCGACTGGATTACGAAAATTGGCTACTGGAAAACAGCACCAGCCAAGCCCAGGCCGACCGTCGCATGGGCAATGTGCGCGAATTGCTGGACTGGCTGCGACGGCTGGCGAAGGAAGAGAATGGCGGCGAAAAGAGCCTTGCCGAGGTGGTGGCCAAGATCCTGTTGCTGGACATCCTCGACCGCCAGGAAGAAGAAAACAGCGGCGATCGCGTCAGCCTGATGACCCTACATGCCGCCAAGGGCCTGGAGTTCCCCTATGTCTACCTGGTGGGCATGGAAGAAAACCTGCTGCCCCACCAGACCAGCATCGAGGAAAACACCATCGAGGAAGAGCGAAGGCTCGCCTATGTGGGCATCACCCGCGCCCAGAAACAACTGACCTTCAGCTATTGCAGCCACCGCAAACGTTACGGCGAGATGAGCGATTGCAAACCCAGCCGCTTTCTCGACGAATTGCCCGAGGAGGAACTGGAATGGGCCGAGCGCAATCCCCTCTCCCCGGAAGTGAAGAAGGAACGCGGCCAGGCCTCCCTCGCTCATTTGAAGAGTTTGTTAAACGGCTAGAAAATCGGTACAATGTCCTCATTGCGTCCGTAGCTCAGTTGGATAGAGTAGCGGCTTCCGAAGCCGTTGGTCGCAGGTTCGAATCCTGCCGGGCGCGCAATGAAATCAAAGGGTTAGCGCAATTCAAGGAAAGGTCGATTTTTTCTGTGCTACCGCTGTGCTACCTGATACCCCGTCAAAAAGCCCGTGAACAGATGGTAACGTTCACGGGCTTTTTGATTTTGATCAACAAACCGGCCCGCTTTCGGCTTGTGGATCAGCTTACCCCGGGCGCTCCCGGCCGCCGCAAGTTTGGCATTCATCTTCTTCTCATTCGGTCGGCGTCCTCGTGCCAGCCGTTGAACCCACCAGACGGGCACGTTTGCCGGACGTGATCCAGCGACGTAGATTTCCAGGTGGCTTAGCGATGCCGTCCGGGCTCGATCTTATGCAGGTGCTCGCCGTCCTGCCTTGTTTCTCTTCCGGTTTTATCGCTCAACTCTCGGGCCAATAATTTGGGTTCAAGGCTTGGTCGAACGTGAATGGTGATTCGGCGGGGAATGCCGACTCATCGGAACGGGTTTCGTCGGCTAGCATCGGGCAAGTGGTCGAGGTTCAGGCACTGGCCAGGATCGTCGTGAAGTGAACGGCGTCGGCGAAGTGTGCGACGCTATTTTTTCGAGCATCAACCAAGCAAGCGGTGTGCCAGGAAGGAAAAGAAAACCGGAGTGGGTCCTTCCTAGAGGTTTTGTCGAGAAGGGTGATTCGAACCTCCTTATTTAGCTAGTATGCCAATGAAATATATAGTAAAAACTGTCTATTATCGGATGAGCATGGCCAGCGCCTGAACCCTGGCTGCCAGCCCAATGCTCCCGGCCAACGTCTGAACATTGGCAGATGATCACCAAGAATCGGCCAGTCCTTGGCACCGGGATCGGTTTTTTATCCGGGTTCACGGCCTAGGAAGGCATTGGCTAGGAAACACCGGGCAGGTGCCCGAGGTCTTTTGGCGCTGGGTCGGGATCGCCGGGAAGGTGGGCAAGCCCTGCTGTGCTTGAGTCTGCCGGTGTGGACATTTGGGCGAAGCAATGCCGGGTGTCCTCTCTGCATTTCATGTTTTGATCGTTATGTAGATAGCAGAACATCGGCCAATTCATGTTCATATCCAGACTCGCTCGGTAACGCATTGATATTTAATTAATAACAAGTGTGACAGAGAGACGCACGCAGCCGTCAGAGACATCTATATGAAATAAGTGGGGATAGTGGGGATTCCCAGTAGTGGCGCGGCTTACAGGGCAAGTTTTTGAAAAAGAGTGGGGATCGATACCCACTCAGAGTGGGGATTTTGGAAAATCGATATATCTGTGTCGATATAATGAAAAATTCTTAATCCCCACTCAAGTGGGGAAATTACCCACTCATTTTTTATGAGTGGGGATCATGAAAGCCAGAACTGGCGCGGGTTTCGGCTATAAATACCCACTATCCCCACTAAAAAGCATAACATAGACCTATAGAGTTTCCGCGTGTCTCTCTACTCCGTTCCATCCTCCAATGTCTTGCGGCTCATGATGTAGGCCCTCCGTTTGACTCCCGCAACGACTTTTTGGGATGAATACCGAATCTTGCCGTTCTCTGTCTTTACGTCCAGCAACAGCCCTCGCTCTCCCATCCTCGCCCAAAGGCTTCGTTGAGTGATGGCCAGGTTATCGCCCGTGGCCTTCGCCATTTCCTGAGCTGCCGCAAAGGCCGCGTTGCCGTCGAGGTAGACGCGCACGGAATCTACCCAGCCAATCAGTTCACCTTGTGGCTTCTCTATGTCCTGAAGCCCATCACTGCCCGGAATGACTCGCCAGCCCCAAAAGTTTGGGTGTTCGATGGGTGCGCCTTGTTTGAACGAGTCGCCAAAATGGCAAAGCCCCGCGTTCAGGCAGGACTTGAGATAGCCCAGGAACTGCAAGACTTCATCTTGATCGGCCTGCAAGTCGCATTGCGCGGCAATCAAGTCCTTTAAGATGCCCTGGCAAGCTTCCATTTGGGTGGCTTTGTCTTCCTCGGTAATCGCTCCGGCCTCCGCCGCGAACTTGAAGAACAAGCCCAGGCCGATCAACAGACTGGCGTAAATATCCGATGCCCTCGGGTGCGCCTTGGCGAAGCCTTCCTTAATCGCCTCATCCCGTGACGCCCTTAACGCGCCGGGAATCTCGCGCTTCCATTCGTCCATGTCCTTGGCTAGCCAGACCAGAAAACACCCCATCGCCCGCTCCAAGGCGCCTTCCCGCGCGGCTTGCTGCAACTCGCTCAAGATGCCGTTGTCCACGTCCTTCGCGCTCAGCTCGACCAATGCTAGACGCGCCCGCAAGGAAGCGCCGCGCGGAATGTCTTCGCCGGTTGAAATCACTAAGCCGCGCGGGTGATAGGAAGGCCGCTGTCTCATGTCGGAGGTGCGTCGGCCTCGTCCCGATTGATTGCCGACAGAGCGAAACAGCCGGTCGGCCTTCATGTGCAATTTATATACGTCATTCGAAGCTCCGCGCGGCTTGAAATCATCCACCACGAATAGGCAATCCTTCGCCCCGTGGCTCTTGGCCTCCAGATCGCTTTCGGTGTCGTCCCAGTTCGCCGGGAAATTCCGCGCATTGAATCCGCGCCCGAAATGAGCCATGGCCATGGCCGCCGCTTCTGACTTGCGGGAACCGGTTTGCCCAGCCAGAAAAACACCATGGTCGATTGGCGCGGCTTCGCCCAGGGGGGAGCGGTAGACGGCCGCCAGCAACACCACTCCCAATGCCGGGTTGCTGGTGGAAATGTCCAGTAGTAGCAGGCTCGAACGAATATCCGCGCACAGATCGCCGTCGCTGGCAGCATCGAAACGATAACGACGCATGTTGCCATCGCCTGGCCTCACCTCGACGGCATCCTGTAAGTATCCATCTGCTCCAATGGCGCCGCCGCCATGCAGGAAAAACCAGTCCTCGCCCAGCTTACGCCAGCCGGTGTGACCGTAGACGGTGCGCCGCCTTTCGCATGGCACAAGCCCCTGGATCGCGGCCCGTAAATGATCCTTGATCGAATTCCCGGCATGAACCAATGGTCTTGCGCCCCATTCACCGGAAACCCATCCCATGCCCAGAAACCGGGATGCACTCACTTCAATGGGCGGAAGGGGTGTTTCATCGCTTAATCGGCCCTCAATCCGAAACAGGGTTTCGGCCTCTGCCCCGGTGTCGTAAATGATTTCCTCGGCAATATGCGCCACGAAATTGGATAAGGGACGCCTGCCTTTTTCGTCGAACACATAGAACTGATTGCCAAGAATTTCATAGGGCAGAAACCCACCATTTACCCTGCCTCGCTCATAGCCGCCCTCGTTATCCATCGGCATGGATTGGCGCAACGCTTCAAGGCTTACCTTGGCCTTCTTGGCGATTTGCTTCAGCAGGTTCTCTTTCGAGGCTTTTCGCAAGGCTGACTTCTGCACGTCGGCGGCAAGGCCAAAAATCAACTTGTCGAAATCCTCGGTTTCGTTGATTTTCCGTTCGAAGGCCAGGCGGTAGGCGTTGTCCTCGATCATGTTTACCACTTTGGCGCCGGATGTCTTACCGGGCTTCTGGGTGGGCTCGCCGCTGGATTGAATTCCCGCCGGGCTATGGTTTTCAGGGATGCCGGCATTGTCCACAAGCTGCTTGATGTCGCCGGTTTCTTTATCGTCCATAGCCTTGCTCCCTCAGCATTGCCGCAAAATCATTAAAATCCGCGCCTTCCACCGGTGGCAAAGCGACATACCCCCTCACCAAAGCAGCCGCTTCCGATGCCTTTTCTTGCCCTGCCCTGCGTCCTCGCGGGTCTGGCGTGTCATTGTCGCCACAGACGACAATTCGCGCCGTGGGAAGCATTTCGCGCACAGTTTTGGCCACTTCGGGCAGGTTTCCGGCATCGAAACTGACAAAAACGCGGTATCCGGTCGCCTCGTGAAGGCTTGCCGCCGTGGCGTAACCTTCCGCCAGACAAACCGTTTCCGTGTGCTCTCCCAGCCAATGGAACAGCCCACGCTTGCGCCCACCGGGCAAGAAATCCTTGTCTCTACCCAACGCAGGGCAGGCTTCGGGGAAAATCGCTTGCAGGTTCCAAAGCGCCCCGCTCGCGTCCTTCATGGAAACGAGCAAGACGCCTTCCACCTTGACCGTTTCGAAAGCGCTGCCTTCGCCCTGATAGATGCGATGCTCCCAAACAGGAAGGAAGCGCAAGCCGTGAGCCTGTACGCCCTTACGGGTGAGGTAAGGGTGCGGGGCTAAAACGGGAAGGGAGCGCCGCCACAAGGCCCGCGCCCGTTCCGCTGCCTTAGTGTGGCGTTTGGCAGTCTCTTGTTCCCGTTGAGCCCGTCTGGCATCGAACTCTCGCCGTTGCTTCTCGCGTTCGATAGGGTCTAGGGTTTCCTGGCCTTGGGGATACCAAACGCCTGAAGCCCCGCGTTTCAAGTCGGTGAAGTAGATGTTTTGCGGATTGTCCAGGTGGACACAGTAGCGGAAGGGTTTTGCGCCATGCTTGTCGTCGGTGCTCGCCATGCCGTGAAACTCGCCGTCGGCCCGCAGATCACCCACGAGATAAAGCTTATATTCGGCCTGAATGAAGGCCCGAAAGTCTTCCAGGTAGGCACAAATATCGGCATAATGAACTCGTTCTTGTTCTGCAATTCCCGCCCTCGAAGACCCGCCAGCCTTCGGGGGCTTTTGTGTTGCTGGGAAGCGGTTCATTAGATACGCTCCACAGCACAGATAAGACTTGTGAAATTATCACCCTCAAAAATCTTGTCGATTGAAAGAGAAATATCCGCGCCCGATTCCTTAACTGCTTCGAGAATGTCTTCCAAAATGCGCAGAATGGATTCCACGTTTTGGTTTTTCGACTCAAAGACAAAGCCGGCAAAACCTTCTTTTGCTCTCGCAAGCGCGCCATCAATCAGGAAGGCGTCAAGATCAAAGTCGGTTATGTTGCTGAAGTTTTCAAAGGAAACCTGTTTGACGATCACAAGCGCTACGGCCTTTTCATGGCGAACAACTCCATTGTTATCCAAGAACTTGGCAAACAGGTTAGCTTGAGCGGGGATGCAGTGGACTATATCCCTGTTGGTTTTTTTTGTGGCTGGTACGTTATGAGTGTTCATGGTCAGACGGCCCCGCGTGTGCGCTTGGCAAGCCAGGCGTCCAGATCGTCTTTTCTGTATCGGCAGAGTCTCCCCACTTTGATCATTGGCAGGTTGTAGCGGCCAGTAGTCGCCCAGGATGCCAAAGTTTGAGGGCGGACGCCTAAGTATTCGGCAGCCTGTTCGCGGTCGAGGAAAGGGATTGGGGTTTTTAGAGTAGACATATGATATTCCATGGAATCCCGCAGAAATTGCGGTATGGAAATCAATCGTGATCCGAATATTTGGCGATAGCTAGGGCGCAATTCGAGGTTTAATTCGAACGAATTTCGGCCCGAATTATTCAAAATCTAACTTCTTGTATTTAAATGACTTTAATGGGTCTGATCTGCGGTAATGTTGTTGGGCCAATTCGAAATTTATCTGTACCGTTTGGTGCGGTTTGCGGAATACCACACGAACCCATGGGCTTGGATTGTATAACTCATTCATAGGGATGCCGATATAAACATCGTCAGTGTCTCGAGGGAGTATAAAGTGCACGTTGTGCTTATTGCTCAAACCTCGAAACGACTCAACTAAAACTATGCCACCATTCCCAATCCATTTATTCAACTCGGTGATGACTTTCCTTATACTCGACTCGTCAACTTCTAGCTGGTCAGCCAGCGTTTGACAAAGCTCCGTCTTTTGTTTCTTGACTTTTAAGTCTTCAGAATATGTCGCCCAAATACTGGCTATGAAGTACTTCTTTTCGCTGGTCAGTTTAAATTTCGGCCCGCGTTTTTTGGGCGGCCTGGGACTTTTCGGCTTGGATGGCCGCCCGGGTTTTTTGGGCGGGGATTCGAGTTCATGCACCAGCCGTATTAAATCGCTTTCGGTGACGCCCGCGGTTTTGGCGATGTCGGCAAGATTCGGTTGTGGTTTGCTCATACAGCCACCTTCATGGCAGCCTTCAATGGGGTGCCAGTCCAGCGGACTGAAGGAATTCCGCTTTTCGCCTCGCGACGGCTAGGACTGGCAATTCAGAACGGTTTTCAGGCGATTAGCCGTGCCTGGTCGGGTCCAGCCCTTTATTCCCTTATCACTCCAATTTTGGCCACTTTTTTGCGGGTTTACCGCTTGTGGGTAGATTGCCGATATGGCGCAGGAGGTTCTGCATTGGCTCGGGGGACAGCGGTGGGCCTTGGGCGAGGCGC
>JAQTSI010000250.1 GCA_028711365.1 Methylococcaceae bacterium
AACCCTCAATATTGTTGAATTAAGCCGTCATACCGGCAGGGATCGCCGGTATCCAGTCGACAGGGACGTTACTCCGCAAGTCATCCCGAGCGTCTGGATTCCGGCGATCCCTGCCGGAACGACGAGCCAATGTCTTAAGTCAACAGTATTGACCCTAACCCTCCCCCTGCAAGGGGGAGGGAACTTGTGTAGATACCTATGCTCTTCGTTGGGGGAGGGCTGGAATTCGAATACAGGGGTGGATTTACCCATGAAGAAAACGCTTGCCACGATACTGATCTGCGGGATTTTCCTCGGCAAGGCTGTGTTTGCAATGCCTTATCGCCCCGCTGGGGAAGATGAGGTATTGGAAAGGCTGCCTATTCGGCTTGAAAGCCGCCACGAGATCCGGGATTTGCGGCGGCTGGCGGCGGAGCATCCTTCCGATCCCACGCTCGCTTTCAACCTGATCAAACGCTATATCGAACTGGGGCGGGCGGAATCCGACCCGCGCTATTACGGTTACGCCGAGGCGGCCCTCGCGCCCTGGCTGGGTCCGGATCGGCTCTCGCCCGAAGCTTTGGTCTTGAGCGCCACCTTGCACCAGAGCCGGCATGAATTTCCGGCGGCGCTGGCCGACCTTGCCAAAGCCTTGGCCCGCCAGCCACGGCTGGCTCAGGCTTGGCTGACTCGCGCCGTCATCTTGGAGGTGCAGGGGGATTATCCTGGCGCGTTGAAGAACTGTATGCCCTTGATGAAACTGGCGCCTGCATTGACCGCCGCGACCTGCGTCAACTCGGCGCTCAGTCTGTCAGGGCAAGGCGCCGGCGCTTTCGAACGCCTTGCCCTGGCGGTTCAGGCAGTGCAAACCGGCAGCGAGGCGGAAAGACAGTGGGCGCTGACCACCTTGGCGGAGATCGCCGCCCGCCTGGGACGGTTCGAAGAGGCCGAGCGCCGGTTCAAAGAGGCGCTCGCGATCAAGCAGCGCAGCAGCTATTTGTTGGCGACCTACGCGGATTTGCTGCTGGACCGGGGGAATTACCGGGAGGTCGTCTTGCTGCTCAAGGATGAGATGAGGGCGGACAATCTGCTGCTGCGCCTGGTTTTGGCCGAGCAAGGGCTGGCAGCGTCGGAACTGGCCGCCCATGTCGATGCGCTCAAAGACCGTTTCGCCGCCAGCCGGCTGCGCGGCGATGTGACTCACCAGGGCGATGAGGCCCGTTTCCGCCTGCAGGTGTTGCGCGATCCCAAGGCGGCGCTGGATCTGGCTCTGGCCAACTGGGTGGTGCAACGCGAACCGCGTGATGCCCGAATCCTGCTGGAGGCAGCGCTGGCTCTGAGAAACCGCGAGGCGGCGCGGGGCGTTCTCGAAGCGCTGTCCCGCTCCGCTCTGGAGGACGTCAAGTTGGCGCAATTGGCCAAATCACTGCGGGGGGATGGGCCATGAGGCTCATGTGGCTTTTGCTATTGGCGGCATGGTCCCTCGTGGCCCATGCCCACAAGCCCAGCGACAGTTATCTGAGCTTGAAATGGGAAGGCAGTGTCGTGCAGGGCCAGTGGGACATCGCCCTGCGCGATCTGGATTACGCCATCGGCCTGGATGGCGACGACGACGGCGCCATCACCTGGGGCGAGTTACTGAGCCAGCGTGCGGCCTTGAACGCCTATGCCCTGGCCCGTTTGCGCTTGCGCGGAGATGGCGCTGATTGCCCTGCACAGGCCACCGACTTGCTGGTGGACGATCACAGCGACGGGAAATATGCGGTCCTGCACTTCGCCGCGCGATGTCCCAGCGAGCCTAGTGCATTGGGGATCGACTATTCCCTGTTTTTCGATCTGGACCCTCAACATCGCGGGCTATTGCGACTGGAGAGAGGAGGGCGATTCGATGCCTTCGTGTTCGGTCCGCAAACCAAACATTTCGAAAGGTCGGTGGGTGCTACGCGCAATCCCTGGCGCGAGTGGGCGGGATTCGCCCGCGAAGGGGTCTGGCATATTTGGATCGGTTACGACCATCTCCTTTTTTTATTGAGTCTGCTGCTGCCCGCCGCGCTGGTGGCGATAGACGGTCAGTGGCGGGCGGTGGCGGGGTTCCGGCGCGCCGCTTTCGATGTGGTCAAGATCGTCACCGCTTTCACCCTGGCCCATTCCATCACCCTGAGCCTGGCCGCCTTGGGCTATCTCGCGCTGCCCTCGCGCGGGGTCGAATCGGCCATCGCGGCCTCGGTGGCCGCGGCGGCCTTGAACAACATCGGGGGCTGGATCCTGGCGCGCCGTTCCTGGCTGGCGTTTGGGTTCGGGCTGGTACACGGCCTCGGTTTCGCGTCCGTGTTGCTCGACCTTGGGCTGCCCAGTGATCTGCGGTTGTTGGGTTTGGTCGGTTTCAACCTGGGCGTGGAAGTCGGGCAACTGGCCGTCGTGGCGGCCCTCCTGCCCCTGATCGTTGGCCTGAGCCGGTTTCGATTCTACACCCCGGTGGTGATGAAGTTCGGTTCCTGCTGTATCGCCGCCGTGGCATTTCTATGGCTGGCCGAGCGGGGCGCGGGCTTTTCCCTGCCGAGCTTTTAGTTGGGTCACCGAGGGTGGTGCAGTTCTTCGCTCGCTAATCGGTCGTGCTGGAATTCCAGAAAACTCGGCTGACTCTGGCTCTTGGCAGCATCGTTCCCACTGTCATTCACCTCGAAATCGTCCCTTATCTCAGCGTGATCGACCTTATCCGCTTCGAGATCGTCTTCTCCCTCAACGGTATCGATGCGATCCGCATCGCTATCATGCTTTCCCACAAGGGCATCGGCATTTTCCGGAACTGAATCGCCCTTTTCATCAACGCCATAGCAGTTATTCGCTTCGGTATCATCCTGGGTCACATTTTGATCGACCTTGGCCACTCAGCAATCATCTTCTTCGTCCACTGGATCAGCAGGGCGCATAATCGCTGCCTTTTAAGGCATGACCATTCAGGTTTTCATCGCAATCTTGCCGATTCTTAACGCAATCGTCTCGATCATGATAACAATCATCCAGGTTCTTAGAGAAACCATGCAGATCATCATCGCAATTACGTCGATCATTATAGAAATGACGTGGATTCATGGATCAATGATGTCGATTCATCAAACAATCTTGTCGGTCATTCAATGAATCATGTCGATTCATATCGAAATCATCCACATCCAAAGCGGGATCATGCTCGGCATCAACGTTCCCAGCATGATTGCGATGATGATCTACATCTTCATCAAAAGAGTCTGCATGATTGCCTGATGGATCTGTATCTTCATTAAGATGATCGGCATCATTGCTTGATGAACCTACATCTTCCTTAAGATGATCGACATCATTGCTTGATGAATCGACATCTTCATCAAGATTCCCTGCAGCATGACGATGATGATCGTCATCTTCCTTAATGTTCCCGATGTCGCCTTTATCGTTCTCGGCATCGCTTTCATGATGGCGGAGGTTTCCTTTTATGGTCTAGGGGCTGACGGCGTAGAGGAAGCCGCTCCATTGCTGCGGGTCGTGGCCATCGCTTAACAAGGGATGACGGGTCTTGTTCAATGGGATGAGGGTGGCGGCCTGGCTGGTGGCGGTCGAGGCCGGGCTGGTCTTGCGGGTATGGGAAACGGGCAGAAGGAAAGGAACTCCAATGGATTGCCATCATCGTTCCCTGGCCGAGATAAGGAAATACGATCCCTCCTCATCTCTTGTGTTTCGGCGGCTTCCACCCAAATCACGAAGAAACCTACCACTTCTGTGCTTGACGTGTATTGATATTTCCCCCATATCCCTGTCATCGACGGTCTCGCATCCCCTCTCGCCCTCCCCACGGGGGCATCACTTTGGATCGCATCCTTTATCATCTCGGTTTCGGTGGAAGTCGCCAGACCGATGTATCCTTATCCCATTCCGCACTTTTCGAATGGGTAGGAACGACCATGAACTTTCAGACGCTGAAACGTATCCTCAGCGATCGCGTAGTCAAGAAACACTTTACGCGACACTTTCGCCGATTGGCCATCCTGGAGATGTTTCGTGGGGTGCAGGTGAGCGCCGCTGCGCCAGCAGCACTCATCCAGTCGCTGACCGATGCGGCTTTGCAAGAACCCGAGGCGCTGCTTGCAAAACTAAACAGCCACGCCAACGGATTGGACGAGTTGGAAGCCGATGCGATCCGCCAGCGAGTCGGTTGGAATGAAGTGGACCATGAGAAGCCCCGACCGTGGTGGGTGCACTTGTGGCATTGCTATAGCAATCCCTTCAGCCTGCTGTTGACGGTTCTGGCGCTGATCTCCTTTTTCACCGAGGACATGAAGGCCGCGATCGTGATTTCCATGATGATCGTACTTTCCACGGTTCTTCGCTTCGTGCAGGAAACCCGTTCGAACCAGGCGGCGGAACAACTCAAAGCCATGGTCAGCAACACGGCGACCGTCTTGCGGCGTGATATTGCAGAAACCGTCGCCGGCGAGGCCCATCGCTGGTATGGCATCACTTTGCATCCGAGACCGGCGCAATCGATCGAAATCCCCATTCGCGATCTAGTGCCGGGCGATCTGGTATTGCTGTCCGCCGGCGATATGATTCCCGCGGATTTGCGCCTCATCCTCGCCAAGGACCTGTTTGTCAATCAGGCGGCCATCACCGGCGAATCCTTGCCGGCGGAAAAGTTCATCAAGCCGACGAATCCACAGGCTCGAAACCCGATCGAGTTGGACAACATCGTGTTCATGGGCACCAATGTCGTCAGCGGTTCGGCTACGGCGGTGGTCGTCGAAACCGGCTCGCGCACCTATTTTGGCGCACTGGCACAGCGCGTGGTCACCACGGATCGCGCGCCCACCGCTTTCCAGGCCGGCGTGAACCAGGTGAGCTGGGTGCTGATCCGGTTCATGTTCGTCATGACCCCGGTCGTGTTCCTGATCAACGGATTGACCAAGGGAGATTGGCTGGAAGCCGCCTTGTTCACGCTTTCCGTGGCGGTTGGGCTCACGCCCGAGATGTTGCCCATGATCGTCACCGCGACCCTGGCCAAGGGCGCGGTCGTGATGTCGCGCAAGAAAGTGGTGGTCAAGCGGCTGGACGCGATCCACAACTTCGGCGCGATGAACATCCTGTGCACCGACAAAACGGGCACGCTGACCCAGGATCGGGTATTTCTGGAACAGCATGCCGACCTGTTCGGCGCCGACTCGGATGAGGTGCTCGAATACGCCTATCTCAACAGTTATTACCAAACGGGACTCAAGAACCTCCTGGACGTTGCGGTGCTGGAACACGGTGAGATTCACCAGGAACTCGAAGTGACCCGCAATTTCCGCAAGGTGGACGAAATTCCCTTCGATTTTCAGCGCCGCCGCATGTCCGTCGTCGTCAGCGAGCGGCAGGATCGCCATTTGCTGATCTGCAAGGGCGCCGTGGAAGAAATTTTGGCGGTTTGCAGTCGTGTCCAGCATGGTGAACGGGTTGAAACCCTCGATGAAGAGGTCCTGATCAGAATCAGGGAAACCACCAGCGAGTTGAACGACGATGGCATGCGCATGATCGCCGTCGCCATTCGGGAGTTCGAGCCATTGCGCGAGACTTACAGCTTGTCCGACGAAAAAGATCTCACCCTGGTGGGTTATATCGCTTTCCTGGACCCGCCCAAAGAGACTGCCGAACCGGCCCTGAAGGCGCTCAAAGAGCATGGCGTGGCTGTCAAAATCCTCACCGGAGACAACGAACGGGTGAGCTCGAAAATCTGTCGGGTCGTCGGTTTACCGACGGACTTTCCGGTTCTCGGGCCGGATATCGAGGCGATGGACGACGACACCTTGGCGCGGACCGCGGAAACCCAGACCGTCTTTGCCCGTCTGACGCCTGCGCTCAAGGAACGCATCGTCCGCGTTCTTCGCAACCGGGGACATGTGGTGGGATTTTTGGGTGACGGCATCAACGACGCGCCCGCCCTGAGGACGGCCGACATCGGCATTTCCGTGGACTCCGCCGTGGACATCGCGAAGGAAGCCGCGGACATCATACTGCTGGAAAAGAGTCTCATGGTTCTGGATGAAGGCGTGATCGAAGGCCGGAGAACCTTCGTCAACATGCTCAAGTACATCAAGATGACCGCCAGTTCCAACTTCGGCAATGTCTTCTCCGTGGTGATAGCCAGCGCCTTTCTGCCGTTCCTGCCGATGTTGCCCCTGCATCTGCTGGTTCAAAACCTGCTTTACGATATTTCCCAAGCCGGCATCCCCTTCGATAATGTCGACAAGGAACTGCTGGAGCAGCCGCAACACTGGAAACCCGAGCTGTTGAGCCGGTTCATGATCTTCTTCGGGCCCATCAGTTCGGTGTTCGACATCACCACCTATTGCCTGCTGTGGTTTGTCTTCGCCGCCAATACCCTGGATCAGCAGAGCTTATTCCAATCGGGCTGGTTCATCGAAGGACTGCTCTCGCAGACCCTCATCGTGCATATGATTCGGACGAGGAGGATCCCATTTGTCCAGAGTTTCCCCGGCTGGCCGTTGCTGGCGATGACGGTCCTGGTCATGGCGTTGGGCGTCTTTTTGCCCATGTCGCCCTTGGCGCATTACTTCAAGCTGCAAGCGCTGCCGCCGGATTATTTTCCCTGGCTTGCGGGGATTTTATTGGGATACATCGTGCTGACCCAAGCCATGAAAGGGATTTTCGCCCGGCGATTTGGCTGGCAGTGATGAAATGTTTCCTGGAACTATGGCGGTAAATTTTCCAGGCGGATTAACGCTCGCTAATCGGTCGTGCTGGAATTCCAGAAAGCTCGGCTGACTCCGGCTTCCAAGTTCAGCCGGGCAGTGATGTCATCCAGCGCCTCGGTTTCGACGGAAGTCGCCAAAAGATGGGCTTCTATCTCGATTTCGTCCTCGCCGAACGGGTGGAATCGGATCTCGCGAATCGGATAGTTGGCGGATTTTAGGAGCCATTCCAGCCGAATGCGAACATGGTGCTGCTGCTCGTTGACGCAAACCGCATAGATCGTATAGCTCAATTCGGTTCGGTTGGCGTCTATCGGCCTGCGATTGATGTAATTGACGGCGGGGCGCAGCAGCGTATTGCTGGCGATCACAAATACACTCGCCAGCATCGCTTCGATGATGAGGTCAGCTCCGGCGCAGGCCCCTACGGCGGCCGAACCCCATAGGGTAGCCGCCGTGTTGAGCCCCCGAACGTTGAGACCTGCCTTCATGATCGTGCCGGCCCCGAGGAATCCAACCCCGGAAACCACATAAGCCACCACATGATAGGCGCCTGTGGCTCCGCCCAGCCGATTCGCGATGTCCACGAAGGCCGCCGCGCCCACGGCGA
>JAQTSI010000251.1 GCA_028711365.1 Methylococcaceae bacterium
TACCCTGCTGCGTACCCATACCTCGCCGGTGCAGGTGCGGGTGATGGAAAGCCGCCCCCCCCCTTGCGCATCATCGCGCCGGGCCGGGTTTACCGCTGCGACTCTGATCTGACCCACACCCCCATGTTCCACCAGGTGGAAGGGTTTCTGGTGGATGAGAATGTCAGCTTCGCCGATTTGAAAGGGATTCTGTATGAATTTTTGCGGCTGTTCTTCGAGAAGGACATCCAGGTCCGTTTTCGTCCTTCCTATTTTCCGTTCACCGAGCCTTCGGCTGAGATGGACATCGAATGTGTGATTTGCGGTGGTGGCGGTTGCCGCGTCTGCAAGCACACTGGTTGGTTGGAAGTCGGCGGTTGCGGCATGATCCATCCGAAGGTGTTCGGCCATGTCGACATCGATCCCGAGCAATGGTCCGGCTTCGCTTTCGGCATGGGCGTGGAACGCATGGCCATGCTGCGCTACGGCATCAATGACCTGAGGATGTTCTTCGAGAACGACCTCAAGTTTTTGCATCAGTTCAGGGCCTCTTGAGCCTGCCGACCGGACGCCAAATCCCGCAACGACGATGCTGAAAATTCCGCTTGCCGCCGCGCTCGTTGCCTTGGCCCTTGTGCTGGTCCTGATTGTTTTCGCCTTCTTGCTGGGGCGCTGGCTGCGTCATGGTGAAATCCGCGCCCATAGACGTGACGCCACGACGCGTTCCCGCTCGGTGCTATTGGGCGAAGTGTATGAAAAAATCGCCCCGCTCCTGCTGGATTTTCCGTTTGCGGCGCGGGACATGGTGTTTCTCGGCAAGGGGGTCGACTACATCGTGTTTGACGGGCTCTCCGACGGCAAGCTGGAGCGGATCGTGTTCCTCGAACTCAAATCCGGCAATTCCCGGTTCTCCAAAAACGAACTGATGATCCGTGACGCCATCCGCGGCAAGAAGGTGGATTACCAGGAATTACGCCTGGAAGGGTTTTAAACGGATACCCGACACATTCAAAACATTTAACGAAATACGGCACAGAAGGTAGCCCATGCGCTTTAGCGAGGCCTGGTTAAGAGAATTGGTGAATCCGCCGCTAACGACGGAAGAATTGGTCGCCCAACTGACCATGGCCGGTCTGGAGGTCGATGCCGTCGAACCGGCCGCCGGCGAATTCAGCGGCGTGATCGTCGGCGAGGTACTGGAACTTGCGGCTCATCCTCAGGCCGACCGGCTACGGGTCTGCCAGGTGGCTGCGGGCGGTTCCGAGCCTGTGACCATCGTCTGCGGCGCGCCCAATGTGACAGGGGGGATGAAAGCGCCGCTGGCGGTGGAAGGTGCCGAGTTGCCCGGCGGCATGAAGATAGTCAAGTCCGCGCTGCGCGGCGTGGAGTCCTTCGGCATGTTGTGCTCGGCCAAGGAGCTTGGCTTCGAGGACGGACAAACCGGGCTCATGGCTCTGCCACAGGAGGCCCCGGTAGGCGCGAATCTGCGCGAGTACCTGCAACTTGACGATGTCAGTATCGAGGTCGATCTGACCCCGAACCGCGCCGACTGCCTGAGCGTTCAGGGCATCGCCCGGGAAGTGGCCCTGCTCAATGGCATCGATCTGACGACTCCGGCGATAACGGCCAACCCCGTCGCCAGCGACGCCACATTGCCCGTGGTGGTGGAAGCTCCGCAAGCCTGCCCGCGCTATCTGGGCCGCCTGATCCGGGGCATGGATAACCGTGCCCCCACGCCGATGTGGATGCGCGAGCGCCTGCGCCGATCGGGTATCCGTTCCTTAGGACCGGTGGTGGATGTCACCAATTACGTCTTGCTGGAGTTCGGTCAGCCCCTGCATGCCTTCGATGCGTCCAAATTGCGCGGCGGTATCCGCGTGCGCTTCGGGCGGCCCGACGATAGGCTGAGGCTGCTCAACGACCAGGAAATCGCCCCGCAAACCGACGAACTGGTGATCGCCGATGAAAGCGGTCCCCTGGCTCTGGCCGGCGTCATGGGCGGGTCGGATTCGGCGGTGAGCGAGGGAACGAGCGATATTTTCCTGGAATGCGCTTTCTTCACGCCCGCGAATATCATGGGCAAAGCGCGCCGCCATGGCCTCAACACCGATTCCTCCCACCGCTATGAGCGTGGCGTGGATCCTCAATTGCAATGGCGCGGCATGGAAAGGGCCACCCGGCTATTGCTGGATATCGTGGGAGGTTCCACGGGCCCTATCGTCGAAGTCCTATCGGAAGCGCATTTGCCGAAACGCGAGCCGATCATGTTGCTGAAGGATCGCGTGGCCAAGTTGCTGGGTGTGTGCATATCCGAGGGGCAAGTGGCGAGCATCTTGTTGCGCTTGGGCATGAGCCTGGAACCCTGGCATGAAGGCTGGAAGGCGACGCCCCCCAGCTTCCGTTTCGATATCGCCATCGAAGCCGATCTCATCGAGGAAATCGGCCGGGTTTATGGCTACGACAATATTCCCAAACGTAATCCTTCCTCGCGCATGGAATTGCATCCGGCTTCCGAAGCGCTGCTGGACATCGAGCGAATCAAGGATGTGCTGGTGGATCGTGGCTACCAGGAAGCCATCACCTATAGCTTCGTCGAGCCCCGCTTACAGGCCAGGATCGAGCCGGTGCTGGAAGGCATCGCTTTGCAGAATCCCATTTCTTCCGATCTGGCGGTCATGCGCACCGGTCTATGGTGCGGGCTGATCGATGCCGCCTCGAAAAATCTCAATCGCCAGCAGAGCCGGGTGCGCCTGTTCGAGGCGGGGTTACGCTTCACTCGCCTTAACGGCGAGATCGTCCAGGAAAAATCCCTGGCCGGCCTGGCGCTGGGCTCGGTCTGGGAGGAACAGTGGGGCGAGAAATCCCGTTCGGTCGATTTCTTCGACGTGAAATCCGACGTGGAAGCCCTGTTGCGCCTGGCCGGTCACGAGGCGGCGGCGGAATTCGTCGCCGGTAGGCATCCCGCCCTGCATCCCGGCCAGAGCGCCGAGATCCTGCTGAGTGGCCGACGCCTGGGTTGGCTGGGGCTGCTGCATCCCAAGCTGGAAAAGGAATTGGGTTTTGAGACGCGGGTGTTTTTGTTCGAACTGGATCAAGGCCTGCTGTTGAACCGAGCCATTCCGGAGTTCAAGCCCCTGTCCAAGTTCCCGCAGGTGCGCCGCGACATCGCCCTCATCGTGGATGAAACCACCACCGCCTCCGGCCTGACCGGATGCGTGCAGAAACTTTCTCCCGAGCTCATCCGGCAAGTGTTGGTATTCGACGTTTATCAGGGACAGGGCATCGAATCGGGCAAGAAGAGCGTAGCCTTGGGCTTGGTGTTGCAGGACGATGCCGAAACCTTGACCGACGCGCGGGTCGATGGGGTGATCGCCGATGTGTTGGCGAAATTGGCGCATGAATTTAACGCAAAATTGAGAGAATAAGCATGGCACTCACCAAAGCCGATCTGGTTGAAACACTGCTCGATGAAGTCGGTCTGAACAAACGCGATGCCAAGGTTCTAGTCGACCAGTTCTTCGCGGAAGTGAAAACCGCGCTGGAAGCCGGCAAGGCGGTCAAGCTTTCCGGTTTCGGCAATTTCGATCTGCGCGACAAGAAGCAGAGACCGGGGCGCAACCCGAAGACCGGCGAGGAAATCCCCATCACCGCTCGCCGCGTGGTCACCTTCAAACCCGGCCAAAAGCTCAAGGCCAAGGTCGAGGCATACTCGGAATCTCAACAATAGCATGATTCAGGCAGGCATCGTCGGCGGCACCGGTTATACCGGCGTCGAACTCCTTCGGATACTCGCCCTCCACCCCGAGATCGAGATCAAGACCGTCACCTCACGCGCCGATGCCGGCAAGCGGGTGGACGAGTCGTATCCTAATCTGCGCGGCTGCGTCGATGCCCTGTTCACCGAGCCTTCGGTGGAAACCTTGGCCGGTTGCGATGTGGTGTTTTTCGCCACCCCCAACGGCACGTCCATGCGCATGGCTGATAGCTTGCTGGCACGGGGAGTGCGGATCATCGACCTGGCCGCAGACTTTCGCCTGCAAGATCCCGCCGAATGGGAACAGTGGTATGGCGAACCTCATGCCTGTCCGCAGTTACTGGCTGAGGCGGTCTACGGCCTGCCGGAAGTCAACCGCGAGCGGATAAGAACCGCGCGGCTCATCGGCTGCCCCGGCTGCTATCCCACCTCGGTGCAGTTAGGGCTACTGCCCTTGGTGGAGAATGGTGCGGTTCGCCTGGACAATCTGGTGGCCGATGTGAAATCCGGCGTCAGTGGCGCGGGTCGCAAAGCCGAGCTCGCTCTGCTGATGAGCGAAACCGGCGAGAGCTTCAAGGCCTATAACGTCAAGGGTCATCGCCACCTGCCCGAAATCCGCCAGGGTTTGGCGCTCGCCGCCGGCCAGCCGGTCGGACTGACTTTCGTGCCCCATCTGATTCCGATGATCCGGGGTATCCATGCCACTCTCTACGCCACCCTGCAGGGAGATTGCCCCGATTTGCAAGCGCTGTACGAAGCGCGTTATCGCGATGAGCCTTTCGTCGACGTGCTGCCGCCGGGTTCCCATCCCGACACCCGCAATGTGCGCGGCTCCAATCGCTGTCAGATCGCCATCCATAGACCCCTGGACGAGGATGTCGTGGTGATTCTCTCGGTGATCGATAACCTGGTGAAGGGCGCGGCGGGACAAGCGGTGCAGAACATGAATCTGATGTTCGGCTTGGAGGAAACCGCAGGGCTCAAGGCGATAGGGCTGTATCCTTAAGGGTTTCTCACTTTTGGCATTGCGTCGAAGAGGGAAGCCAAATGGAGGCGTTCATGAAGCCAGATCATCCGATTCCGTATCGTTGCTTAATAGTCATGCTCGGAAACTAGACAGGATGCCCATACACTACTGCGTTCTAAAATGGTTTCCGATAAGGTCTAATGCCTTGCGGTTTTAGGATAAAATGCTTGCATCAACCCGCAAGGAACGAGTCATGCACCTATCCGAATCCGTCACTCAGCATCTCGCCACCCTCCGCGATTACATCCGCTGGGGCGCCAGCCGTTTCAACCATGCCAGGCTATTTTTCGGTCACGGTACCTCCAACGCCGTCGACGAAGCCGCCGCCTTGGTGCTTCATGCCGTGCATTTACCCCATGGTTTACCCGCCGGCTATTTCGACAGCGTGTTGACGCCGGATGAGCGCCTGGAAGTGCTCGGCCTGATCGAACGCCGTATCGCAGAGCGCAAGCCCGCAGCCTACCTTATCCACGAAGCCTGGTTCTGCGGCCTGCCGTTTTATGTGGACGAACGGGTGTTGGTGCCGCGTTCGCCCATCGCCGAGTTGATCGAAGGGCGGTTCAGCCCGTGGATCGATCGTCCGGACGAGGTCGCGGATATCCTGGATCTGTGCACCGGTTCCGGTTGTATCGCCATTGCCTGTGCCATGGCTTTCCCCGATGCCGATGTGGATGCGGTGGACATCTCTTCGCAAGCGATCGAAGTCGCTCAATTCAATATCGAAAAGCACGAAGTCGAAGTCCAGGTGCGGGCGGTCCAGTCAGATCTGTACGAGGAATTGCAAGGCAAGCGCTACGATCTCATCGTCAGCAATCCCCCCTATGTCAACCGCGAGGAATGGGACAGCCTGCCTTTGGAATACCATGCCGAGCCACGGTTGGGGCTGGAATCCGGTGAAACCGGTCTGGATTGCGTGCGTCGTATCCTGCGCGAGGCGGAGTCCCATTTGAAGCCGGACGGAATTCTCATCGTCGAGGTGGGCAGCAGTGCCGAGGCGCTGGAATATGCTTATCCCGGTGTGCCCTTTTGCTGGATCGATTTCGAGCGTGGCGGAGATGGTGTATTCCTGCTGACGGCGGAACAACTCGGCGAATACCGCGACCATTGGGTGTAGCGCCTCCGGTAGGGGAGGCTCAGGTTCAATACTGTTGAATTAAGCCGTCATACCGGCATGGATTGCCGGTATCCAGTCGACAGGGACGTTACTCCGGCCGCCATCCATGGAGTCTGGGTTCCGGCATTCCCTGCCGGAAAGACGAGCCAAGAGCTTATTTCAACAGCATTGAGGCTCAGGTTGCTGCTCCAAGCCCTGGCAAGCTTGCCGGATGTTCAAGGGCTTTCGTTCCTAGGGTAGACTACTTGAGGCTAAGCCATGCCGGACTTGGGCGTCCGCCCAGCGCGGGTATGTATATTATCAAAAGCAATGATATGCCATTGGCGGGGAATGGGCCGGCAGGGATGGGGAAAACTTAGCCGTAATCTCCCGGCAAATGCTCGGTATGAGAGTTCGATCCTAATCCCCCATCAGGGGGATTTGTTTTGTTGCCGATGCTCTTGGCGTATAGGGGCTACGCAAGTTAAAAAAGTGCAGAAAAATCGCCCCATTCCCCAGCAGGGGTGATGAGTAAAAACTCACTCAGATATCGATGCCTGCGCTGGCGGCTTCGTTGAATAAAACTGGGGTGGTTTAATAGACATTACTCGGAAACTAGACAGAATGCCAATACATTACTGCGTTCTAAAATGGTTTCCGATATCTAATAAACGATAATATTCCTTCCGGAAACCTGTCCCAAGGTCGAGGATGAAGTCTAGGATACGGGTTTTTTCGTGACTCACGAAACGGCTCAATCGGTAAGGATTGTATGTTATCGGACATGTCGGTGGAGAAGATACGCTTGGATTCTCGACTTTCACACATTGATTCTCTGCGCGGTATCGCCGTGATTTTGGTGGTGTGGATGCATGTTGCCGAGGTTTTTGTGGGCCTTTCCCCGCAGACCAGGGAATCTGGCGGATTTTTGTATGATATGGCGAGGACGGTGGATTTTGGGCGTATAGGGGTCGTTCTTTTCTTTTCCATTAGCGGATTTGTAATCTGTAAAAGTCTGAGCGGGAATGTCATTAAAGGAGGCATGAATTTTTTGATCCGGAGGTTTTTCCGGTTATTCCCGGCTTATTGGCTATCCGTTCCATTGGGGCTGGTGAGCGTATGGTGGCTGTTTGATAAGCCCATTAGCGCCAAAGTCGCTCTTGTCGGCTTAACCATGACGCCGAGCCTGTTCGATACCGTTCCGATAATGGGGCATTATTGGACTCTTGAAACGGAATTGGTCTTCTATGTACTATGTTTGGCTTTGTTTATACTCGGCATACTGAATAGGCCTCAAGTGCTATTTTTTATCTCTCTCACTTGTGTGGTGCTAAGTAGGTTTGCATATTTAATATTATATATGATAAACTATGTGTTTAGCTTTTTGTCAAAGCCATGAAACTCAAAACAGTATCTCCGCTTAGTGATTACGATAAGGAAGAACTTGATCGGTTGATC
>JAQTSI010000252.1 GCA_028711365.1 Methylococcaceae bacterium
CGTAGTTGTCGAATTCGATATCGAAGCGGGCGAAGTCGGCCACGTGGGCCTGTTGCATCTCGGCGATCACTTCTTCCTCGGACCGGCCTTCCTGTCGGGCGCGGATCATGATGGCTGTGCCATGGGTGTCGTCGGCGCAGATGTAGATGCACCGCCGGCCCCGGAGTTTCTGAAAGCGGACCCAGATGTCGGTCTGGAGGTACTCGACCAAGTGGCCCAAGTGGATGTGGCCATTGGCGTAGGGCAAGGCGCTGGTGACGAGAATTTTTCTTTTCGTGTTCATGCGGTTGAGTAAGAGCAGAATTGAATGATGGGCCGATTATCCCACACTAACAGATTGTGGATTGATGATTGAGGAAGCGCTACGGCTTGTTCTTCCTCCGCAATCCGCATTTCGCAATCCGCAATTTTTGAAGCTCCGTTGGACAACGATGAAGCCGTTGTCCAAGCTTCTACAGGACTTTCACCGCCTGTGCCGCGCGTTCGTCGAGCACATTCTTGACGGCGATGATCAGCCCCAAGCCGATGAAGGCGCCGGGCGGCAGGATGGCGAGCAGGAAGCCGCCATAATCGTGGAAGACCTCGATGGACCAATTTTTGGCGACGTCGCCGAACATCAGATCGGCCTTGGCGAACAGGGTTCCGGTGCCGATGATCTCGCGCAGCGCACCCAAAGCCACCAAGGCGAGGGTGAAGCCCGTCCCTGTAAAGAAACCGTCGGCCAGGGATTTGCCTACGGTGTTGCGGGAAGCGAAAGCCTCGGCGCGGCCGATGATGGCGCAGTTGGTGACGATCAGCGGGATGAAGATGCCGAGGATCTTGTGCAGATCGTGGAAAAACGCGTTCATCAGCAATTCGATGACGGTGACATTGGCGGCGATCACCAGCACGAACACCGGCAGGCGCACCTCGTGGCTGACCCGGTTGCGGATCAGGGAAACGATGGAATTGGAGAACAGCAGGGCGACGGTGGTGGCCAATCCCAGCCCCAGGCTGTTGACCACCGAATTGCTCACCGCCAACAGAGGGCAGAGCCCAAGCAAGGCGACCAGGGCCTGGTTGTTTTTCCAAAGACCGTCGAAAGCGATCTTGCGGTAAGGTTCGAGGTTCATGGGCTTGAGTTGGATCTTGCGGGAAACTAATTGGATTTGCCGCGCCGTCCGGTCAGAAACACCACGGCCAGGCCGGTAATCGCCAAACTGGCGATGGTGCCCCCTGCCCAGGCCTGCCCATTGACGGCGGCATAGACGCCGCCCACGATCCCGGCCAAACCGATCAACAGGGCGAATATCTGTCCGATCAGGCGTTCGACGAAAACGAAGGTGTTGATGCGCTTGTCTTCCGAACGGCGATGTTCGGCTTCGATTTGCGTTTGCTTGACGATCCAATCGACCAAGTCGGGGCGGAATTGGTGCAAGCGCTCGATCTGAGCGACCGGAATGAGAGGAGAGTCGGTATCGTGCTGCTGAAGGGTCAGCTCTTTGTCACGCTCACGCAGATTTGCGGTCGTGTGTTTTGCCATGCTTTTGCTGTTTGAGCGTTTCCCGCAAGCCCTTGGTGACTCGTCCGCTATCGCCGCGCAAATTACGATAGTCCGTCAGGAAGCCATCATGTTGAGGACGCAAATAGTCATCGCCCGGCCAAAGGACCAGAACCTGTCTTGCGCCATCGAGAAAATTTTTCCAATGCTTGTCCATGGACAGGAGTTTAACGAAACATTTTCATGTCTGTAAAGCCAAATTATATCATTCGTCTTCCACCGGCGAATCCACCCCGCTTTGTGCCTGCTGCGAAAACAGCGCCGCTTTGTTGGCGGCGAAATAGGCCAAGGTCTTGCGCACGGCGTTCACCACCGCCCTGGGGGTGATGGTGGCGCCGGTGAACTGATCGAACGCGCCGCCGTCGCGCTTCACCTTCCAGGCGATTTCGGGCGGATTGTTCAGCGACAATCCGGTGAAGCCTAAGATCCAGGGGGATTTGTTTTCGTCGATGGGATCGCCCAACCCCGGCGTTTCCTTGTGGGCGAGCACCCGCACCCCGGCCAGACTCTCGTCCGCCTTGATTGCCACCAACAAGCGGATTTCGCCGTTATAACCGTCCGGGGCAGTGGGTGAGAGCACGGCCGCGACGGCTTGCCCGGACTTCCTGGCACGATAGACCGCCACCGGTTTGGTCCCTAATTCCGGATCGCCGACTTCGATGGCGTCGGCGAGGATATCATTGTCGTAATCTTCTGCGGGAACCAGATTCTGCAGGCTGTGCAGCAAGCTCTGGCGCTGGTTTTCCGCGATGCGCGTGCGGGTGTTTTCATGCACCAGCGACACCAACCCCGTTCCCAGCACGGAGAACAGGCCGAGAATGGCGGCGGCAGAGACGATGGTTTTGACGGGCGGTTTCATCGGGTGTGATTCAAAGTGATGCCATCGTGGGGAGGGCGTGGGGATTGCAAGACCATCGATGGCAGGGAAGCCATCGTCGAGTCTACAGGGATGTATTCACGTCGTGTCTGGTAAGCCCCTCTCCCTCCCCACGCCATTCGAAAGGCATCACGTTGAATCACACGCGGCTTCATCGGCTATGCCCATAGACGCGGGGACGGGTGTAATGATCGAGGGTCGGCGCGGCCAGATTCATCAACAGCACGGCGAAAGCCACGCCGTCCGGATAACCGCCCCAACTGCGGATGATGAAAACCAGCAGGCCGATGAACGAACCGTAAATCAGCCTTCCGCGCGGCGTGATCGAGGCGGTGACCGGATCGGTGGCGATGAAGAAAGCCCCCAGCATGGTCGCGCCGCCGAGCAGATGAAACAGCGGGGTCGGATGGGTGGCCGGATCGAACATGAAAAACAGCAGGGCGATCAGAAACAATCCGCCCAGGAAACCGGCGGGAATCTGCCAGGCAATCACGCCCCGGTGCAACATCCACAGGCCGCCCACCAGATACCAGACATTCACCCACTGCCAGCCCTGTCCGGCCAATGCGCCAAAAATGCCGGCCGACTGGATTTCATCTACGTTTCTGGCCAGACCCAGTTGGGTCTTGAAAGTATCCAGCGGCGTGGCCTGGGCCAGACCGTCGAAGGACTGCGAGCTTCCCTGCTGGAAAATCAACGCCAGAGTATCGGCGAAACCGGGGACGGCACTGGTCAGGTCGATCGGCGACAACCAGGCGGTCATGTAGCGGGGGAAGGAGATCAGCAACACGGCATAGCCCACCATCGCCGGATTGAAGGGATTGTAACCCAGCCCGCCATAAAGCTGCTTGGCGATGACGATGGCGAACGATGTGCCGAACGCGGTGAGCCACCAGGGTGCCAAAGGCGGCAGAGAAACTGCGAGCAAAACAGCGGTGAGTACGGCGCTGTAATCCCTCAATGCGGAGAGGACCGGTCGCTGGCGTAGGCGCAATACCCCCGCTTCGGCCATTTCCGCCGTAATCAGGGCGATGAGAATATTGATGAGCACGCCAGGCCCGAATTGCCAGGCCAGCGCGATGATGCCCGGCACCAGAGCGGCCAATACTTGCAGCATGATGAGGCTGACGCTGTTCGGCGGGGCGAGATGAGGCGAGGGGGCAGTGGAAAAACGCATGTTTTCAGATTTTCTGGGCTTGGCCGAAAGCGGTGATGCTCAGGCCGGTTAGGTCAACCAAGACGCTTGGGGAAAGATAATTCCAGGACGACACAACCCACGTCCGTCTTGAACGGGCCATGAATCTCTCCTGGTGGCCTGCTGGCGTAGTACCCGGCTTCCAGCCACATATTGAAAGCCTGATCGTAGAGGCGACCGCTGAGAATGAGGACCTCCTCCGGATAAGGGTGGCTTTTTCCGCCCCAAGCCGTCGTATCGGCCCCGGGATGGAACCGGGTCAAACGGGTATATTCACCCGTTTCGTCGTCGATGCTCAGGGTCAATGCTTCGGCCATCTCTTCGAGGCCCTCGATAGGTTTCCATTGGCCGATATTTTCAGGGCTCAAGGGATTCCAGTAGGTAATGGTCGACTTCGGCATTATCCATCCAACCGTGGTTTGTGAGTTTGGATTCGGACTCAGGCAGTGTCCTCACATGTGGCTATCCTTGATCTTTTCCAGCAATTCCTTTTTCCGTCGCGCGCTCTCGGCCCTTTCCAGTTTTTCCCTTTCCTTACGCGCCTGACGCGATTCGAAGCGTTCGCGGGCGTGATCGGCTTTCTTGCGCTCGCGCTCCTTCGCCGCCACCTTGCTCTTGGCCGAGCGGAAATACTGCACCAGCGGAATATGGCTGGGGCAGACGACATCGCAACAGCCGCATTCGATGCAGTCGGCCAGTTGGTAATCCCGCACCCGCTCCAGGTTATCCGCCCGGCTATACCAGTATAACTGTTGCGGCAACAGGTTGACCGGACAGGCGTTGGCGCATTCGCCGCAGCGTATGCAGGGCATGGCCTGTTTTTCGCCGATGATTTCTATCCCGCTGGCGACGAGGATGCAATTGGCTGATTTGATGATGGGCAGTTCGTCGATGGGTAGGGCAAGGCCCATCATGGGGCCGCCCAGGATCAGCCGTTGAGCGGATTCGGTGTAGCCACCGCATTGTTCGACCAGTTCGGCGATCGGCGTGCCGATGCGTACCAGCAAGTTTTGGGGCCGTTGGATGCCCAAACCGGTGACGGTGACGATGCGGGAGATCAGCGGTTCGCCATGGATGATGGCCTTGTGAATGGCCGCCGCCGTGGCCACGTTCTGACACACCACGCCGGCGTCGGCGGGAATGCCATTAGCCGGCACTTCCCGCCCGGTCAGGACTTTGATCAACTGCTTCTCCCCGCCGGTGGGATAGACCGCCGTTACCGGGACGATCTCGATGCCGGGATACTCTCCTTGCAGGAGCTCGGCTTCGAGGGCGGCGATGGCTTCGGGCATGTCGTTTTCGATGCCCAGCAGGCAGCGCGCTACGCCGAGGATGTGCATAAGGATTTTCGCCCCCCCCAGCACCTCGCCCGGGCAATGGCGCATCAGGCTGTCGTCGCAAGTGATGTAAGGCTCGCATTCGGCGCCGTTCAGCACCAGGGTGTCGATATGGCGGCGCTCGCCGGGATCGAGCTTGACGGAGGTCGGGAAAGCCGCCCCACCCAGGCCGACGATGCCGGCTTCGTGAATGCGCGCGCGCAATGCTTCCGGCCCCTGTCCGCGATAATCGGCCAGGCCCTCGAATTCGATCGCTTCGTCCTTTCCGTCGGCATCGATGACGATGCACAGATCCGGCAGGCCCGAAGGGTGCGGCAATGGACGCTGTTCGATAGCCCGCACCCTGCCGGACGTGGCGGCATGGATGGGCGGATTCATCGGACTGTCGTCGCGGGCGATGACCTGTCCTTTCAACACCCGTTCTCCGGGTTCGACCATGGGTTTGGAATTCAAGCCGCCGCGCCCCAGCAATGGATAAATCAGTTCCTTGGGCAACCGGGCAAATTGCAGTGGTGCGCGGCAGGATTCTTCCTTGTGGGTGTCGAGGTGAATGCCGCCGGGGAATGACCAGAGTTTAAACACCTCAGTGTACCTTGTTCTCGGGGAAGGGCCATTGCCAGGTAGCCAGGGATTCCTTGACCGGCTCCAAATCAATGCAATCCACCGGGCAGGGCGGCAGGCACAGTTCGCAGCCGGTGCATTCCGAAGCGATGACGGTGTGCATATGCTTGGCCGCGCCGAGGATGGCGTCCACCGGACAGGCCTGGATGCACAGGGTGCAGCCTATGCATTTCTGCTCGTCGATGACGGCAACGGCCTTGGCTTTTTCCACGCCCGCAACCGCGTTCAACGGCTTCGCTTCCACCCCCAGCAGATCGGCCAGAGCCTTGACGCCTTCCTCGCCGCCGGGTGGACATTGGTTGATGTCGGCCTCGCCATTAGCGATGGCCTGGGCGTAAGGCCGACAGCCCGGGTAGTTGCACTGCCCGCACTGGGTCTGCGGCAGGATGGCATCGATCTTGTCCAGCAAAGGATCGCCCTCGACCTTGAAGCGGATGGACGAATACCCCAGTACCAGGCCGAACACGGCAAATAAAGTGCAAACGGCGAGAATTGCCAACATGAAAAACCCGGCTCAGCCTTTGACCAAACCGGAGAAACCCATGAAAGCCATGGAGATCAGGCCGGCGGTAATCAAGGCGATGGCGTTGCCTTTGAAAGGCGTAGGAACATCGGCCACGTCCACCCGCTCGCGCACCGCGGCGAATAGCACCAGGACCAGGGTAAATCCCAAGGCCGCGCCGAATCCATAAAGAAAGGATTCGATGAAGCCATGTTGTGATTGGATATTGAGCAAAGCAACGCCCAGAACGGCGCAGTTGGTGGTGATCAACGGCAAAAAGATGCCCAGCACCTGATAAAGCAAGGGGCTACTCTTGCGCACGACCATTTCGGTGAACTGCACCACCACGGCGATGACGACGATGAAGGTGATGGTGCGCAGGTATTCCAATCCCAGCGGCACCAGCAGGTGTTCATTGACCCAATAGCTCGACACCGAAGACAGCGTAAGCACGAAAGTCGTCGCCAACCCCATGCCCATCGCGGTTTCCAGTTTCCTCGATACGCCCATGAAAGGACATAAACCCAGGAATTTCACCAACACGAAGTTATTCACCAGTGTGGTGCCGACCAGGATGAGCAGATAGTCTTTCATCGAGGAGATCCGGAAATAGATTTTCTCGCAAAATAAAAACCCCCTGCGAACTCAATTGCAGAGGGTTTGGGTATTAAGAGCCTGGCAGTTCCCTACTTTCGCATGGGGGTCCACACTATCATCGGCGCTAAGCGGTTTCACTTCCGAGGTCGGGATGGGATCGGGTGGTGCCCGCTCGCTCTGGCCACCAGGCAAAACTGGTTGCTCGATTGAGCGATTCGGCGAGGGTTCAACCCTCACCTTTGTTTCCTCTCTCTTCGAGAAAGGAGGGTTGGAAAACGTACACGGTTCGCGGAAGTCAGCCGTCCTGGGTTATCAGGCTTGCGCCTGTCCAAACGGTTTGGGTGTTATATGGTCAAGCCTCTCGGGCAATTAGTATGGGTTAGCTACACGCATTACTGCGCTTCCACACCCCACCTATCAACCTGGTGGTCTTCCAGGGCCCTTCAGGGGACTCGAGGTCCCAGGGAGATCTCATCTTGGGAGGGGCTTCCCGCTTAGATGCTTTCAGCGGTTATCCTGTCCGAACATAGCTACCCGGCAATGCCATTGGCATGACAACCGGAACACCAGCGGTTCGTTCACTCC
>JAQTSI010000253.1:0-5337 GCA_028711365.1 Methylococcaceae bacterium
TTCTGCCATCGCTCCCGATCTTGGGGGACAAAACGCTGGATGCGGATTCTTCGGTTCATGACACCCTCCTACCCGATTCGCCATCACGACCCTAAGTGTAGTCATTATTGGGGGGATAAGGGAGTAATGACGTTCCCGCAGGATGTACCTTCTGGAAGTCGTATACCTACGAACCGGATCCGAAAAAGGATTTTTGGACGCCTATCGTGACGCTTCCTCCAGGAGAGTGGTTTATCACAGCAACAGGACAGAGAAACCACACTCGTCCTGACGATGGGTACTCCACCATTGATACCCAAGGACACTATATCGGAACGCCAGATGATCCGAGCAATCAAGTGACGTATCCACCGGGAAAAAGCCCGAATCTAGCGCCGATTCCATCAGAACGATTTGGTGCCCTCGTTGAAACAACTGGCGACGGTTACCGATTTCTCCTTGATGGTGTCAGTCTAACGGGGGGGAAGACCCTCTCTGTCGGTCTAAACGTCTATACGACAAAGGAGTTCGGGGAATACAAATTCCTCAGAGGCTCTGGGAAATTTGCTCTCTCAATTTACAAGTGTAAATAGTGGGAGAAAAGAATTAAAAGCAGGCTATCCAACGGAAAGCCTGCTTCTTTTTATTCTACATTTTGTGAGCATATGGCACTCAGCCGGTGATGAGCGTCGCAATCTGGGTCACGATGACCAGGGCGGCAAAAGCCACCGTCACCCCGATGGCCGCGTACTTCACCATGTCCTTGGCCGTGTCAAGCTGGTTCTCATTGCCAGCCTCCGTCAGGTAGGCCAAGGCCCCGACCACGAACATGATGATGGCGATCACTCCGGTGATGCCGAGGAGGAATCTGAGGGTGTTGAGGAGAATCTGCGACAGGGCCGGTGCCCCCGAGAGGGCCTTGACCTCACCCTTCCACTCGAGGATGCCCGCCAATTCCTTGAGGAAGGTCGGGGCCGCCACCCCAATGGCCAAGCCGATCATAGCCGCCTTCATGGCGTCTTTGCCTTTCTCGGCCTGTTTGCTGTCGCCGGCCGAGAGGATGTACAGAATGGCCCCGATGATGAGAACAACGAGCGCTAAGGCAACGATAATCCCCCGGACCCAGTTGAGGGGCGATCCCAGTGTCATAGATGCGAAGAGGAACGAAGGGCCGTGCCCCAAAGAGGGTGTGACGGGGTTTTATTTTCCTCTTGCCGGTTCCTAAAAATTCAGATTCATGCCGCTTGTTGCCCTTGCCGGTGAAGCAGATCAAGCAAGAATTCGGGGGCAAGGTCGGCCCCGTTTGCCCATGCCACGGTTTCCATTTCGGGATCGACGAAAGCGGTTGCAAACAAGGTTTTATCCTGCATGGCTCGAACAATCTTTCCGCATCCGCTCCCGCGTTGCCGGATTTTATGTTTGAGGTTTGACGGCGGTGTTTGCCTAAATCGCCTAGCAAATGGAATTAGAAGACGGTTTATATCCTGGTCGGTGACAGGAAAAATTTGTATCAAACCATGTGGCATTGAGAATCAAACTATGTGGCGCGTTACAGGGACATGAGGTTCCTTCAAACATGTCCCCGGCATGTCCCCAAGAAAAAAGGCTTACCCGGATAACCGGGTAAGCCTTTGATTTACTTGGTGGGCCATGTAGGGGTCGAACCTACGACAAACGGATTAAGAGTCCGCTGCTCTACCAACTGAGCTAATGGCCCTGAATGTGGGGTGACCGATGGGGCTCGAACCCACGACAACCGGAATCACAATCCGGGACTCTACCGACTGAGCTACGGTCACCACTGTACTTGCGATAATGGCGCGCTTGGCAGGACTCGAACCTGCGACCCTCGGCTTAGAAGGCCGATGCTCTATCCGGCTGAGCTACAAGCGCTTCTTGGTCGGGGTAGAGGGATTCGAACCCCCGACATTCTGCTCCCAAAGCAGACGCGCTACCAGACTGCGCTATACCCCGTTTGTTTTGCTGAGGAACCGCAAACCATCGATTTGGCAAATATTACAGAATTATCTCCGCCTGGTCAATGACGATTTCGGCAGGATTCGATATTCCGGGACAAAAAACGCTGTTCATAGCTTGCTATCCTCCTCTGGCAGGATCTGATGTTCTAGCCATTCGCGCCAAACCGCGAAACTGATGGCCAATACGACCGGTCCGAAGAACAGGCCGATGAAGCCGAAATTGGCAAGGCCGCCGATGACGCCGAAAAACACCAGCAAGAACGGGATGCGCGTCGCGCCGCTGATGACCAGGGGGCGGATGATGTTGTCCACCCAACTGACCACCAGCGATCCCCATAAAGCGAGGGAAATGCCGGCCCAGTGCTGATCGTTCGCCAGCAGCCAGAGGCTTGCCGATACCCAGACCAACGGTGTTCCGAAGGGAATCATCGAAAAGAACATCGTCACCAGGCCAAGCAGGATGGGTGCCCTTAACCCCACTGCCCAATAACCTAACCCAGCCAGGGTTCCCTGGGCGATGGCGGTGAGCACGATACCGTAAACCACGGCTTTGACCATTTCCTCCGTCGTGGTGATGTAGCCATCCGAACGGTCCCCGAGCAGGGTCCACAATACTTTGCGGACCTGCCCGATAACTTCGGGCCCTTCGCGATAGAAGAAAAACACGGTCAACAGGGTGAAACCCAGCTTGGCCGCGTTATACCCCACGTCTCCCAGCAGGTTGAGGAATTGACCGGAATACTGCTGCGCCCAGGGTAGAACCCGGTCACGCAACAATTCGCGCAGGGTGTCAGCCTGCTCGAATAGGCGCTCCAGTTCTCGACCCATATAAGGGATATTTACGGCAAAATCCGGCAGGGCGGGTTTTTTGTCCAGCCACCGCGGCAAATTGTGATAGATCTCGACGATTTCGATCTGCAACAGGAAACTGGCCCAGACCAGCGGGATGACGATGACCGAAGTCAGAAGTAGCGTAGTAAGTAGGGCCGCTGGCGTATCCTTGCCGCCACAGGCTCTTTGAACCAGGCGATGCAAGGGCCAGGTGACGTAAGCCAGAATGATTGCCCAGCCGACGGGAATGATGAAATGCTCGAGGACTCGAAAGGTCAAGATCAGCAGGCCGATCAGGAACAAGCCGGGGGCGATATAGCGGGCGAGGTTGGTGATAGCCGTCTCCACGGTGAACGCTGGACTTAAATTTCAAGCTATTATAGTGCGCACGCTCATCATTTGCTCTGCCATGATGAATTTTGCAGCTAATCAAGACTATCCACGTGAAGGAAGATGCCCAGGTGCAAAACCAAGATTTGAGCGAATCACTGCGTGATCGGGTGCTGGATGCCGCCGGCACAGGCACGCCACTGAACATCGTCGCAGGAGGAAGCAAGGCCTTTTACGGTCGTCGCATCATAGGTGAGGATCTGGAGCTTGCCGGCCATCGAGGCATCGTCTTCTACGAACCGACAGAATTGGTGATCACTGCCCGGGCGGGCACTCCCCTTGCCATCATCGAGGCGGAGTTGGCGAAGAAAAAACAGATGCTGGGCTTCGAGCCGCCCTATTTCGGGCCCAATGCCACTTTGGGAGGGACCGTCGCCTGCGGTCTGTCGGGGCCGCGGAGGCCTTACGCCGGTGCGGTGCGCGACTTCATCCTGGGCGTCAAGCTCTTGAATGGGCGGGGGGAAATCCTCTCCTTCGGTGGTAGGGTGATGAAGAACGTCGCCGGTTTCGACCTTTCCCGGTTGATGGCTGGGGCTCTGGGAACCTTGGGGCCGATGTTGGAGATTTCCCTGAAGGTGCTGCCCAAACCGGAAGTGGAGGAAACCTCGGTATTCGAACTGCCAGCCGAGAAAGCGCTGGAAGCCATGAACCGCTGGGCAGGACAAAACTGGCCCTTGTCGGCGTCTTGTCACGACGGCAAACGACTCTACTTGCGGCTATCCGGTTCGGGTTCGGCCATCAAGACCAGCAGGGAAAAGCTGGGCGGCGAAGCCTTGAGCAACGGGGCTGAATTCTGGGCCGACCTGCGGGAGCAGCGTTTACCCTTCTTCGCCGGAAAGGACGATCTTTGGCGGCTTTCGTTGGCTCCCGCCTCGTCGAATCTGCCAGGATCCTATTTCATCGACTGGGGCGGGGCCTTGCGCTGGCTGAAAACCGACGCCCCCGCCGAATCCCTGTTCACGGCGGCAAGCCGGGCGGGCGGCCATGCCACTCTGTTTCGTTCCCGGCAAAAAGCCGATCGGGTATTCCAGCCTTTGCCGGAAGGCTTGAAACAAATTCATATCAAGCTGAAGAAAGCTTTCGATCCCAAGGGCATTTTCAACCCAGGTCGTATGTACGAAGGCATGTGATCAATGCAAACCCATCTGGCCGAGCCTTTCCGAAACACACCCGAAGGCCGGGAAGCGGATGCGATTCTGCGCAATTGCGTCCATTGCGGTTTCTGCACCGCTACCTGCCCCACCTATCAACTGCTGGGCGATGAGTTGGATGGGCCGCGCGGGCGCATCTATTTGATGCTGCAGATGATGGAGAACCAGGCCATCAGCGCCAAAACCCAATTGCACTTGGACCGCTGTCTGAGTTGTCGTTCCTGCGAAACCACCTGCCCCTCCGGGGTGCGCTACGGAAGGCTACTGGACATCGGCCGTGAACTGGCGCAGCGACGGTTAAGCAGGCCGGTGCTGGATCGGCTGATCCGCTGGAGCTTGCGATCGATCCTGCCTTATCCTGCGCGTTTCGCACCACTGCTCAAGATGGCTGGATTGTTGGGGCCCCTGATGCCCTCGGCGCACAGGAACATCTCTGCCCCGCAAGCCTGGCCCGCACCCCGTCATGCCCGCAAGATGCTGGTTTTGGAAGGCTGCGTGCAATCGGTTTTGGCGCCTTCCATCAACGCTTCCGCCGCCAAAGTGCTGGACCGTCTGGGAATCAGCCTGATTCGCGCCCCTGAGGCCGGTTGTTGCGGAGCGGTGAGCTATCACTTGTCCGCCCATGAGGAAGGAATGGGATTCATGCGGCGTAACATCGATGCCTGGTTGCCTTATCTGGAACAGGGATTCGAAGCCGTCGTCATGACCGCCAGCGGCTGCGGCTTGACGGTGAAGGAATACGCCGAGGTCTTGCAACATGATCCGCTTTATGCCGAAAAAGCCGCGCGGATTTCCGTCAAGACCCTGGATCTGGTGGAAGTGCTGGCGAAAGAAGATATTGCCCCCTTAAGGACCAAGGACCGGCGTCGGATCGCTTTCCAATCCCCCTGCTCCCTGCAACATGGCCAAAAACTGGGCGGTGCGGTAGAAACCTTGTTGAGCCGGCTGGGCTTCGAGTTGACTCCGGTCGTCAATCCGCATCTCTGTTGCGGCTCGGCGGGAACCTA
>JAQTSI010000253.1:5347-7144 GCA_028711365.1 Methylococcaceae bacterium
AGCCCGATCTCTCCCGCAGGCTTTTGCAGGATAAGCTGGAATCCCTGCAAGCGCCTGGGCCCGAACTGATCGCCACCGCCAATATTGGCTGTCTCACCCATCTGCAGAGCGGAAGCCAGGTGCCGGTGAAGCATTGGGTGGAACTATTGGACAGAGAGTTTTGAATGACGGCTGGACGATTCCCGATCAGCTTGTCCTGATCGGCAAGCCGCCACTGACCGCACGACTGCCCGGCCAAGATAGCCGGGCAGTCGTGGGATATCAGGGCAGTTTCACCGGTGCGGTGAAGACGTAATCCTGATCTTTGACCGATCCATGGCAACCGAGGCATTCCTGGGCAATATCAGGTTTGTCATAGACTTTCTGCTCCATTCCCAACCAGCGGGCGTAGCCCCAACCGCCGCTGGCGGCGAATTTTTTATCGTCCTTGACCATGAAGTCGGCCTGGACGAATTCGCCGGGAATCACCGCGGTAGGAAATTTATCGCTATTCTTCTGCTTCCAACTCAGCTTGGCCAGGATGGCTCCATTAGGCCAGGGATGGGTCTTGCCGGCGCGCGCCGCCTCGATGGCCAGGTCGTTGCCCAGGATCGCGCGCTGGGTCTGGTTCTCCGTACGCTGGGAAACGGCGATCAGCCGCCAATTCTTATAACCTTCCGGAAGGGTAATGCCGTTGGGGGCGGGCTTGGGCTCCTCGGCGTGAAGCAAAGGCGTAGCCAGGGTGGCGGCAAGGAAGAGGACAATTTTTTTCATCAGTTTTATCTCGAAGGAATGGGTATTTCGAAGTATATTGCGGTCTCGGCATTTCGCAAAGCCCAAGGATCAGTAATTCGGCGCGCTACGGAAGGTCCATTGCACGGCCAGATTGCCAAAGAAACCCTCGCCTAGTTGCACCTGCTGAAACGGCTTACCTTTGGCATTAACGGCATTTTGGAAATTCAGATCTTCATAAATCGGTAATCCGACCGATCCACGCAACTTGAAATTTCCTCCCAAGGCATTGAGGAACCGGTAGTCGAAGACCACGGCCAGATTGGACTGGGTACCACCGCTATTACCGACTTTGTAGCCCTGATCCTTATTTTTCTCGGTGTAGCTGGCGTCCATTTCAACACCAACCATCAGGTTATAATCCGGTGTGTAATGCAGGGCCAAGCCGACCGTGGCAACATCGCCGAACGCAAAGTGGCTATCGTTTTGCGGGTTGACGGTATAGAGAGCCGAGGTATGTAGCCAGAAATCCTTCCAACGCTGCGAGTAAAGCAATCCGCCCGTGAAGGTCGCGGTATCTTTGCCCTGCTGAAGCCCCGGCCCGGTGGCAGTGGAAATCAGCCTTCTTTTGGCAACGGGATCTATCTTTGTATCCAGTTCACCGTCGAAATGCCCCGTCGGCAAGGTAGTGCCTAGCAACAGAGACGCGAATTGATCCCAGCGGGTGCTGCGCCATAAGTTATAGCGGCCCTCTAGGGCAATGTCTCCGATGCCATTCTCGTCCGTGATCGTTTCTCCAAACTTTCCTGGCATAGTTTTGGTCGGTGCCGTTTGCGTCAGGGTGTCGGATCTTCTTTCAAACCAGGGCACGTTCACGAAAAGGGCAAGGTCATCGGTGGGCGAATAGTTGAAATTGATGGCCTGCTGATGAACCTGCTGCTCCCTGGGCGCCTTGGGTTGGGCGGTATTGCCGTGAATGAATGCCCCCGGATCGGTACTGCCGGAGCCGCGCCTGACCTGGTCCTTTTGCGTGTAACCATAGACGACGCCGACGCTGAAATTACCCCGGCCCGGCGTCACCGCCGT
>JAQTSI010000015.1:0-2992 GCA_028711365.1 Methylococcaceae bacterium
ACTTTACGGAAACGCGGAATCGGTTTCCCAGTGTACGGGGGAAGCTTACCAAATCATTCGGGAGAGTGACACTCTCATTTTGTCGGTTTCCCAAGCCGCAGAGGAAGTTTACTCTGTCATTTTGTAAGCTTCCTAAATCGCAAAGGAAGCTTACATTATCATTTTGTAAGCTTCCTAAATCATAAAGGAAGCTTACACTGTCATTTTGTAAGCCTCCTAAATCGCAAAGGAAGCTTCCTCTGTCATTTTGTAAGCTTCCTAAATCATAAAGGAAGCTTACACTTTCATTTTGTAAGCTTCCTAAATCGCAGAGGAAGCTTACACTTTCATTTTGTAAACTTCCTAAATCGCAAAGGAGGCTTCCTCTGTCATTTTGTAAACTTCCAAAATCATAAAGGAAGCTTACTCTGTCATTTTGTAAGCTTACTAAATCGCAAAGGAAGCTTACACTTTCATTTTGTAAGCCTCCTAAATTGCAGAGGAAGCACACTTTTTCATGTGGGAAACCTCCCCAACCGCAGGGGAAGCCTCCTCCGTCATCTTGGGAACGCCCCCAATCACCCGCTTTCGGTTTTCCCACCCATCCTGTCAAAGTCGAGACATTTTTCATGCGGCGGAATACGCGATAGAGCCGCTATTTCGCCCTCTGCAGGCTTCCTTCTTCCTGATTTCCCCTGCCCCCGCCCATTGAAAGTTTCCTGATCCCCCTGCCCACTGCGATTGCATCATTTTTGGCTCTGACGCGCTTGCTTTTGATCGATATTTCAATAATAAGTGCCGTCTGAGCACTCTGACGCGGCGCGAGCGGCAAGTCCTGGATCTCGTGGTCGCTGGCCGGCTCAACAAGCAGATCGCAGCCGAACTCGGCACCTGCGAACAGACCATCAAAGTCCACCGGATGCGGCTCACGGAAAAGCTGTGCGTCAAATCGCTGGCCGATATGGTGAGATGGGTGGAAAAAGCGTCCGGCTCGATTTCCTGCACTTCCCAATGACTGGACTACCAGGAAAGTAGCGGCGAGAATCCCGGTTTTCCGGCACGTCTTGCCGCCCTCGCACAACCGGACTCGGGGAGTTGCACATCCGGCTTTCAGTGGGGGTCATCCGTCATGGTACTGGGTACCGATCGTGCGGGATGGGAATCGGCGATAGCCAGCTTTTTGGCGAGCTTGGCTGCCAAAAAATATTTTCCTAAAACAGCGCTGATTCATTACCCTTATGCTTGGCGCGGTGACGATCAGCCGGTTAATCCCATCCCGGCTTTGCTCAGCCGGCGATCCGCTCGCCCCCGGGCGCAGCCGAAGGGATATTTCCGGCCATTCCCCGTCGCGCGGAAGATTGGCACGGAGTGGGTTGAAGCGCTGAGTAGAGTCATGTCAGAAGATAGGGTTCGCAAAATCATGTATACGCTGGGGCAAGCCGCCAGGGCAACGGGCAAGACGAAATCGACCATATTCAGGGCCATCCAATTAGGCAGAATATCGATCTATAAGGACAGCCAAGGCCGTTGCCGCATACAACCCGTCGATCTTCACAGGGTTTACGGCCCCGTCGCAGAGGAACCTTTGCAATCGACAGATTCCGCGGAAGAAACGGCCATAACGGGTGAACTCAGAGAACTGCGGGAAAGAGTGGAATCCTTGAATCAACTCATTGGCTCACGGCGCGATGGTAAGGTCGATGCAGCGGATCGCCAGGTCGGCAGCCAGGAAGCTGAGCCGGAGAGAATGGCCGAAGTGCCCGGTTTGAAACAGCCATTGGCTTCGCCTGGAAATGATGGCCATGGAAGAAGGCGGCATAGGCGTAAGCGCCATCGCTCTTCTTCCCCCATTACCGCCGCGATTTTTAGCAAATATCCAAGGCTGCGCCGACACCTATGGTTCTTGCTGCTTGCCATGATTTTTGGAGCCGCGATCGTTAAATACATCGTTGCTTTTGTTGCCAACCCGCCAGCCGAGCAATAGCCTTGCTCCTGATTGCCCAATCCGCCCGGATGCTGGCGCAATCCGCCGCCCGTGCCGGCTTTCGGACTTGCGTCATCGATGGCTTCGCGGATGCGGACACCCGTCGCTACGCCACGCAGATTCACGCACTGAGTACTGGCTTATTCGATGAAGCCGAACTTTTCGCCGCCCTAGCCCGCCTCGCCCCAGCCGGGAAGGAGATCGGCCTGATTTACGGCAGCGGCATCGACACTCGACCGGATCTGGTGGAACGTCTGGCGCTAGGGCGCACCCTGCTGGGCAATTCGCCCGCCACCCTGCGCCGGGTCAAGACCCCCTGTGAATTTTTCCGCCTGCTGGCCGAACTAGCCATTCCCCATCCGCAAACCCGATTTTCCCCACCGCAGGAAACCTGCGGCTGGCTGGTCAAACCCGGTTGCGGCGAGGGCGGCAAGGGTGTACGCTTCTTCGCCGAAAATCGTCTCGCCGAGCCTGAAGCGTACTACCAGCGGCGAATCGAGGGGGATGCCCTTTCCGCCCTGTTCCTGGCGAACGGCGAGGAGGCCAGGATCATCGGCTTCAATACGCAATGGACGACCGGCTGCAACGGCGAACAGCCATTTTTATTCGCCGGGGCGATCAATCGGACCGATTTGAGTGTACGGCAACGCGAGGTAGTCGGCTCATATATCGCGAAACTGACGGCAGCGCTCGGCCTGGTCGGACTCAACAGCCTGGATTTCATGCTCGAGCGCGGCATGTGCCGGGTGCTGGAAATCAATCCCCGCCCCAGCGCCACCATGGCGCTGTATGATGAGGATTATCCATTCGGCCTGTTGACGAGGCATGTCGCCGCCTGCCGGGGCGAATTGCCTTCAAAACGGCAGGAACCGGGCCCGGTTCGCGCTTTCCGCATCATTTACGCGCCGCGCCATACCGAGATTCGGGAAAACATCCCTTGGCCGGACTGGTGCGCCGATATACCGAATCCTGGCGCAAATATCCCGGCCTGGGAGCCTTTGTGCAGCATTACGGCCCAAGGGCCAGCAA
>JAQTSI010000015.1:3002-31217 GCA_028711365.1 Methylococcaceae bacterium
GCGGTTACATCCGCCATCACGCTTTCCACCAACCAGATCCGGGATAGAAAACATGCCCCAACAAGTCAGCGTCAACGCCCACGCCCTTCCCATCGTCAAACATCTGATCGCCAACGCCGACAAGCTGCGCTTGAAAATCGGCCAGCTTGTCAATGGCGCCACCCTCATCGACGCCGGCATCGAAACTTTAGGCAGCCTGGAAGCCGGACGGCTGATCGGGGAAATCTGCATGGGCGGTTTAGGCACTGTCACCATCACCCAGGGAGGCCCGTTCAGCCGTTGGCCCACCATGGTGAATGTGCATTCCACCAACCCGGTCATTTCCTGCCTGGGTAGCCAATATGCCGGTTGGAGCCTGGCCCACGGCGAGGATAAGGACGCTTTCTACGCCCTGGGCTCAGGCCCCGCTCGAGCTTTGGCGGTCAAGCTCAAGGACGGCGTGGAGGTTCCGGTGGAGGATCTGTATAAGGAACTCGCTTATCACGACATCTGCGGCGAAACCGTCATCGTCCTGGAAGTGGACAAGATGCCGCCGGTGGAATTGATCGACAAGGTGGCCAATGCCTGCCAGCTCGATCCTGCCAATGTCAACGTCATCCTGACGCCGACCAGCAGCCTGGCAGGCGGCATGCAGGTGGTCTCCCGAGTACTGGAAGTCTCCCTGCACAAAGCCCATTCCCTGCACTTCCCTCTGGAAAACATCATCGACGGCATCGCCTCCGCCCCGGTTCCTCCTTCGCACCCGAATTTCGTGGAAGCCATGGGCCGCACCAATGACGCCATCCTGTTCGGCGGCACGGTGCATCTGTTCGTGAAAGGCGGCGACGAGGCGGCGGAAGCTTTGGCCGTCGAACTGCCCAGCTCGGTTTCCCGCGACTATGGCAAACCCTTCGCCCAAGTGTTCAAGGAATACAAGTACGACTTCTTCAAGATCGACGCCATGCTGTTCAGCCCGGCCAAGGTCATCGTCACCGCAGTCGACTCGGGTCGCAGCTTTCACGCTGGCCAACTGGATGAAGAATTGCTGGAACGCTCTTTCGGCGGAGAGTGACGATTTTCGGGTTAGGCCCATGAAAAAGCATACCTTCTGGCATTTTGTCCGTCGTTCCAAGGGTTTAACCCGACTTTCAGACCCAACCTAGTATTCTTAAGCTCGATTCTCCATTTTGGAACCCAATCACGATACCTACGGCCGCATCGCCATCTTCACCGACGATCCCGGCTGGCATGGGGCGCGTCTTAAGCGCGCCTTCGCCGGGCGGGGATTTCAATCCCTTTATGTTTCCCTCACCGCCTGCAGCCTGAATCTGGATGGCGGCGGCCCGCCCATCCTCATGCAGGGCTTCGAAACGAAACTGCCGGATGGTGCATTCGTGCGCGGCATTCCGGGAGGCTCGCTGGAACAGGTGACATTTTACCTGGATATCCTGCACGGGCTGCAACGGCTGGGAATCCCGGTCTATAACGATGCCCGCGCCCTAGAGCGCACCGTGGACAAGGGTATGACCAGTTTTCTCATGAAGCAGGCGGGTATTCCCACTCCCGCCACCTGGGTGGTGAACAGCCGCGAGCAGGCGCTGAGCATCGCCAGGCGGGAGTTGGAAAAAGGCCACCAAGTGGTCAGCAAGCCCTTATTCGGCTCCCAGGGTGAGGGTTTGCAGCGCCATGAGAAACCGGAAGATCTGGAACGGCTTGCCGAGAGCAACGGCATCTACTATCTCCAGCGCTTCGTCCATTGCGGCGAACAATCCCACGATTTTCGGGTTTTCGTGATCCACGGCAAGACGGTGGCGGCCATGCGCCGTTTCGGTCTGAGCTGGCTCAACAATGTCGCCCAGGGCGGGCGATGCGAGCCGGCGCGTCTGGATGACCTGCTGTTGTGCCGGCTGGCGGAGGAGGCGGTGACGGCAGTGGGCATGGCCTATGCCGGCGTGGACATCATCCGTGATGCCCAGGGCCGCTATACCGTCATCGAGGTCAACAGCGTGCCGGCCTGGAAAGGATTGCAAAGCGTCAGCGAGGCGATCATCGCGGATTTGCTGGCGGATGATTTCCTTTCCCTGTGCGCCATCGAACCGGCTTCCACCCGGATCCTGGCCCAATGACGCCGATCCCTCGGGAATTACTGGAACAGGCCTACCAGGAAGCGTGCGAGTGCGAATTGCGGGCCTTCAAACCCGGCAATGTCAGCCTCTATTCGGAAGGTCACGACATGACGGTGGAGGATTTTCGCCGAAGCGCCCGAGCCAGCACCGCTGCGCTTTGTGATCCGTCGCTGCCTTTGGGAGAAAAAATTTTTCACGCCATCCGCGCCACGCGGGAGGTCGCCGGCTGCAACACCAACCTGGGTATCGTCCTTTTGGCCGCGCCATTGATCCAGGCTGGTCAGATCGGCCATCCGGCGCAATCCTTGCGGGAGAATCTGCGCGTAGTGCTGGGCAGTACATCACGGCAAGACGCCGATTGGGTCTACCAGGCCATCCGACTGGCTTCCCCCGGCGGGCTGGGTGAATCGCAGGAGCAGGATGTGCGCGAGGCGCCCCGGGTGAGCTTGCTGGAAGCCATGCGAATCGCCGAGGGACGTGACCGCATCGCCTGGCAATACACCAATTCCTATCCAGATGTTTTTGATTTCGCAATTCCACGTTATCATAAGCTGCTGTCCCTTTGGGACGATGAAGCATGGGTGGCCGTGGCGTTGTTTGTAGGATTGCTCAAGGCATTCCCCGATAGCCACATAGAACGCAAGTTCGGAACACGATTCACTGGGATGGTGACAGACAGAATGACGCTGATCGAACAGGCGTTGTTCGATTCCGAAAGGCCTGAACGAGTACTTCGGCTTCTGCACGAGGTGGATGCCGAGTTCAAGTCCATCGGAATCAATCCAGGCACGACGGCAGATCTTACGGTGACTTGCCTTTTGGCCGTGCGCCTGGAAAAGCTGCTCCATTCTTCCGATCCTTGAGGTCGAAAGGTTAAGCGGCTTGGTGACAGGGACATTGTTTTTTGAAATTCGATGGGGACATGGCAATGTCATTAATTAAAAAGTTTTTTTCTTTTTTTACTCAAGAGGAGATAGCAATGGGAAAAGTAAGCAAATTGTTGGTCGGCGAAGCTCTGTGCGGTGACGGTAACGAAATCGCCCACATCGACCTGATCCTGGGACCGCGTGGCAGCGCCGCTGAAACTGCGTTCGCCAACACCCTGACCAACAACAAAGATGGTTTCACCTCTTTGCTGGCAGTCGTTGCTCCGAACCTGCTGTGCAAGCCGAATACCGTCATGTTCAACAAAGTCACCATCAAGACCGGCAAACAGGCCGTTCAGATGTTCGGACCGGCACAGCGCGGCGTCGCCATGGCTGTTGCCGATTGCGTCGAAGACGGCACCATTCCTGCCGACGAAGCCGACGACCTGTTCGTTTGCGTGGGTGTATTCATCCACTGGCTGGCCGAGGACGACACCAAGATTCAGGACTACAACTACGAAGCGACCAAGCTGGCTCTCAAGCGCGCCGTTGCCGGCGAGCCGAAGGCGGTTGACGTCGTTGCCAGAAAGGCAAGCGAAGGTCATCCGTTCGCCGCTCACAACTAAGTGTTGCGGTCTTGACGCTGCTCTGCGGGTCGGAGCGGCGTCAATCCGGTATCCAAAGAAAAGAGCGCTTAACCGCGCTTTTTTCTTGAGATTCGCAAGCCTAACATAGAGTCGAACCAAGGTTTCAATCTACCCTCGTGCAAGGCGCTGGCCGTCAGCACCGCTGCTATCCCTAGGGATTCCAGTTTTTCCAGATCACCGACATGCCTCACCCCGCCGGCGGCGATAATGCCTCGGTCGGGCGCAAGATGCCTCATTCCCTCCAGCCTAGCCACATCCGGTCCCGCGAAACTGCCGACATGATTCAGGCTCATGACGATCACCCGTTGCGGCCAAGCCTGAGGTTCCCGCAAGATTTCGCCAGGACCCCGCAGCCGGTCATCAAAAAAATCCAGGGAAAGAATCCAATCGCCGCCCCTGCCCTTGAGTCTTTCCCAATCACTGACTCGCAGGGATTCGCTGCCGATGATGGGAGTCCAGTGGCGATTTTCCATCGGGCAGCCTTCATCCACCCAAAAATCCAGTTCCGGGTATCGATCCTGCAATCGGTGGATCACGCCTTCCTGGCTTCCTTTGCCCATCAGTGCATCCAGGTCGGCGATGTAGAAGGTCCGAAAGGAATTCAGACTCAGATAGCCCGCCAGCACGTCAAATGGATCGGGGCTGGCGCAGCAGGGGCTTTGCAAGGGACGATAGGAATCGCGGCGGCCCTGTTTGGCGTGAACCGCGATCCCGCCCATCAGGTCGATGACTGGTATGATTTCCATGCGTGGTGAGAGGTAGACAGACGATGAAGGTTTTGATTTTCGAATATATTACTGGCGGCGGCATGCGCAGGGAAACCGTTTCGCCCTCACTGGCCCAGGAAGGCGAACTGATGTTGCGCGCCCTGGTGGACGATCTGCTGGCGGTGCCGGCAAGCCATTGCGCACTGAGTTCCGGGGACGATACGGATGAAGAACAATCTGCGGCGATCGAATTGCGGGTCTTACGCGACGATCGTTTCCCCCTGCCCAAAAAGCAGCGAATGCACGTCGTAGACATCGGTGAGCAAGACGAAACTGAGGCGGTCTGGCGCGATTGGGTCGGCCGCTGCGACGCCGTCTGGCCCATCGCCCCGGAAACCGATGGAATCCTGGAAAGGCTCTGCTGGGATGTGGAAGCGGCGGGCATCCCGCTGCTGAACAGTGGTGCCGACGCCGTGCGTCTGGCCGCCAGTAAACTGCAAACCGCAAGACGCCTGGCCGAATCCGGCCTGCCGGTGGTCCCTACTTTTGAATTGAAAGCCTGGCCCGCCGTCGGCCAGCCGCCTTTCGTCGTCAAACCCGATGACGGTGTGGGTTGCGAAGGAATCCGCGTGATTGGCGCCCCTGCCGCTTTCTCACTGCCGGCCAAGGCCGAAGGCTGGATCGCTCAACCTTTCCTGGATGGCATCCCGCTCAGCCTGTCCGCGCTGTTCGCACGCGGCCGGTCGCGTCTGTTGAGCTGCAACCGCCAATGGGTCGAGCAACGCGGTGACGGTTTCATCCTTTGCGGTTGCAGGGTCAACGCCACGGCCGATGAAGGCGGACGCTGGCAGCGGCTTGCCGACGGCGTCGCCCGCGCCCTGCCGCAATTGTGGGGTTATGTCGGAATCGACCTGCTCTTGGTCGAAAGCGAGCCGCAGATCCTCGAAATCAATCCTCGGCTGACCAGTTCTTACGCGGGCCTGCGCGAAGCGACCGGTGAAAACCCCGCCGCACAGATCCTGCAATTGTGGAAAACCGGCGAGCTGCCACCGCCTCGGATCGGACGGGGCAAGCCGGTAGAAATCCGCTGGAGGGAACGGCCATGACGGTCGAGCTGATCGGATGGGACATCGGCGGCGCTCATCTGAAAGCCGCCGCGCTAGCGGGCGATCGGGTGGTTGCCGTCATCCAGAAGCCTTCCCCCCTGTGGTTGGGATTGTCTCATTTCCACCAGGCGGCAGCCGCCATCCTGCGCGAGCTGTCGCCTTCCCCCGGCTGTCGCCACGCCGTCACCATGACCGGCGAACTGGTCGATCTGTTCGCCAGGCGGGAGGAAGGGGTGTTCGGTTTATTGCAAGCCTTGCAGGAGCAGGTTCCCGGCCAGGCGGTCGAAGTTTTCGCCGGAGAACTAGGCTTCCTGCCGGCCAAAGCGGTGCTTGGCGAACATGTCGGCGCCATCGCTTCCGTCAATTGGCTGGCGACCGGCTATCTTGCCGCCTCCCGGATAGAACAGGGCTTGCTCGTCGACATCGGCAGCACCACGGCCGACTTGTTGGTTTTGCGCGAAGGCAGGGTGCTGGCGCGAGGCTTTGACGACTGCGAACGGATGCGCTGTGATGAACTCGTATACACCGGCGTGGTTCGCACCTCGCTGATGGCTCTGGCGCAACAGGCGCCTTTCCGGGGCGAATGGGTCGGCTTGATGGCGGAGCATTTTGCGACCACGGCGGATGTCTACCGGCTGACCAGGGAATTGCCGGAATACGCCGACCAGAGCCCCGCCGCGGACGGCGGCGAGAAAACCTTGGCGGCCAGCGCCCGGCGAATCGCGCGTCTGCTGGGATGCGATCTGGAATCGGCGGCGAGTGAGGAATGGACATGTCTGGCTCAGTATTTCCGCGAACGGCAACTGGCCCGCCTCATGGACGCCTGCCGGCGGCAGTTGTCGCGCAATTTGATAAATTGTCACGCGCCTGTCATCGGTGCTGGTATTGGGCGCTTTCTAGTGCAAGAATTATCCACAAGAATTGGACAACCTTATTTGGATTTCGTCGATTTGTTTCCCAAGCATTCTCTTCCTCCGGGTTTTCACATAGCGGATTGCGCGCCCGCCGTGGCGGTCGCTTATCTGGCGAGGCAAAACCATGACTGAATCAAGGCCTAGAATCGAAGAGCTGCCTTATTTCGAGGATAGCGCCGCGCTGTTTCTGCCTTGGGCCGAAAGACGCTGGGCGGTGTTCCTGGACAGCGGTTTTCCCCATAGTCGCCAGGGACGTTATGACATCATCGCGGCGGAGCCTTCGGCCACCCTCATCACCCGCGGTAATCTCACCGAAATCCGCCAAGGCGGCGCCATCAGCCTATCCCCGGATGATCCCTTCGAATTGGTCAAAAAAGCCCTGGGTGAAACCGTTCTTTCCCACCCGGATCTGCCATTCTGTGGCGGGGCGATCGGTTATTTCGGTTACGATCTGGCAAGATCCCTGGAGAAACTGCCCGCCATTGCCTGCGACGAGGAGAATATCCCCGATATGATGGTGGGCATCTACGACTGGGCGGTGGTGGTCGACCATCAGGCCCGCCGTAGCTGGCTGGTGGCGCAGGGCCGCGATCCCGCCACGGCCGGGCGCTGGCCTCATCTGGTCCATTCCTTTAGCCAGATCCAGACCATCGGCTGGCAACTCACCGGATTCAGCATCATCGGCGAGGTCGAAGCCAACATGAACCGCCTGGTTTATGGCAGAGCCTTCCGGCGTATTCAGCATTACATCCGCGAGGGCGATTGCTACCAGGTCAACCTGGCCCAGCGTTTCTGTGCCTGGTGCCAGGGCAATCCATGGGAAGCCTACGAGATCCTGCGCCAGATGAACCCGGCGCCATTCAGCGCTTACCTGAATTATCCCCAAGTGCAGATATTGAGTTCCTCGCCCGAACGCTTTCTGAAAGTCGACGACGGACGGGTGGAGACCAAGCCGATCAAAGGCACCCGTCCCCGTTCGCCCGATCCCGGCGAGGACCAGAGTAGATTGCGCGAATTGCAGGAAAGCCTCAAGGACCGGGCGGAAAACCTGATGATCGTGGATTTGCTGCGCAACGACATCGGCAAGAACTGCGCACCGGGCTCGGTTCATGTGCCGGAAATGTTCGCCATCGAAAGCTATGCCACCGTGCACCACCTGGTCAGCACGGTGTGCGGATTGCTTGCCCCCAGCCATCACTCCCTCGATTTGTTGCGCGGTTGTTTTCCCGGCGGTTCCATCACCGGGGCGCCCAAGATCCGCGCCATGGAGATCATCGAGGAGCTGGAGCCGCATCGACGTGGCGTCTATTGCGGCTCCATCAGCTATATCGGTTTCGACGGCCACATGGACAGCAACATCGCCATCCGCACCCTGGTGCATTCCGATCATCGCATCCGCTTCTGGGCGGGCGGCGGCATCGTCGCCGATTCGGATCTGGAACAGGAATACCAGGAGTGTTATCACAAGGCCGCAGCCATGTTGACCCTGCTCGAACACTTCAAGATCAGAAAATTCGGCGAACATGTGGGTGGTTAAGCTGGGCGGCAGCCTGACCGGCTCCCCCTCCCTGCCCTTATGGCTCGATGCCCTGGCCGAAACCTCGGCAGTGATCGTGGCGGGTGGAGGCCCGTTCGCCGATGTGGTGCGCAATACCCAGACGCGTTGGAATTTCGACGAGCTCACCGCCCATCACATGGCGATCTTGGCCATGCAGCAATATGGCCGGATGTTGGCCGGGCTGTGCCCCAAACTGTTGGCGACAACGGCGCCGGAACAACTGGCCGGATGCCATGCCGCGGTCTGGTTGCCCGTGCCGGAAGCTCTCGATGAAGCCGGCATTCCGGCGAGTTGGGACATCAGTTCCGACAGCCTGGCGGGCTGGCTGGCCGGACGGCTGGGCGCCAAGCATCTGCTGCTGGTCAAATCGGTGGCTTTCAACCCGCCTGAAAGCGCCACCTGCCAGACTCTCATTGACGATGGCCTCATCGATCTTCGTTTTGATGAATACGGCATGAGAGAGACTTTCCAAAGCTGGATATGTGGGCCGGATGACTATGCCCATCTGGTGCAGGGACTGGCGAATCCCCGACAATATTTCACTGCCATTTGCCGGCATGAGTGCCCCAAATCATGAATCCACTCACCCATTTCAACGAAGCCGGCGAAGCCCACATGGTCGATGTCGGTGAAAAACCCGCCAGCCAGCGCATCGCCGTAGCCGAAGGCTATATCGAGATGCGGCCGCAAACCCTGGCCCTGATCCTGGAAGGCGGACATAAGAAAGGCGATGTGCTCGGCATCGCCCGCATCGCCGGCATCATGGCCTGCAAGCGCACGGCGGATTTGATTCCGCTCTGCCACCCCATTCCCATCACCCATGTGGACGTGCGGCTGGAACCGCAAACGGAGCATGACCGGGTGCGTTGCGAGGTGATGGTGAAAACGCTAGGCGCCACCGGGGTGGAAATGGAAGCCCTCACCGCCGTCCAATTCTCCCTGCTCACCATTTACGATATGTGCAAAGCGGTAGACCGGGGCATGGTCATTCAATCGGTGCGCTTGTTGGAAAAAGCCGGCGGAAAGTCGGGGCATTGGCAAAGATCGAAGGATGATCGATGAGCCTATTGCAAACCGGGCAGGAACCGGCTACCTTACGCCCGATATTTGCCAGTACCATTTCGGGGATGTAGCTCAGCTGGGAGAGCGTCGCGTTCGCAATGCGAAGGTCGGGAGTTCGATCCTCCTCATCTCCACCAAACACCAAAGCCCGGACATGCTCCGGGCTTTTTCACGCCCGTGAAGGGCCAGCAGTGGCGGGGTTTCGCGGACAGTGCGAATTTCGATGATCGCCACTGGGCGCCAATTTCGCCTTACCGGCCACCCGAATTCCTCACTTTAATCTCTGTTTTTGTCTTGCCCGGTCAAGGCGCGACACCCTGTAACCATGCGGGTTTCCGGGCGGTGGTTTGCGCCCCACAACGCATAGCGGTCGGGTTTCGAACGCACTCTCACGGTCAACTGGCCAGCCCGCCAATCATCTCCCGCTGCTCATTCCAGTCATCCGGTCACGGGTTCTCGACGAAGAACAGCAGCGACAGCCCGACCGGCTGCCGGCCCCGAGCAATGTCCTCGACGATGTCCGGAGCCAGCCGGGCGAGCTTGAGCAGCTTCTGCATCCGCGCCAAACCGATCTTCTCAGCCTTGGCCAGTTCGGTCATGTTCTTCACCCGCCCCGAGTCGAGGAGTTCCTGCCAGAAGAAGGCCCGCGCCAGTGCGCTCATCAGATTCTCATCGACGGACGTGGGGCGGCCAGGATTCAGCGGCGATGCCATCCGCCCCGGCGTCGTCGGCTCGACCACCCCACCTTCCGCGCCTTGTGTCTGACAAAGCGTACCGGGATGAACGTCGTCAACTTGATGCCCTCGTCGAGTCTGGCCGTGCTGGATTGCGCCCGGCCAATTTGCTCCAGTCCTCTCATGCCATTTCCTCAATCTCAAGTTCCCGTAGTTCCGCCCCGATGCTGTTCGGTGCCAATTCCGCCATCAGCGCCGACCAACCGGTCGGCTGCCACTCAATGTCGATCCCCTCGTCCTTGATGGCACCCGGGCAATCAACAGCCGCCCCCGCCGACAGCGTTCCTCCGGGAAGATCTCATTCCACACCACCAACAGGTTGCGCATCGCCAGCACCACGGTGGGTTCCGACACGGTGGCGTCCAATTTCTGGACCTCATCCCACACCGTCTGAATCATCTCCGGGGCCTTGATCTGCTCGGCGGGCACGATGCCGGAGGGGTTGGTGCCCCGCCCGAATTTCTTGTCCGAGTACGGCAGGTAGTACCGATACCGCTTGCCCGATTTCTTCTTGGTGGCAGTCGGCAACATCCTGTCGCCATTTGGCGCGAACAGCAGGCCGCGCAGGAATGCCTCATTATCGTGGCGGGTCATCGTTTGAGAGGCTCTCAGTCGGGCATCCTCGGCCAGCACCGCCTGCGCCTGCTTCCACAGTTCGTCATCGATGATGGCGCCGGATGCTCGCCGGGGTGATCTTTGCCCTTGTGGCGGATGACGCCGATGTAGAGCGGATTCCTCAGAATCTTGTACAGATTCTGCTTGGTGATCGGCCGCCCCAGGCGGAATTTGCCATCGGCGGTGGTCCACGCCTTCGTGGTGATGCCGCGCTGATTTAGTTCGCGGGCCAGGGCGGTCGTAGATTTCAACTCGACGAAGCGCCGCCAGATGCCGCGCACGATCTTGGCCTCGGCCTCGTTGATCACCAACTGCCGGTGACTGACGTCGTAGCCGAGCGGTGGTGTACCACCCATCCACATGCCCTTGGCCTTGCCGGCGGCAATATTGTCGCGGATGCGTTTGCCGGTGACTTCCCGCTCGAACTGCCCGAAAGAGAGCAGGATGTTCAGCATCAAGCGGCCCATCGACGTCGCCGAGTTGATCTGCTGCGTGACCGCACTGAAACCGACACCGCGCTGATCGAACAACTCGACCATCTTGACGAAGTCGGCCAGGTTGCGGGTCAGCCGGTCAATCTTGTACACGACGACGATATCGATCTTGCCGGCATCGATGTCGGCGAGCAGGCGTTTAAGCGCCGGCCGATCCATGTTGCCGCCCGAGAATCCGCCATCGTCGTAGTCGTCGGCCACCGGAATCCAGCCCTCGGTGCGTTGACTGGCGATGAAGGCCTGCCCCGCCTCGCGCTGGGCATCGATGGAATTGAACGACTGGTCGAGGCGCTCGTCGGTGGAGACACGGCAATAGACCGCGCAGCGCTGGCAGGTGACGGGCGCCTTCATCGTTTGCCACCCTTCTTGCCAGCATTCTGTTTCACGCTAAAGAATGCCGGCCCTGACCAATTGACGCCGGTGATGTGCCGCGCCATCGCCGGCAGGCTCTTGAACACTTTGCCGTTGAGATCGTAGAAGCCCTCCGGCGTGACCGTGACGCGGTACTCGTTGGACTCGTACTCGCGCAGCAGCACGGTGCCCAGCATCAGATGGACCTCCGACCGCCGACTGCGATTCGCCGAGACGCACCAGCCGCAGCCGGATGTCGTGATCGACACCGCCGTGGGCGGCCTCCTGAATTTTATAGGCGACGCGGGAGGCGACGTAGTCGCGGTTCCAGGTACCGGGCCGCTGGAGGAAGTGCGCATCCCATAGCGCCCACAAATCCTTGCGCGCAGCGGGATGGTTACCAGTCGTCTGACTACTCAGTTTTCGCGCCAGTCTTCTTGGCGACCTGAATCCAGTTCCTGACCGTGCATGGTGCCCGGCACACCTGCGCGCCGATGATGCGGCCGGCATCGGTGAGCAGGTGGGTTGCCTTCGGATTCTGTGATGAGCTCTCGGGACAGCAGTCCCTTGATGATCTTGGCGCGCGCGCCACCATGTAGGGTGACCGGCAAGGGTTCGATGTTGCCATCGGTGCGGCCAGCGGCGGCCTTGCTGGGTATCGGTGAGTTTCGTTTGGGCGGTCATGATGATCTCCGATGGCTGGTGGGCGTCGTCATTCGTCGCCGCCAATCGCTAGTAACTCGTCCAGCCCAGCCTCTACCCGCCCGAGGTCGCCGACGTGTCCCCAATGGATGGCATCGGGGTCGTGGCCGAAATGGTCGTCGGCGAGTTGCTGCAGCCGTTCCAGTTTGGCGTGGATGGCAGCAGTGCGGGCGAGGTAGGCGTCGAGGGCGGTTTGCTTGGCGTTCATCGTGGGCTCCGTGTGGTGATTGACGACACCGCCATGAACACGCTGTTCGATCAGGAAGCCAAGCCATTTTGATGCGCTTCGCATCAAAATATAGCCCTCACGCGCCAGACCTGATAGATTGCTGTTTTGCCGCTGATTACGACTTTATGCGACTCAATCAAACGCCATTTTTCGGGATTTCTCCATGACTGAACCATGGGTTTCAGTCGAACAGATCACCGAGCATCTGGGAGTCACGCGCGACTCGATCTATCGGTGGATTGACCGCAAGGGACTGCCTGCACATCGGGTCGGGCGCCTATGGAAATTCAAAATTTCCGAGGTGGACGAATGGGTTCGTGCGGGTGGTGCCGATGACGATTCAGGAGGCAAGAACCGATGAGAAAAACTGGGGGAGCCAGCATTTGAGTTTGGAAGGACAACTCCTCGACGCTGGAAAACAAAGTTCGAGCCACGTGTGGCAAGAACGGGATGTTTTTCATGCCCCCTGGTAGCCGTAGGCGCCGGGCGGGTTTCCGGTAGGAAACCTGCAAGGTGCAACGAAACGGCGTCAGTCATCTGCGAGCGAATTCCAGTGACGGCTTTCATGTCACTGGAATGAGTCGAGCGGGGACGGCCAGGGCCGCCGAAGGCAAAGTAGTGCCTCGTCGGAAGCTGAAACCTGTCGGGAACAGGGTTCAGACTCGACCGACAGGCACTCGATCGCAGAAGTCCTTGCGGGCAGTGACCGGCAAGACGGCAGACTGGAACGAAATCGCCAAGGATTGCTTTGCCTTTGCCAATGCAACGGACGGTCCTCTACTGCTGGGCGTCGAGGAAGGTCAGGATGCCCCGCCAGCCGATCAACAAGTCCCCGCCGATCTGCCCGACACCGTTCGGCGCAAGCTGGCCGAGCGCACCGTCAACGTTGCTGTGCTGCCCGATGCCGTCACCGCACCCAATGGCGGCCAGCACATTGAGTTGCGCATTCCTCGCGCCCTGGCGGTGGCATCCACCACCAATGGCCGGTACTTCCTGCGCGTGGCCGACCAGAGCAAGCCCGTCACCGGCGACGACGTGATGCGGCTGGCCAGCGAGCGTTCTGCGCTGCCGTGGGAAACGCAGACCACCCTGCATATTCCCCGCGGTGAGGTGGATGCCGCCAAGCGCGACAAGCTGCTGCAGGCTTTGCGCGCATCCGACCGCGTCAAAGCTTTGGTCAAGGAAAAGTCCGACGACGAGCTGCTCGACCACTACCATCTCGCGCAGGGGGACACCCTTACCAATCTGGGCGTTCTTTGCCTCGGCCGCCAGCATCACCGCGCCCACCTGACCACGGCACCGGTCATCCAGTTCATCAAGTACGACGAGCACGGTCAGAAGGTGAACAAGCTGGTGTGGGATGACCAAACGCAAAGTCCGATGGAACTGATCGAGGCGGTCTGGCCGGAAGTACCTGATTTCCGTGAGTGCTACGAACTGCCTGATGGCCTGTACCGTCAGAACGTGCCCGCTTTCGATGAAATCGTAGTGCGCGAACTGTTGGTCAACGCCCTAGTGCATCGGCCCTACACCCAGCGTGGCGACATCTTCCTGAATCTGCACCCGGACCGACTGGAAATCGTCAACCCCGGCCTGCTGCCCTTGGGCGTCACGCCACAGAACGTGCTGCACACCACAGTGCGGCGCAATGAGCATCTCGCCCGCCTGTTTCACGACCTCGAATTGATGGAGCGCGAAGGCAGCGGCTTCGACAAGATTTTTGAAGTGCTGCTCTCGCAAGGCCGCCCGGCACCGGAGTTGATTGAGCTGCACGATCGCGTGCAGGTCACGGTGCGCCGCCGCATCCCCAAGCCCGAGGTCATCGACTTCATCGCCAAGGCCGATCAAACCTATCAGCTCACCCAGCGCGAGCGCATCGCCCTCGGCCTGCTGGCCCAGCACGATGCACTGACCGCCCGCGAACTCGCCGCCACGCTGGAACTGCCTTCGGTTGATGCGCTGCAACCATGGCTCAAGCGTTTGTTGTACTGGGATCTGGTGCAGAGCTCCGGGCGCACCCAGGCCACACGCTACTTTGTTGAGCCACGCCTGCTGCGCAGCCTCAACTTTACTGGCGAGTCCGCCATCAGCGACATCCGCCAGCGCATCGGTGACGAGATTCACCCGAAGCCAGTCAAACGCGCACTGGAAGAATTGATCGAACGCGGCGCTGTGCGCTTTGAAGGCAACAACCGCTGGCGGCGGTACTGGGCGGTGTCATGAATAGGCTATCGGACAACTTGCACCATATCGGCGATAGCTGGGCGATAGCGGTTGGGCGATACGCCGGCGCCGGCCCTATGAATCAAATAGTTGTATCGCCCTTGCACCACATGCCATGGGCGATAGACGTGTACATGGCGAGGGAGGAACACGCATGACACCGGAAACCAAGGCACGCCAGCAGATTGACCAGAAGCTGGAGCAGACCTGCTGGGTCATCCAGGACATGAAGCAGCTCAATTTGGCGGCAGGCATGGGAGTGGCGGTGCGCGAATACCCCACCGACAGTGGCCCGGCCGATTACGTGCTGTTCGTGAACCGCCATGCCGTGGGCGTAATTGAAGCCAAAAAAGACACCGCGGGCGAAAACCTCACCGTTACCGAAAACCAGACCGAGCGCTACGCCACCGCCAACCTCAAATGGCGCAAAGATAACACGCCCCTGCGCTTCCTGTTCGAGGCCACCGGCCAGATCATCCGCTTCACCGACGGTGCCGACCCCGTGCCGCGTTCGCGCGAGATATTCCAGTTCTTCAAGCCCGAGACGCTGACCGCCTGGATGACGCAACCGGAGACCCTGCGCCGCCGCCTGGCCGAGCAGATGCCCGCCTTGCCCGAACGCAATCTGCGCGACTGCCAGATCAGCGCCGTCACCGGGCTAGAAAGATCGCTGGCACTGAACAAGCCGCGCGCCCTGGTGCACATGGCTACTGGCGCCGGCAAGACCTTTACCGCCATCACCTCGGTCTACCGCCTGCTCAAGTTCGGCGGCGCCAAGCGCATCTTGTTTCTGGTCGATACCCGCAATCTCGGCAAACAGGCCCATCAGGAATTCATGGCCTACACGCCACCGGATGATGGCCGCAAGTTCACCGAGCTCTACAACGTACAGCGGCTGGCATCCCCCAACATCGACCCGCACTCGCAGGTGTGCATCAGCACCATCCAGCGCATGTACTCCATCCTGAGCGGCGAGCCGATTGACGAATCGGCTGAGGATGTCTCGCTCAACGAGGTGCAGCAAACCGCCAAACAGGAAAAGTTTGTCCGCTACAACCCGGCCGTGCCGGTGGAAACCTTCGACTTCATCGTCATCGACGAGTGTCACCGCAGCATCTACAACCTGTGGAAGCAGGTGCTCGACTATTTCGATGCCAGCCTGATCGGCCTCACCGCCACGCCCGACAAGCGCACCTTCGGCTTTTTCAACGAGAACATCGTCGCCGAATACACCTATGAGCAATCCGTGGCCGATGGCGTCAACGTCGGCTACGACGTGTATGAGATCGAAACCGAAATCACCCAAAAAGGCGCCGAGCTCAAGGCCAAGGAATGGGTGGACCACCGCGACCGCCAAACCCGTAAGAAACGCTGGGGCGAAACCGAAGAAGACACCGCCTACACCGGCAAAGACTTGGACCGCTCGGTGGTCAACATCAGCCAAATCCGCAAAGTCATCCAGGCCATGAAAGCCGCTGTTGAAACGCAGATCTTTCCGGCCCGCAAAGAGACACCTAAGACGCTGATTTTTGCCAAGACCGACAGCCACGCTGACGACATCATCAACATCCTGCGCGAGGTATACGGGCAAGGGAATGCCTTCTGCAAGAAAGTCACCTACCGCGCCGAGGAAGACGCCGACAGCATCCTGTCCAGCTTTCGCAACGACTTCAACCCGCGCATCGCCGTCACCGTGGACATGATCGCCACCGGCACCGACGTGAAGCCCTTGGAAGTGCTGCTGTTCATGCGTGACGTGCGCAGCAAGGGCTACTACGAGCAAATGAAAGGCCGGGGCGTACGCAGCCTGGATGGCGACAGCCTCAAGCGGGTCAGCAACAGTGCGGATGGCGCCAAGACACGCTTTGTCCTCATCGACGCCGTGGGCGTGGAAAAGTCCCTCAAGACCGAAAGCCGCCCGTTGGAGAAGAAGCCTGGTGTGGCGCTGAAGGACCTGCTGCAAGGGGTGGCGATGGGCAGCCGCGACGACGACACCGTGCTCTCGCTCGCCAATCGCCTGGTGCGCCTGGCCAAACAACTGGACGACAAGGCGCAGGCGCGTATCGAAAAAGCCAGCGGTGGCATTCCGATAGCGGAGCTTGGCAGAGGGTTGATCGCCGCGCTCGACCCCGATGCCATCGTGCAAGCCGCATTGGCCACCGCCAAGGCCAAGGGCATCACCCGTAGCGAAGACACCCTGCTGCCGGAAGAGATTGAAGCCGCCCGCGTTGACCGCGTCGCCGCTGCCTGCGCGCCCTTCGACAAACCTGAACTGCGAAATGAAATCGAAGCCGCCCGCCTGGAACGCGAGCAGATCATCGACCACATTAACCTGGATCAGGTCACGTTCTCGGGCTTCAGCGAACAGGCTGAGGTGCAAGCCAAGGCGGTGATTCAATGCTTTGCCGACTACTTGAAGCAGCACAAGGATGAAATCGCCGCGCTGGACTTTTTCTACCAGCAGCCCTACCAGCGCCGCGCGCTGACCTTCGACATGATCGAGGACCTGCACGAACGCCTGAGCCGCCCGCCGCTGATGCTCACCACCGAGCGCTTGTGGAGCGCCTATGCGCGGGTGCAGGCCGCCCAGGTGAAGGGGATAGACCGCAAACGCCAGCTCACCGATCTGGTCTCGCTGCTGCGCTTTGCCCTGGGGCTGGACGGCGAACTCAAACCCTTTGCCGACGAGGTGGACAAGCGCTTCCAGGCCTGGATCTTCCGCCACAACGCCCAGCGCGGCACCTCGTTTAGCCCAGAGCAAACCGAGTGGCTGCGCTTGATGAAAGACCACATTGCCAGCTCGTGCTCGATTTCCCGCGATGACTTTGACTTTGCCGAACTGGCGGACAAGGGCGGGCTGCAGAAGGCATGGGGGGTGTTTGGCAATGACTTGGATACTTTGATGAATGAATTGAATATGGAGTTGGTGGCGTGAGTGAATTGCCGAATGGTTGGGCGCATGCTTGCCTTCCAGAATTGATCTCCAGCAGCGGCGTTTTTGTTGACGGCGATTGGATTGAAAGCAAAGACCAAGACCAAGATGGTGGCGTTCGCCTGATCCAACTTGCTGACATTGGTGATGGTCGATATGTAAACAAGTCCAACCGCTATCTCACGCACGCTAAGGCAGTGGAGTTGGGCTGCACCTTCCTTAAGCGTGGCGATGTGTTGATTGCGCGCATGCCTGATCCATTGGGGCGGGCCTGCATTTTTCCGGGCGATAGCAAACAGGCTGTGACGGTCGTTGACGTGTGTGTGGTCCGAGGTAATGCAGAGCACTTTGACCATCCGTGGTTGATGCACTTTATTAACTCATCCGCGTTTCGTGCAGATATTCATTCGCTGCAGAGTGGATCGACAAGAAAACGGATTTCTCGTGGCAACCTGAGTACGTTGAAGCTGCCCGTGCCGCCGCGCGCCGAACAAACCCGCATCGTCGAAAAGCTCGAAGAACTGCTCTCCGACCTCGACGCCGGTGTGGCCGAACTCAAGGCCGCGCAGAAGAAGCTCGCGCAATACCGCCAATCACTGCTGAAAGCCGCCGTGGAAGGTGCGCTCACCGCCGAGTGGCGCAAGCACAATACTCCGGCTGAAACCGGCGCCCAACTGCTGGAACGCATCCTCAACGAGCGCCGCGCCCGCTGGGAAGCCAAGCAACTCGCCAAGTTCAAAGAGCAAGGCAAAACCCCGCCCAAGGACTGGCAGAAGAAATACCCCGAGCCAGTGCCGCCGGATACCGCCAATTTGCCGGCCTTGCCGGACGGGTGGGTTTGGGCGAGTATTGAGCAGATCGCATCCGACGAGCGATACAGCCTTTCGATTGGACCATTTGGAAGCAATCTCAAAGTTCCGGACTACCGCGATTCTGGGGTTCCTTTGGTCTTCGTTCGCAATATTCGGTCAGGTAACTACGGCGGAGAGTACACCAAATATGTAACTCCAGAGAAAGCCATCGAGTTGAGTGCTCACAGTGTTGCAGCAGGCGATGTATTGGTCACAAAGATGGGTGAACCGCCAGGAGACGCAGACGTTTACCCGGACGACCAACCCCCCGCAATCATCACGGCTGACTGCATAAAGATTCGATGCTGGCGTGACCTGATGAGCCCAGGTTTCTTGAAATCGGTAGTCAATTCGAACGTTGGCAAGCGTCAAATTGAACCGATTACACAGGGTGTAGCGCAGAAAAAAGTTAGCCTTGGTCGATTCAGTAGCCTCGCCGTCCCTGTTCCGCCGTTTGAAGAGCAGGCATTGATTGTGCGAATGGTCAACAAAGTAGACCGCGATGCATTAGAGCAATTGGCAGCTATCGAGCACTCCCTCAAACAATCCACCGCCCAACGCCAAAACATCCTGCGCGCCGCCTTCGCCGGCCAACTGGTGCCGCAAGACCCGAACGACGAACCCGCCAGCGTGCTGCTGGAACGCATCCGCACCGAACGTGCCGCTCAAACAACCGGCAGGAAGCAGAAAGGGCGCCGCAAACATGCAGAGGCATAACCATGAAAATTGAATCGATCCGTCTCAAGAACTTTAAGGCGTTCCGCAATGTGCATCTGATGGACATTCCCGCTTTCTTGGTGGTGGTGGGTGCCAATGGCTCGGGTAAAACGACTTTGTTTGAGGTGTTCGGCTTTTTGCACGATTGCCTGAAAGGCAACGTTCGTCAGGCACTCGACAAGCGTGGCCGCTTTGCCGAAGTCTTGAGCCGTGGCTGCGACCCGAAGGGGGATACCATCCTGATCGAGCTGCAGTACCGCATGGAAATTACTGGCGTGGAACGGCTGGTAACGTATTCACTGGAAATTGGCGAACAGCACAGCTCGCCCATCGTTCAAAAAGAGCTGCTCCGATACAAACGCGGCCGTTATGGCAGCCCGTTTCACTTTCTCAGCTTCGCCAAGGGTGAGGGTTATGCCATTACCAACGAGGAGGACTTCAACAAATCCGACGAAGATCTGGACCGTGAAACGCAGAAGGTGGCGCCGGACACCCTGGCGATCAAAGGTCTGGGGCAATTTGAACGCTTCAAGGCCGCCAACGCCTTCCGCCGCCTGATCGAAAACTGGCATGTATCTGATTTTCACATCAACGCCGCACGCGGGCGTAAAGATGCCGCCGGCGAAACGGAACACCTCTCCGAGACTGGCGACAACCTGCCTCTGGTCGCGCGCTACCTGCACGAAGAACACTCCGAAATTTTCAATAACGTCTTGGTAACCATGACCAAGCGCGTGCCCGGTGTTTCGTCAGTAGAACCAAAATTGATGGACGACGGCTATCTGACGCTCCGCTTTCAGGATGGCTCTTTTAAAACGCCATTTCTGGATCGCTATGTGTCGGATGGCACCATCAAAATGTTTGCCTATCTGGTACTGCTGCACGACCCCAAGCCGCACCCCTTGCTATGCGTTGAAGAACCGGAAAACCAGCTTTATCCGCAACTGATGGCAGAGCTTGCCGAGGAATTCCGCAGCTACGCGAATCGGGGTGGTCAGGTGTTCGTTACCACACACTCCCCTGACTTTCTAAACGCGCTGGAGCTTGAGGAGGTGTGCTGGTTGGTGAAGCAGGAGGGTTACACGAAAATCCATCGCGCCAAAGACAATAAGCAAATTGCTGCTTATGTTTCTGACGGCGATCAGCTTGGTTACCTGTGGAAACAAGGCTTCTTTGACGGGGTTGATCCTAAATGAGGGAGCTGATCTTTCTGCTCGAAGAGCCGTCCGCCAAAGCCATGCTGGAATCCTTGTTGCCTCGGATGCTGCCCGAAGACATTCAGTTCCGGTGCATTCCCTTCGAGGGAAAGCAAGACCTGGAAAAACAGTTGGTTCGCAAAATCAGGGCTTACCAGAACGATCAGGCGCGCTTCATTGTCATGCGCGATCAAGACAACCATCCGGATTGCTCGGCAATCAAGAATAGGCTGCTCGATTTATGTAGTGAAGCTGGCAAGGCTGATAAATGCCTGGTTCGCATTGCCTGTACTGAGCTGGAAAGCTTTTATCTAGCCGATTTGCACGCTGTAGAACAGGCGCTGCAGATTGAAGGGCTGACAAAGCAACAGCAAACCAGAAAATTTCGAGCGCCGGATCTGTTGGGTAGCCCCGGCAAGGAGCTGAAAACCTTGACGAGGCAGCGCTATGAGAAGGTTGCAGGTTCGCGGGCCATAGGTCGGCACCTCAGCCTGGACAACGATCGCTCACCCAGTTTCCGCAATCTGATTGCAGCAATTCGACGCATGGAAAATGAACTGATCGGGGGCAACGCATGAACACATCCTCCCTCGTCCAGAAAGTCTGGAATTTCTGCCACACCCTGCGCGACGACGGCGTGGGCTATGGCGACTACCTGGAACAGCTGACCTATTTGCTGTTCCTGAAGCTGGCGCACGAATACGCGCAAGAGCCGTACAACCGCGACACGCACATCCCGAAGGGCTATGACTGGGCGAGTCTGACCTCCAAGGTGGGCGAGCCACTGGAGTCGCATTACCTGGCCACCCTGCATAAGCTGGGACAGGAGCCGGGCATGCTGGGCGCCATTTTCTTTAAGGCGCAGAACAAGATCCAGGACCCAGCCAAACTCTCGCGCCTGGTGCAACTGATCGACGCGGAAAGCTGGATCAGCCTGGGTGCCGATACCAAAGGCGACTTGTACGAAGGCTTGCTGCAAAAGAATGCGGAAGATACCAAAAGCGGAGCGGGCCAGTATTTCACCCCGCGCGCGCTGATCGAAGCGATGGTGGCCTGTGTGCGGCCCGAGCCGATGAAGACCATTGCGGACCCGGCCTGCGGCACGGGCGGGTTTTTTCTAGGCGCGTACAACTGGTTGACGCGCCCCGGCGCCAAGCTGGACAAGCGCCAGAAAGAGTTCCTGCGCGACAAGACGTTCCACGGCAACGAGATCGTGCCGAATACCCGCCGTCTGTGCTTGATGAACCTGTTCTTGCACAGCATCGGCGAGTTGAACGGTGAGCCGTTGGTGGAACGTTCGGATGCCTTGATTACCGAGCCCAAGCGGAAGGTGGATTACGTTCTGGCGAATCCGCCCTTCGGCAAGAAAAGCAGCATGACTTTCACCAATGAGGAAGGTGATGAAGACAAGGAGGCGCTGACCTACGAGCGGCAGGACTTCTGGGAAACCACGTCGAACAAGCAGCTCAACTTTCTACAGCACATCGTCAGCATGTTGAAGGTGGACGGTAAAGCGGCGGTGGTCTTGCCGGATAACGTGCTGTTTGAAGGCGGCGCCGGCGAAAAGATCCGCCGCAAGCTCTTAGAAAACTGCGACGTTCACACCGTGCTGCGTTTGCCAACGGGCATCTTCTACGCGCAGGGCGTGAAGGCGAACGTGGTCTTCTTCGACGCCAAGCCCAAGGACGGGCAGATTCACACCAATGGGGTGTGGTTTTACGATCTGCGCTCCAACAAGCATTTCACGCTGAAGACGCGCACGCTTAAGCTGGACGATTTGCAGGATTTCATCACCTGCTACAACCCGGAAAACCGCCACGAGCGCGTTGCGACCGAGCGTTTCAAATTCTTCAGCTATGAAGACCTGATGGCCCGCGACAAGGCGAGTCTCGACATCTTCTGGCTGAAAGACGATAGCCTGGACAACCTCGACGATCTACCGCCGCCGGATGTCTTGCAGCAGGAGATCATTGATCACCTAGAAGCGGCATTGGCTTCATTCCGGGACGTGGCGGTTGGATTGCGGGGGTAAGCAATATCCGGCACAGGCGAACTGCCGAGTATTCCTCGGTGGTTCGGTCGAACTTCGGTGACCAGTTATCCGAAAATTTCGAATAACTGCCGACCGGTCCGCAGTAGCCGCTTGGAGTGCTCTTTGATTCCAATAGCGAGTTATTCGGTAGTAAACTGCCCGCCACCCAACACCCGTCCAAGAAAGTCCTGAAGCCCGCATCATGCGGGCTTTTTTATGCTTCCAACGCATCCCATGATCTGGTCTTGTTCAAGAATTTGGCGAGCCTGCAAAATGATTGTGCAGGCTTGCCGAGTGATTTGGCAGAGCTGCAAAACGATCTGGCAAGCCTGCAGAATGATTTGGCGGGTTTCCCCAATGACTTTGCATCCTTGCACAGGGGTTTTGCACGCTTGCGCAATGATTTTGCAAGCCTGCAGGATGATTTTGTCATCTTGCAGAATCATTTTGCATCCTTGCCAAATCGTTTTGCAGGGTTACAGAAGGATTTGGCAAACTTGCACGATGGCTGGGTAAGCCGCTAAGGCGATCGGCTCAATTCGCCCAGCGACGGGATGAACCCGGATCATCTTCAGTGGGGTAGACGTTTCGCTTTCAGGTCCTCCTTCACGTAATCGGTGACGGCGGCATAGAGTGCGGTTTCTGGGTCCAAGAGTTTGTGGTGTAGGCACGGCGTTCGGGGAACAGGCGCGTACCGTCGAAACGCAGCATGTCTTCCTTGACCATGTGGCGCATCAGATCAGTGACATCGACCTTGTGCACGCCATCGCGGAATTTGCCATAGAAGCGGTCGGAATCCAGCAAGGACATGAAAAGCTGGAAGTCCTCTTCCTTGCCGTTATGCGGCGTGGCGGTCATCAGCAGGAGGTGGCGGGTGACCGAACCCAGCAACTCACCGAGTTGGAGGCGCTTGGTCTTGTTGAGCTTGTTGCCGAAGTAGCTGGCCGAGGAGCTTGTGTGCTTCATCAACCACCACCAAGTCCCAGTGCGAGAGGCGCAGTTTTTCCTGCAGATCTTCGTTGCGGAAGAGTTGATCAATCCGGGCAGCCATTAGATCGATGTCATCAAACGGATTGCCACTGCGCGACTGCTCGACCTGCTCGCGGGAAAACAGTTTGGGCACGCGACATCGGCCCCCGTCTCACCGAAGCCCGTACCCATGTACATGCGCGACAAGAAGAAGACCGCCGCATGGAGGAATCCGTTCGCGAGCAGCTCATTCAAGTCGAGGACATCCGGGCCCGTGAGCAGCTCGTTCGACTCCACGATGTGCTCAGGAGCGCTAGCACCGTCCGGGCGCAGCTTCAGCTCGAAGTCACGGGGGCCGGCGACAAGTTCATGGATGCCCAGGCCACCGCGTTTCGCGCTCGCAAACCTTCAGGACTCCCCGACCTCGAAGCAAGGTTGTTGCCGGCAGCGATGCGATGTCCCGCAGGGCGCTTCGCCAAAGGCGCTGATGATCTATTGCTCAGCCTGTATCCCGCCGTTGCACCGAAGGCTCCCGACCTGTCCTACGACTGATCGCCTTGAAGACGATGCAAAAACACCCCTACCGGCAACCGTAGGCCGATTTCGCGACACCCTGCTCAGTTTGGTCAGTCGGCTCGCCGAAGCAGATGCACCTGTTGATGCTGCAGAAGAGCTCCTTCCTGGCTGGGCATTGCTGAAGCGCCTGCCACCGGTGAATCCCAAAGCCGAGCGCGCGTCGACAAACTCCGTCGAGGGCTTCGTGAAGTTGGCGCTCAAGCAAATGCCGGAGTATGGCCTCGCGCGACTAGAGCGGGAAAGTGAAGATGATGCCCAGGCGCTATATACGGCCACTCATAGGCTGCGAGTCCATCTGCGTGAGCTGACGCTGCCGCGCCTGTTCGATCTTACGCGAGAGTCCGTCGCGATCTGAGGATTCCATATGCAACGCATTTCTCGCCTTTACGTCAGCCACTTCGGCAGCCCGACCGCCTGGTATGACCACCTTCTATTCGACCTGACGGATCCGGACACTCAACAGCCTACCGACGTGATTTTCAACTTGGAGAATGCCGGCGGCAAAACGTCGCTGTTGTCCTATGTTTTCAGTTGTTTCGAACCCAAGCAGGAGCGTTGGTTACAGCACCTCCAAGAGAAGAGCCATCGGTTCGCGGAATACTTTGCGCGGGACGGGCATCCATCATTCATCGTAATGGAATGGGACATGCCTGCACGGGCAGCGGCGATGCCCGACTACAAGTTAGTCATTGGCCAGGCGGTTGCGCTCAAGGAGAGTGCCGAGCGCGGCAAGGAGACTGAACGATGGTTCTTTGCCTTCGAAACGGCCGAAGGTATGGGGCTGGGAGCCGTCCCGGTACCCGGGCTTTCAATGGCGCCGGTTCGGACCATGCAGGAGTTTGTGCAGTGGATGCATCAGGCCAGCAAACACGCTGGTGACTTCTTCCTGACCAGAATCCAGGAAGACTGGGTGAAACATCTCCGCGACACTCGATTGCTCGACGTCGAGTTGCTTCGGATGCAGGTCGACTTCAACAGCAATGAAGGCGGAATGGCCGAGGGCTTTCTGACCTTCAATACAGAATCGGATCTGGTGCGACGTTTTCTTCTGCTCACACTCGATCCGGAAAAATCCGCAACGATACGGGACGCGGTCGCCCAGACAGCCGATAAGCTCAAATCCAAGCCAAGATACGAACGTCGGCTGGAGCAGCTCACACGGCTGCAAAGCGGGATCGCCTCGGGGTTCTCGCCGAGAAGCTGGAGAACGCGCGCCATGAATACAAGAAAGCTGCCAGCACATACAACGCCGACTTCTCGGATCTAGACAAAGCGGAACTGGAACCACTTCGCGCTCTCGACTTCGAGGGCGCGCTTCGCGATCAGCGAATTGCAGTCGAGCGCCTAGATGGCGCGCACCAAGAAGCGGGACAGGCGCTGGCGGCCGCCGAAGCGGAGCGCGCTGCTTTCTGGAAGGGGCAAAAACAGAAGCCGTTGCTCACCCCTGAAATGCAGGCGAAGCCGGATGATGAGCTCGTCTCCGCCATAGAGGCCGCTCGGAATGAGATCAATCGGCTCGACGCCATAGGCACACAGGCAATCCAAGAGGCCACAAAAGCTCGCGGCGAGGCCAGCCAGGCGGAAACGGATGCGAAACAACTGGAAACCCTACACGGTACGTTAAAGGCGGCCGTACCGTGCGACCCACTCGAGCTCGAACCGATCGTCTTTCCCGATGATGTTGCCACGTTCGCCAATGGGTTGATCTCGAAATTCCGCGAGCAGAACAGCCAGTTCGATGCTTTGCGAGGCAAAGCGCGCGAAGCATTCCGGGTTCTCACCAAGGCCGCAACATCCAAGGAACTCGGCGAAGTCGAGCCTGAACTGGCGCGCGATGTCGCCGACAGCGAATTTGAGCCAGCCTGCTCCGACCGTATTCGTATCGCTGCGCTGATCGAAGATCGCATTAGTGCAACCCAAGACACCTTGGACGGGATGAGGCCAGATTTCGAGAACTGCGTCGGCGAACTCTACAATCTGACCTACGAGGGTATCGGCCTGTTGAACCATGCCTGCGCAAAAACGATGCCGGTTTCCACGCCCTACGTCGGTGGCAAACATATTCTCAAGATGAAGGCGTCGTTCTCCGGCATTTCAGTGGATGCAAGAAAGGAGGCGATCCGCCAGTATCTGAACGCCTTGATTGATAGCAATGCCATCCCCGCCAAGGGCGCTGATCTGGTCGCACAGTGTTTGGTGGCCATCAGTGGTCGCAACGAGTTGGGGCTGCAGGTGTTGAAGATGGAACAGAACGAGGCGTATCAGTATCAACTCGCCGGTGAGCTGAAAGGATCGAAGGGGCAAGGAACAGTCATCGCCATGTTCTTGTATCTCCTCATCAGCCAGTTGCGCGCTGATACCCAGGCTCGTGCAAAGCGAGGCGGCGGTGGGCCGCTGATCCTTGACAATCCATTTGCCAAGGTTCAAACACGCGCACTTATTGATGCGCAGCGGTTACTCGCGAAGGAAATTGGCGTGCAGTTGGTGTTCTTTACGGCCAATGCCGACTACAACATTTTGTCCGGATTCCGGCGCGTGATTCGCCTTAGAAAGGCTGGGGCAAACAGTAAGACTAATCGCTCCCATATCGAGATGGTGTCTGCCGTATTCGAGGATATCTCGGAGAGTGTGGTGGCTGAAGTATGAGCGAGGCATTCATCAACGCCCTTCGAACTGGCCGCCGGAAACGGGTATCTCTCGCAGACCTCCGCCGCCACTGGTTGGATGCCAATCCAGAACAGCTTCAGCATCCCGAGCGCGATGCGTTGTTACTGGATGCGCTAAGAAGTTTGGAGGCGCAGGGATGTCTCGTGCTACCCGCTCGTGGCAGCTTCGAGCAGTTTGGCAATCCACCGATGCCGAAGTTTGTCACTGTCGTCACCCAGGCTGAAGTCCCGCATGTTGGTGACTGGTCAGGTATTTCCTGGCTTCCGGAGCTTGGTTTTTGGACGGATTTGACCACGAGCGAGCTCGTTACTGCCCAGGCCATTAACGATTGGTTGCTTCGTCGGCGGGGGAAATTCCTGACGGTCCCTCTACGAGAACGATCATTGGAGATCTTCGGTGACGAGAAGTATCTTGATCTCCGAGTCCGTGGAAATGCGCTCTTTTCCGGACGCTTGCCCATCGCCTCAATTGGCGCGTTTCTGGTTCCACACCCGCTGCCATACCGGATGGCTGATGCGCCAGGTCAGCTGGTGCTTGTTGTGGAGAACCACCATACCTACTGGAGCCTGGCGGAATGGAATATGCTGGTACGGCGCTATGCGGCCGTTGTCTATGGGGCGGGCAAGGCATTCTGTTCCAGTGGCCCGGCTCTTCAAGAAGTAATCCGGGAATGCCGTGGCAATGGTACCCAATACTTTGGCGACGTTGATCCCGCAGGCATCTTGATCCCGCTCCGGTTCAACGAGACTCATGGGATCCTTGTCCGCCCAGCGATCGATCTGTATCGGTTTGCGCTTGATCATGGCAGCCGACGTAGCCCAGTGATCAGAGTGATCGGCGACGAAGAAGGTGCCCAACGGTGGCTACCAGAACTGACTGACGAGATTTGCGCGCTCTGGGCGTCGGATCGCTGGATTCCTCAGGAGAGTCTTGGAACCGAGCAACTCTTCAGCAACTGGGAGACCGATCCTACGGCGTGCGAACCGCGTGTGGGGGTGATCTGATGGCTATCTCTGCCAGACGGGAACTGAATGCGGGCAGTCCCGAGATGGCGTTCTCCGCAAAGGCACGTAAGGATTTGGCCGGAAATAACTTCCCTAAATCAGATAGGCTGGGGGATTGCACGGTAGTTCCAGCGCGAAAGGAATTCATCAAAGACGATCCGCATGTTTTCGAGAAAACCGGCCGCCACCTTTTTCCCTGTGACATAGATTCCAGCCAGGATGTCCACGGTCACCTTCAGCCCCGTGGATGTCTTTGCCTTTTCCATGGCCGCGTAACGCTGCCGATCCTTCTCCGACAGGGACGCAAACAGCCGCTGCATTTTGATCTCTATGTCTTGCTCGCAGGGCAATCGCATCAAGCAATGGCTTGAATTCCCAGTAGTTTTGCTCTATAGGCATCATCCCACCCTGCGTTTAGCCGCTTGTTCTTGATGCCAACCTTGACGGTCTTGTCTGGTTTTAGCAGATTCAATGTGATGCGGCGCAAGATCGAGAAGTTCTCCGCCGAGTTGCCTTCGCGCATCCGCGCCTGATCCTCGCCATAAGCGACATCCAGAATCCAGTGCAAGCCATTCTCGACGCTCCAGTGCCCGCGTACGATCGTCCCCATGCGCTCGGCGTCGGCCTGGAGCGAACTGATGTAGTAGCGCCGCTCTGTGCTGACCACGCCGTTGATTTCACGGATCGCTTCTATCATGGCCAGGGTCTTGACCTGCGGCCACTTAGACTGGTCACCCAGGCAATCGAGATCGTCCACCCCCCAGCAGCGCCGCGTCTCGAGGCGGCCGTGGTCCTTTTCGATCCACTCGGCGAACGTGTGTGGCACCCCTTCCCACACCTTCTGCTCCGCGCCGTCGAGAAAACCTTCGATGGCTTGCGCCAGCTTGGGCTGATTGTTCTTGACGGCCAGCACAGAGTCGGCCTCCTTATCGACGATCTTCGTCGCAATGCTCGTCTG
>JAQTSI010000254.1 GCA_028711365.1 Methylococcaceae bacterium
ATGATAAAGGTCGAGATAGGGAAATTCCCTGGCCAACTGGTCGGGGTCGGGTAGGCCGGCGTATTCGTCTTCCGCCGCGTGCTGGGCGATGCGGCAGGCGGCGGCCACGGTTTCGCGCAAGGCCGCATCGCGCAAGTCGGTGGTGCTGGCCGAGCCCTTGCGCTGACCGAAATAAACCGTAACCCCCAAACCCTGGCTGCGATGGTGCTCGATAGTCTCCACCTCGCCCAGCCGCACGGTGACGGACAAACCCCGATCGATGCTCAACCCTGCTTCCGCCGCGCTGGCGCCGCATTTTTTCGCCTCGGCGAGCAGATCCGCGACCAAACCTTCCAGTCGCGCCAATTGTTGAGCTTCGCCTTGTATTGGGAGCGGATTTGTCACTGAATTAACCTCTGCGCAATGTCGATGAATGGAGGAATTGTACCGCGTGGAAGCTAGCTTGGGCGGATTTTTCGAGAACATCAATGCCTTGCTCAAAGGATTCATAGCCTTCCCTTTCCCGTAGACAAAGAACGGGCGCATCGCGCCCGTTCTTTCCGATCATCAAACCCGAGATCCTACTGGTGATACGCCGTCTCGCCATGCTCGCCGATGTCCAGTCCTTCGCGCTCGCGTTCCTCGTTCACCCGCAAGCCGATCACCGTATCGACGATTTTGTAGGAAACCAAAGACACCAGCCCCGACCAGACGATGGTGACGGCAACCCCCCAGGATTGGCTAAACACCTGAGCCAGCATGTCGTAATCGGCGACCTTGTTGGCCACATAATCGTAGACCCCTGCTCCACCCAGCACCGGAGAGGCGAAGATGCCGGTGCCGAGCGCGCCGATGATGCCACCCACGCCATGCACACCGAATACGTCCAGGGAATCGTCATAACCCAGCAGGCTCTTCAGGCTGGTAACCGCCCAAAAACAAGCCACTCCGGCGAGCAATCCCAACACGATGGAGCCCATGGGGCCGACGTAGCCGCAAGCCGGGGTGATGGCGACCAAGCCTGCCACCGCACCGGATGCAGCGCCCAGCATGGAGGGTTTGTCGCGCACCAACCATTCCGCGCCCGTCCAGGCCAGGGCGGCGGCGGCGGTGGCCAGGAGGGTATTGGCGAACACCAGGGCGGCCACCCCGTTGGCTTCCAGGTTGGACCCCACATTGAAGCCGAACCAGCCCACCCACAGCAAGGACGCCCCGATCATGGTCATGGTGACGCTATGTGGTTTCAAAACCTCCCGGCCATAGCCGATGCGCTTGCCGATCAGCAGACACCCCACCAATCCGGCAATACCGGCATTGATATGCACCACGGTGCCGCCGGCGAAATCCAGTGCGCCTTTCTGGAAGATGAAACCGGCCGTTGCCAGGGCTTTCTCGCCCGCAGCGGCGTCGGTATAAGCGTCCGGTCCGGCCCAGTACCAGACCATGTGGGCGATGGGCAGGTAGGCGAAGGTAAACCACAGCACCATGAACATCAGCACGGCGCCGAATTTCACCCGCTCGGCGAAAGCCCCCACGATCAAGGCTGGGGTGATGGCGGCGAAAGTCAATTGGAACACCATGTAGAGGTATTCCGGCACCACCACGCCCTTGCTGAAGGTAGCGGCAGTGGAATCGGGCGTGATGCCTTTGAGGAAAATTTTACTCAACCCGCCGAAAAAGGCGTTGCCCTCGGTGAAGGCGAGACTATAGCCGTAAATCGCCCACAGCACGGCGATCAGGGCGAAAGTGACGAACACTTGCATCAGCACCGACAGCATGTTCTTGGCTCGCACCATGCCGCCGTAAAACAACGCCAAACCGGGGATGATCATCAAAATGACGAGCACGGTGGCGACGATCATCCAGGCCACATCGCCCTTGTTGGGAACCGGGGCGGACGGATCCGCCGCGAGCAAACCGCTGAACCCCATCAACACAATAAAACCGAATAGAGACTTCATGCTTTCCCCCGCTTATAGTGCTTCCGCCCCGGTTTCCCCGGTACGAATGCGAATGACTTGTTCCAGGTTGGAAACGAAGATTTTCCCGTCTCCGATTTTACCGGTATTGGCTTTCTTGACGATGGCGTCGATGACGCCTTCGAGTTGTTCGTCGGTCACGGCGACTTCCAGTTTGACCTTGGGCAGAAAATCGACGACATATTCCGCGCCCCGATAAAGTTCGGTATGTCCTTTTTGCCGGCCGAAGCCCTTGACCTCGGTCACGGTGATACCGGAAACCCCCAATTCGGATAAGGCCTCCCTGACATCGTCCAATTTGAATGGTTTTAAAATGGCAGTGACAAATTTCATTGCGTAGATCCTCTCGTTGCGTTGACTGTGTGAGCTGCTCGCAGCGATTAGGGCAGAAGCCGTGCCAACGTAATATCCCGTTGATTTTTAATGTTTTGATTGGATTGAAGCGAGGATAACCGCCCCTTTCGAGTGCGTACTCGACAAGGCGCACCTGTCTAGTGCGCCGGTCGAGCGGATCTGTGAAGCTTGCGCCGCCGTTGAGTGTGATCTGCCGCCAAGCGGAATTGCCATCTTGAGTCGAGGAGCCAGCAGAACGGCAAGACGATTCACATAGCGTAGGCAATGGGACCGCGCCAAAAAGGAATTCTCCCGATTTGATCGGGGCTTTCCAAAAACTGGGTCACCCAAATGCCGCGCAAGCGCGATACACTATTGCATTTTCATTCGATGTAGAACCAATGGCAGAAATTCTGATCCTTTATTACAGCCGATACGGCTCCACCACCGCCATGGCCAACATGATCGCCCGCGGCGTCGAGGAAACTCCCGGGGCGATCGCGAAGCTGCGCACCGTGCCCGAAGTATCCCCGCTCTGCGAAGCGACGGCAGACTCCATTCCCGCTTCCGGCCATCCTTACGCCAGTCTGGACGATCTGAAAAATTGCGATGGCCTGGCTTTGGGCAGTCCCACGCATTTCGGCAACATGGCCGCACCCTTGAAGTATTTCCTCGACAACACCAGCAGCCTCTGGTTCTCCGGAGCGCTCACCGGCAAACCTGCCGGCGTTTTCACCTCGACCTCGTCCATGCATGGCGGACATGAAACCACCCTCATCACCATGTTGCTGCCGCTGCTGCACCACGGCATGGTGTTGGTGGGCATTCCCAGCAAGGAACAAGCCTTGATGGAAACCACCTCCGGCGGCACGCCTTATGGTCCTAGCTTCCACAGTGGCCGCGACAAGGAAATGAGCGAGGAAGAAAAAAAACTATGCCGGGCATTCGGCGCCCGCCTGGCGCGGGTCGCTTTGGCACTGAAAAACGCCGAAGGTTTATGAAACTGGTTAAACCGGCGCGCATCGCCGCGTTACTGGGCTTTTTCGGTTTGCTGGGCGTATGGATCGGCTGGAGCACGATATTCGCGCCGCCCCGCCATGCGCCTACGGCGCTGGTGTTGGGCTTGACGATCTTGCCCTTGTTGTTTCCCTTGCGAGGTCTGTTGCATGACCGCCGGAACAGCTTCATCTGGTTGGGCCTGCTCAGCCTGGGCTACTTCATCCATGGCGTGGGGGCGGCGACGGATGCCGGTGAACGAATTGCCGCGAGTTGGGAAATCGTATCTAGCCTGCTGCTGTTCACAGGGTCTTGGGCCCGCTTGCGGCGAGAGCCTAGCCGATGACCCGACAGATTCCCCTCCCCTTCAGTTTCAATCCCGAGCATGGATTCGAGGAATTCCATCCCGGCGGCAATGCCGAGGCGGTGGAACATCTGCGCCGCGCCGCATCGGGCCAGGGCGAAAGATTGATCTTCCTGTGGGGCGAGAGCGGTTTGGGCAAGACCCATCTGCTGCATGCCTGCTGCCGGGAAGCCTACCGGGCCGGCAGGACGGTTTCTTTCTTGCCGCTGAAAAATCTACGCGACTATGGCTGCGCGGTGTTGGAAGGAATCGAACATCAACAGTGGGTGTGCCTGGACGATATCGAATCCATCGCCGGCGACCCAGCCTGGGAACAGGGTCTGTTCGATTTGTTCAATCACTTGCGCGACGCCGATCATGGGCTGATCGCCACGGCGGCGATGCCCCCCGCCGAACTGCCCATCCTCCTGCCGGATCTCAAGACCCGTTTGAGTTGGGGGCTGACGCTGATGCTGCGTCCTTTGACCGATGAGGATAAACTGTCGGCGCTTTCCTTGCGGGCAAAGCTACTGGGACTGGATCTATCACCCCAAGTGGGACGCTTTCTGCTGGGTACCCACCAACGGGATCTGCCCGGTTTGTTAGCCTTGTTGGATCGGCTGGACCGTGCAACTTTGGCGGCGAAACGCAAGCTAACCATTCCTTTTTTGAAAGACTATCTGGAAGAAAACCCATGAAAGTACTGATCATCGGCGCGGGCGCCGTCGGCAGTTTCTATGGTTCGTTACTGGCCAAGCAGGGTGCTGAAGTCTCTCTGCTCGCCCGTTCCGATTACCTGTACGTGAAGGAACATGGCATCGAGATCGAAGGAAAACAGGGTGTCCAGCATTTCCAACCTGCCCAGGTGGTCAATAGCGCCGCCGCCATGACCGAAAAGCCTGATTACGTGCTGTTGTGCACCAAGGTGGTGGAAGGCGCCGACCGCGTCGGCCTGTTGAAGGACGCCGTCGGGCCGAACACCGCCATCGTGTTGGTTTCCAACGGCATCGACATCGAAGCGGAGATCGCCAGGGCATTTCCCGGCCATGAGTTGATCAGCGGGCTGGCTTTCATCTGTGTCACCCGCACCGCACCGGGGAAGATTTTGCATCAAGCTTACGGCCGTCTGGTGCTGGGCAACTATCCCAGGGGTATATCGGAGAAAACCCAAGCCCTGTGCTCGGCTTACCAACAGGCCGGCATCCACTGCGAGGCCAACGAGAACATCACCGCGGCACGTTGGCAGAAATGTGTGTGGAATGCGGCGTTCAATCCGCTCTCCGTACTGTCCGGGGGTCTGGCCACCGCCGATATCCTCGGCACTCAGGAGAGCTTCGTCCGCGCCATCATGGAAGAGATCATCGCCATCGCCAAGGCAGCCGGTTATCCCCTGCCCGATGATACCGTCGAACTGAACATCAGCCATACGCGTAAAATGCCCCCCTACAAGACCAGCATGCTGGTGGATTATGAAGCGGAGCGCCCCATGGAAATCGAGGCCATCTTAGGCAATGCGGTGCGCTACGGGCAAAGGCTGAAGGTATCCATTCCCCACCTGGAATCGGTGTACGCCTTGATGAAAATGAGGGAGTTGCAATTAGCCAAGGTCACTGTATGAGCGCAAATTCCCTGACCCCAGCTTGTCCAAAGACTGCCTTCAACGGATTCCCGCACTTCGCATTCCGCACTCCGCACTCCGCATTCCACACTCCGAAATCCGCAATAGACTGCCTACAGGTTTAAGTTCAATGCCATTCATCTCGATCAATCCGGCAAGCGGCGAAGTGCTGAAAACTTACCAGGCCTGGGACGCCGATCGGCTGGAATCCACCCTGGCCGAAATCCCGTTGGCCGCCGAGCACTGGTCCTGCACGCCGATGACGGAACGGGCCACCCTGCTGAGTGAACTCGCCCGTCTCCTTCGGGAAAGTTCCGAGGCATTGGCGCGCTTGATCTGCCTGGAAATGGGCAAGCGCATCACCGAAGCCCGGCAGGAAGTCGAAAAATGCGCCTGGACTTGCGACTATTACGCGACTCACGCCGCCTCCCACCTCGCCGAGGAAATCGTCATCACCGATGCGGCGCGCAGCTATGTGGCCTATGAGCCCTTGGGCGCCATTCTCGCCATCATGCCGTGGAATTTTCCATTCTGGCAGGTATTTCGCGCCGCCGTTCCCATCCTGGTCGCAGGTAACACCGTGTTGTTGAAACATGCGCCTACGGTCACAGGCTGCGCCCTGGCCATCGAGAAACTCTTCCACGACGCCGGTTTTCCGGCTTCGATATTCCGTACCCTGCTCATTCCCGTGGAACAGATTCCCGCCCTGCTGGCCGATGACCGTATTCAAGGCGTCAGCTTCACCGGCAGCGTCAACGCCGGCCGGGAAGTGGCAAGGCTGGCCGGGGCGAATCTCAAGAAAGCCGTGCTCGAATTGGGCGGTTCCGATCCTTTCATCGTGTTGGAAGACGCCGATCTGGAATGGACCGTGGCGCAAGCCGCCGCTTCCCGATTCTTGAATGGCGGGCAAAGCTGTATCGCCGCTAAACGCTTCATCCTGGTCGATGACATCGCCGATCATTTCGTCGAACGATTCGTAGCGCTTGCCGAAGCATTGCAAGCCGGCGATCCGCTGAATGAGGCGACCACCCTCCCCCCGCTGGCCCGGCCGGACTTGCGGGAAACCCTGCATGCGCAAGTCGGCGCGAGCATCGCCGCCGGTGCGGTAGCCGTGACCGGCTGCTCCCCCCTAAAAGGCCAGGGAAATTTTTACCAGGCCTCCTTACTCGATCGGGTCCTGCCCGGTATGCCGGCATTCGAAGAAGAATTGTTCGGACCGGTCGCCGCCATCGTCCGTGTCCCCGACGAAGCCGAAGCCTTGCGTTTGGCGAATCGGACCCGCTACGGCTTGGGCGGCAGCGTCTGGACCGCCGACATCGAGCGGGGCGAACGCCTCGCCCGGCGCTTACAGTGCGGAATGAGCTTCGTCAATGGCATGGTCAAAAGCGACCCCCGCCTACCCTGCGGCGGCATCAAGGCATCCGGTTTCGGACGGGAACTTTCCTATCACGGGATACGGGAATTCACCAATGTGAAAGCACTATGGATCAGAGGCCCCATGCCCAGTAGTCCGGGATGAGCCTACCGTGGGCCGGTATTCAAGGTAAACTCCCGGCCCTGCCGGGGGACTCTTAAGTATTTAGGTTTTTTGCCGGCTCGAGGTTCACCAAACGGGCAGTTCCAGCCTTTGCGCCCCGCGGCCCCCAAAGGCCAGAGTCGCAGAAGCATTAACCGCTAAGGCTGCTTTCTCGCAAAATAAAAACCCCCTGCGAACTCAATTGCAGAGGGTTTTGGGAATTAAGAGCCTGGCAGTTCCCTACTTTCGCATGGGGGTCCACACTATCATCGGCGCTAAGCGGTTTCACTTCCGAGGTCGGGATGGGATCGGGTGGTTCCCGCTCGCTCTGGCCAC
>JAQTSI010000255.1 GCA_028711365.1 Methylococcaceae bacterium
CATGGACGTGAAGAGTTACGAAGAGCAGGAAGAGACACTCGCCCTGTTGAAGATTTTGGCGCTCGGGAACCGCGAAATTGAGCACGTCAAGTTCCGTGATGCGGAAGATGTGTTTGCTGAACTAGACAAAGTCGATCCACAATGAGCCTCAAGGTCGTGATCCTTGAATCGGCTGAGCATGACCTGAAAGAACTCAAGGGCTATATCGTCAGGAACTTCTCTCATGAAACTTGGCAGAACACCTATGACACGCTCAAAAAGGCTATTCGCAATCTGAAGACCTTTCCTTATGCAGGCTCTATCCCTGAGGAGATCGAGGCGCTGAATCTTAGCCAATATAGACAAGTTCTCTCCGGAATGAATCGCATCATCTATGAAGTGCGGCAGGACACCATTTATATCCACCTCATTGCAGATGCACGACGAGACGTAAATACGCTACTGACAAGACGACTTCTACGAATTATTTAGTAGGCTGCTGCCTTGATCCATTAAATCGGTCGCGCCGTTTGCTGTCATGCGCCCCCTGCCCCCGGCAATTCTCCGTTTAGCTCCTTATCAGCTATCACTTTTACAGGATGAAGTCCTGGTTATGACTTTGATTAATTTTGTCCATCCTGTCTATCCCGTCCATAAACCGAGGGATGGAATAGAAGTGATAGGTGGCAAGGGGAAAGTGCGGCTGGAAATCAGAGACGTGGAGGTGAAACTGACGCAAGCCATTCACCGGCAGACCCTCTGGATGATCGGCTCCGTTGGCGCGGTGATCGGCCTGATTCGGCTATTGGAGTGGTTCCTTGTCCACTTGCCGAAATCATAGTGGTGATTATCTCTTGTCCAACAGCGATCATTTGAATTGGCCGCTTTCTTCAGGTTTCCACACTCACCCCATTCGGCACAGATCCCTTTCGAATTGCCTCAGCACGGCTTCCTTATCCAGACATTCCACTGCATATTGCCGCGCTGAACGACCCAGCTTCTGTCGCAATATCGGATTCCGTGCCAACGCTAGAATCGCTTGGGCCAGTCCTTCCGCATCACCCGGCTCGGTAACCAAACCGCATTGGCTGACGACCTCGGCTACTTCGGTTCCGGGGTGCGCCGTCGCAATGACAGGCCTTCCACTCGCGAGCATCCCTGTGAGTTTCGATGGCATCACCAAATCCGCCGCGTCGGCGCGTTGCGGCAACAAATGGATGTCGGCAAGATTCAACAGATCGTTAAGCTTCTCTGTCGGCTGCAAGGAAAGCCACAAAATATTGGCAAGATCTTTCCCTGCCTCATGCAGACGTTCTTTTGCGGCACCGCTTCCGCAAAGAACGAAACGAATGGGCGATTCAGGGGCGAGGCGCTGCGCGACTTCGATCAGGACTTCCAACCCCTGCTTTTCCCCCATATTTCCGGAATAAATACAAACCACCGCATCGTCAGGAATACCCAATTCATCGCGCATGGGACTCTTGCAATCCAGTGGATAGATAGGGTAATTTCCAGGAATAAATTTATCCATCTCCGAGCGTCCCGGAAGCCCTTCTCCTACCCTCAATACTGTTGAATCAAGAAACCTCCCCCTTATAGGGGGAGGGCAGAGTGGGGGTAGAACGCCAGAACCTTGCGCAGAGTCTCGTCGTTTAGTGGCCGTTTCAAGCGCTTTACCCCCATCCCAACCTTCCCCCTGCCTGGGGGAAGGCTTAGAAAACCTTAAGTCAACAATATTGTCCCCTACCCTTCCCTTATCATGGGAGAAATAAAAAGCCCCCCTGATGAGGGGGGCTGGGGGGGGTAAATTGGGTTTTATATCCACCCAATTCGGAAACAAAACCCGCTTATTCGCATCAACACCTTTCGATTCCAACTTCACCATCATCCGTCCTGAAATCGTCGAAACCTTATCAAAACCTCTCAATAAAGTCCTTTCGATAAAGAGAACGGCATTTCTAAATTTTCCTGATGGTAGTAGCCCTAAGTCGAAAGCCGCATCCACTTCGAAATCCTGTACATGGATCCAAGCCTTGGCGCCGGAAAGCCTGGTGACTAACCAGGCCTGTGGGGCGCAAAACAAAGGCGGCTCGATGACCAATACCACTTCTGGCCTCCAGAAAATCTGCCTGAGCATCACCGGAAAACTCGAAACGGCAAAGCTCAACAGATGTAATATCCGTTTCATGCCCGATACTTTCCCTGGAACCCACAATGGGCATCGATAAACCTCGACTCCCTTCAAGTTTTCCCGTTTGTAACTTGAGCCTGAATAGCCTTCCTGTATCTTCCATTGCGGATAATAAGGTGGAGCGGTCACTACCCGCACCTCATGTCCTCGTATAGCCAGCCATTCCGCCATCTCGCCGCTGTATTTACCGATGCCGGCCAACTCGGGAGCATAGTTAATACCATGAATCAGAATACGCATGCCGCCCACCTGACTGGCATTCCAGACTTCCGAAGCCGCGGTATAGCCTATTGTTGGAGTGGTTTATGGGGAGCGACGTCCTTGCCGGGATCATGATGGCGTCACACCGAAAACCTCATCCCAAATGACCAGCAGGTCCGGAAACCGACTCGACGCCATCGTATCCCCTTCGCCGAACACATCGGGGCGACCGTAACGGCCTTCTTTCAGCACATAGCGAAGCACCGTGTGGTCAACAGGATGGACCAGCCAATATTCCGCGACGCCCGCCTGTTCGTAACGATCCCGCTTGATGCCTTCATCCTTCTTCGCCGTGGTGGGGGACAGCACCTCCACCACCAAATCCGGCGCACCACGAATGAATCGTTCGGTGATTTTTTCCGAATCGCAAACCACGAGCAAGTCGGGCTGGACCACGGTGTTCACCGCCTCATCCGCTTCGTCGGATCGCGGCAATAAAACATCTACTGGTACTGCCAATACCCGGCAGCGGCGGTCACGAAAAAAATCTCTCAGGATATACCCGAGTTCCATGACTACGCTCTGATGCATCATCGAAGGTGCCGGGCTCATGTCGTAAGCCTCACCATCGATCAACTCCCAGCGTTCCTCTTCCGGCCAGGTACAGTAATTTGCGTAGGTCCACTGCCCGGATTTCTTCAATGCGGCTCTTGCCATAAAATCACCCTCTCATCATCAGTAGGGTTTCACATGATCATGGGGGCAGCCCCCTTAATCCCTTCCTTCTGCAATCCAAGTCTCTCCTCCTCGTCCGTTCAACCGTTCCCGGGCTTCTTTCAGGTCCGGTCGAGCAACAGCTTGGGCGACAACGAGCGCAAGGCCTCCTCTTCCAACCTTTCCAGGTAGGCTTCATCGATCTGGTGGAGGCTGTGGTCGCTCAGATGCATGGGAAGAAGGAAAAATTCAGAATCTGCCGATCATTGTGAACCCATCCGTGGAAATTGGCGATAGGGAGGTAATCGTATACATCTAGATCAGGTTCAAAATCTGCTTGATGCTCTTTCATCTTCCAGAAATCCTGATGCGTTGTTGGTGGCCAAGTTGTCTCTTGCTATTGGTGCTCGTTAGTCTAAAGCTGAAGCTCTGACTTATTCTCTGGTATCTCGTTCTCCCGGGATTGTAACCTTCACGGGAACTAAGAGTGGTAAGAATGGGTCGGTGCCTGTTGAGGAGGCGTTTGCTGATGAGCAGCTTGATCGGCTCCGTCACGGTGGTTTTGCATCGTGCTATAGTGCCTGCGTGAAGGTTTCGTTAGACCTGGCATTAAGCTTCCTGATGGTCAACTTGCCCATGTTTTGCGTCATACGGTTGCCTGCCATTTCGTCATGGGTGGCGGTGATATTGTCACGTTACAGAAATTGCTTGGGCATTCGAGCCTAACCGTTACTATGCGTTACGCGCATCTTTCGCCGGGTTTCTTTGATCAGGCAAAACGGCTTAATCCTTATATCCGCGTTGACACTTCGTTGACAATTGGCATAAAAAAAGCCTCGCAATTTTTCGCAAGGCTTTGTTTTTTATGGTGGGTCGTCCGCGACTCGAACGCGGGACCATCGCATTAAAAGTGCGGTGCTCTACCGACTGAGCTAACGACCCGAAAGAGACGACAATTATAATGATGAATTCTCTACCGTTCAAGCCCCCTATGTGACTAAGCGACTTGATTTGTCATGGCTGCGTCCCAAACAATAGACACCTTCCGTTAAACATCCTCGAAGAGACCATAATGAACCCCCAAGAGCACAATCAACTGAGCCAATTCCTCAAACAACTGAGCGAAGCCCATGTCGGAGAGAAAAACACGGAGGCTGACACGCTGATCCGCGCGGCGGTTGCCAAACAACCGGATGCCGCTTACCTGCTGGTGCAGCGCGCCATGCTGATGGAACAGGCGCTGAATAACGCCAAAGCCCAGATCGCCCAGTTGCAAACCCAGATTCAAAACCCTCAAACGAACAATCGCGGCAACTTCCTGGGCGGCGGCAATCCCTGGGCCCAGCCCACGGATAACGGCACTTCGGCGGCCGCTGTTCCGGGTGCCGGCAATTACCAGATTCCCCGCGCCGCCCCCGCGGCTCCGGCCGCCCCCGCCCCGGTCAGCAGCGGTGCGGGCAGCTTCCTCGGCAGCATCGCCACCACGGCCGCAGGCGTCGTGGCGGGTGGATTTCTGTTCCAGGGCATCGAGAATCTGCTGGGTCATCATGCCTCCCCGGCTTCCCCTTGGGGGGGTTCTTCGACTTGGGGAGACGGATCGGCGAGCCACGAACCATTTTCCGATCCCGTTGCCGAGCAAACCATCATCAACAATTATTATGACACTCCACCCAACAGCAATTGGGCGCAGCAGGACGAAGACCCGATCGACTTCCTGGCGAACGATGACAGCAATTTCCTCTCCGATGACGGCGACGACTCCAACTGGGTATAAGCCCGCTTAGGCCATCTCGTCGACCTTGCGGCGGCTGATTCTCCCGCCTTTGCAATCATTCCATCCGGAACGGATCCATGTCATGAAACGCTTACCGCGCTTGTTATTGTTGATTTTTCTGCTGGCCAATCTCAACGCTTGCGTTTGGCTGCGTCTGTTGGAACTGAAGAGCCAGTTGGCGGAGTTCGACGAAAATTTCAAGACCGAAGCCAGTGATCACTTCACCTTGCGTTTCAAAAATCCCGTACTGCTCAGCGATGATTTCGTCGAGTTGGCCAAACTCCAGCCTACCCGCAAGGAACCCACCCCGACCGGAAGCCGCTGGATACAGACTTTTCATAAAATCGACGCCCACGGCAAAACACAGCCCGGCATCGACTTTTACTTCACCCTGGACTTCAACCAGGATGAGCAGCTGACCAGTTGGGATTTTTCACGGCTATTCATGGCCATGGTGCCGGCGCAGTTTTTCGAAGCCTCGATCCGCTCGCTGGGCAAGGGTAAAGTTGATGAGTCCAAGCATCAGTTCAAGGTCGAAGAAAAGGATCTTGCCAGAATCACCGTGAAACCGCCGACCCTGGAGAAAATCATCGCCGATTTGGGACAACCGGCGGTAACGACCCAGGAACAGGGAAAGAAACTATTGATCTACCGTTTCCAGGTAGACAGTCCCTGGATCGACGAGGACCACCAAGACCGCCGCATCACCGAAGCCAAGCTCTACTTCGACCCGAAGAGCGAAGAATTGACCGAAATGGGGGGGAAATTCATCGGATTGAAAATATCCATCGACTTGCTCAAGCTCGGCGAGCAGGGCAAGCATGAAAATACGGCGGCCAAGGCGCCTTGAACGAGGAATTCAGCTTGCGGGAATAGACGAATGGCGCGGATCAACGAGATCCGCGCCAAACATTTTTTTGAAGCGCTACTTCACATCGACCTTGAGCACATCCACCACCTGAGTGGGATTGGGGGAATCATCCTTGGCGGTGAAGACGATCTGGACAGTCCGTCCGAACTGCTCGGGCGAGGGTGTCCACACCAACTCACCATTCCATTTACCATTCACTTGGCCTTTCTCGGTAAAGCTCGCTCCCGCCGGTAGGTTTTCCGCCACCAGAGTCAAACTACGATTGTCAGGATCGTAGGCGGAGATGGTATAGCGAAACTCTTGCCCTACCGCGGAGCTTTGCGGCGGAATCGAATCCAATTGTGGCGCTCGGCTGGTTTTCTTTCCCGAGGCGACGACGTTGACGGTCACCTGCTGGCTGGCGGTCAGTGGCTTGGCTGCCGCAGGGGGCGCATCCGTCGCACCGACGGTGAAGGTATAGGTGCCGGCCGAGTTGGCCGGTGGAGTCCATTGGAATACGCCGCTGGAAGCATTGAAGTCGGCGCCTTGGGGTAAGGACGTGGCCGCATAAGTGACCCTATCCTTATCCGGATCCTTCGCTTTGGCCTTGATGGTCAAAGTTTTTCCTTCTTTCACCGTGTTCACGCTTTTGGCCGGGCTGAGCTTGAGCTCCGGCGCCCGGTTCTGCTTGCAGAAAGCGTTGAGCGCCGCAGCATCCGTGGAATTGCTGCGCAGGCTCTGGAATGCGGTGTATTGAGCCCGGGTTTTATTGCTGGGTTGTCCCCCGCCGGCCGAACTCTTATGACAGATCTGGCAGGGAATGGCGCTTGGTAGCCTGCGCTCCGCCTGGGTGCACCAGCCGATGACCGACTGATCATACCCCATTTGGGCGGAAGCCTCTTCCATGACCCCCATCGCCGCCAGCAATGCGAAGCCGGACAGGAGGGACCTGTGCGGCAATATGATGAATCCGAAATGACTTTTCTTGATTTCTTGCATGGTGATCATCCAGTTTTTTGCCTTGATAGGCCCGTTCATTGGCGGCCTGTCGGGACCCTCTAAGTGCTCCCGACAGGCTATTCGAATGCCAATCAAGCACGATCTGGACCAATAGCAGAAATACGAGAAATCGCCTTGATATGATTGAATTTTTTTTATGCTTGACGCAATCAGATTGCGCGCAGTTCTTGCGGCTCGATGCGGTTGCGCGAAAAGAAACTGAAAAAATTGGCGGGGTCGGATTTTGTCCTCGTCTTCGACGAGCAAAATTGTTATCCGAACGTTTCGGGCCTTGAAAGGTTCATGAAAGCTTATAACCTTCTACCGATAGGGTCTTGCGCCCTGTGCTCTTGTCAGGGCCTTAACATTCGACGCGCGAAGCGCCGATTC
>JAQTSI010000256.1 GCA_028711365.1 Methylococcaceae bacterium
TGGGCGTACGCCTGCCCGTCTATCTGTTGTTCACCAAGACGGATCTGGTGGCCGGTTTCACCGATTTCTTCGCCGACTTTTCCCAGGAAGAGCGCGAGCAGGTCTGGGGGGAGACTTTCCCTGTCGACGATCCGGCCCACCCCCGGGACTGGCTAAAGCAATTCGATTCCGCTTTTGACGAACTGTTGCAGCGGTTGAACAAGCGCAGCTTCAAACGCATCCAGGAAGAGCGCGACGTTCAAAGACGCAGCCTGATCCTGGATTATCCGCAGCAGATGGCGCTGCTCAAGCCTTCCCTGTTCGCTTTCCTGCAGGGGGCTTTTGCGCCCAACCGTTACGAACAAGCCCCACTGCTACGCGGCGTCTATTTCACCAGCGCGACCCAGGAGGGAACCCCCATCGACCGGATCATGGGGCTGCTGGCTGGGGCATTCAGGCTCGATCGCCAAGCCCTGCCGATGTTCAGCGGCCGCGGCAAGAGCTTTTTCCTGACCCGATTGCTGAAGGAAGTGATTTTTCCCGAGGCGGAATTGGCCGGCGCCGATCCCCGCATCGAGCGGCGCCAGCGCTGGCTGCAATTCGGCGCTTTGGGCGCTGCTTCGTTGCTGACTTTGGGCATCATCGGATTATGGGCCATCAGTTACGGCGGCAACCGGTCGGCCATCGCCAGAACGGAACAACAAATCGCCCTTTATCGGGCGGTGGACGTGGTCCCCACCGATTCCCGCTCCAATTTCAAGATGTTGGGTCCCAAGCTCGACGCATTGCTGGCGATTACGGACCTCTGGCGGGATTCCGGCTGGCTGACCCATTTCGGCCTATATCAGGGCGACAAGTTTCAGGCCGGGGCCGACGAGGCCTATCAACAATTGTTGCGCGAGTATTTCCTGCCTTCCCTCGTCGCCCGCCTGCAGGAACGGATGCAGGGGGCCGAGGCCGCCAGCGTGCTTTACCAGTTGTTGCGGGTCACTCTCATGTTCGGCCAACCGGAGAAGCTGGAGCCCAAGATCGCCGCCGCGGTGATCCGGGTGGATTGGGAACAGACTTTCGCCACCGAACCGGAAACCCTGGCCCGGTTGACGACCCATCTGCAAAATCTGCTGCCATTGAAATTGCAGCCCACCCGCCTGGACGAGGGGGTGATTGCCGCCGTGCGCGCCAAGCTCACCCAGGTGTCGCAGGTTCAGCAGTGTTACGATCGCTTCAAAAGCGAAGCGGTGATGGATCATTCCCATGATTTCAGCCTGGTCGAAGCGCTGAAACCGAATGGGCAAAAGGCGTTCATCGTCGCCGATGGCAGGGATATAGGAGTCGCTTCCATACCGGGGCTGTTCACGGCCTGGGGCTACGGGGAATGGTTTCTGAAGAAAAGCCTGATTTCGGTCAAGGAATGCCTGGAGCAGAACTGGGTGCTGGGCATCAACACATCAGCCGCCGATCCCCGCGAGATCGAGCGGCTGCACCAGGGATTCGAAGCGCTCTATCTGGGCGAATATCAACAATATTGGTCGGGATTGCTGTCCGGCCTCAAGCTGCGCCCGGTCTCGAACCTCAACCAGACCGTGGATCTTTTGGACATCTTGTCCAGGCCCGACTCGCCCCTGCGTTTGCTGCTGATGGCGGTGGAAAAGAACACCTCGTTGAGCAGGATCTCCGCCGCCGCCGCGGATCTGCTGTCTCAGGCGGCGGCCAAAGCCAATCTGGCCCCGGACGAGCAGACCCGCAAACTGTTCGAGGCCGGCAAGCAGGCCGCCGGTCTCGATGCCACCGACAATCCGGTGCGAAGGCTGGAAAGCTATTTCGAGAGCCTCAACCAGTTGGTGCGCGGCGGCAAGGATCAGCCGCTTCCGCTCGACGCCTCGCTGAACAAGGCGAAAGAATTGCGGGATTATTTCATGCAGACCGGCGGTGGCGAACAGGCGCAAAAAAGCGCCGCCAGCCGGGTCGAAGGAGGAGGCAGCGACGTGCTGGCCCAGGCGAAGCTGGAATTCTCCCGCCTGCCCGAGCCGGTGAAAAGCTGGCTGTTGTCTTTGACCGCCAGAGGTTTGACTCAAACCCTGGAGGGGGCCAAGGGCGAGCTGAACGAGAAATTGAAAACTTCCGGCATCGCCGGTGGCGGCTCGGGAGGTAGTACCTCCCGCTGCAAGGCGGCGTTCGCCGGGCGTTATCCTTTCAGCAAAGCCAGCCAGCAGGATGCTCCCTTGGCCGATTTCAGCAAATTCTTCGCGCCGGGAGGCGTCCTGGACCAGTTTTTTCAGGTGAACCTGAAGGATTTCGTCGACACCGGCTTGCCCCAATGGCGGCAGAAGGCGGCGGATAGCCAATCCTTGGGACTTTCTCAGGCGGCGATCGGCGAATTTCAGCTCGCCGCCAAGATTCGCGACGCTTTTTTTTTCGGTACGGCCCAGACGCCGCAGGTGCAGTTCGATTTGAAGCCCATGGATTTGGATCCTAACGTCGACAGTTTTCGCCTCAACATCGAGGGCCAGGAAATCGTCTATCGCCATGGACCCGAGCAGGTGAGCCGGATCCAGTGGCCGGGCCCTGCCGCCGGCTCGGGTGTCCGCATCGCTTTCGAAATGCCCGATAAACGCCAGCTCAGCCGTGGCAAGGAAGGGCCCTGGGCCTGGTTTCGCTTGCTCGACGAATCCTCGTTGCGGCAGTCGGGAGGCGCCGATCGTTTCGTCGTGACATTCCAGATGGAAGGTTTCACCGCGCGGTATGAGCTTCGTTCGGCCAGTGTGAATAATCCCTTCAATCTCACCGAATTGCAGGGTTTCCACTGTCCGGAGTCGCTGTGATGAATGCCGAATCCTGCCCCGGTTTCTATGGCAAGTTGCCGGTATTGGGCGATTTCGTGACCCGCCGCTTGCCGCGGAGCTTCGTTTCGACTTGGGATCAGTGGCTACAGGGGGCTATTGCCTCCAGCCGCGAGCAATTGGGAGCGGATTGGCTCGATGTCTATCTGACCAGTCCCATCTGGCGCTTCGGCTTGGGTCCCGGCATCTGCGGCGAAACCGCCTGGGCGGGGATAATGATGCCCAGCGTCGACAAGGTCGGGCGCTATTTTCCCCTGACCCTGGCCGTCTCCTTGGCCGAAGCGGAGAATCTGCCGCATTTGTTCGGTCCGCAGGGCGCGCCTTGGTTCGAGGAATTGGAACAACTGGCTTTGTCGGGCTTGGAGGATGGCTTCAAGCTGGAAACCTTCGACCAGCGTTTGCAAACCCTGTCTACGCCCCGATTTGAGCCGGTTTCCTTTTCGCTGGCCCCGGCGGTGGTCAGGGAGAGTGGGAGGAAATTCGCCCAACGGGTAGACATGGAAAGCCTGAAACAGACTCCCGCGGCGTTCATCGATTTATGCGATTCCCTGATGAGCCGTTTCATGCCTTTATACAGCCTGTGGAGTACCGTCGGTTCCGACAGTATCGGCGTTTCGCTGTTGGTTTGCGAGGGATTGCCGCCCATCGATGCTTATGTCGCCTTGTTGACCGGTTATTGGGCGCAACGGGGTTGGGCTTTGCAAAACCGTGCCGTCCGCGTCGCGGCGACAGAGGAAAACAATGACCAGGATTGCGATGCCACTGCTTCAGAAGCGACGACGCGCTCACGCCAACCGAGCTTGCATTGGCGATGGCGTTCGTGGGGATTGAGCGCGGTCGGGAAGCGGCGCAAGATCAACGAGGATGCCATGATCGAAAGGACCGAGGCCGGCTTGTGGGCGGTGGCCGACGGGATGGGCGGGCACCGGGCCGGCGATGTCGCCAGTCGCACCATCGTGGAAGAGTTGGCCCAGTTGGAACTCTCGTCCGATCTGGACGAATTGAGCAACCGTGTCGATCAAACCCTGCAAGAGGTCAATACCCGGCTGTGCAATCTGGCCAGGGAAAGCGGCGAGGAGGATCTCATCATCGGCAGTACCGTGGTGGTCCTGCTGGCCGGCGGCAATCGCTGCCTCTTCCTGTGGGCGGGGGATAGCCGGCTGTATCTTTTCCGCGAAGGAACGCTGCAACAATTGACCCGCGATCATTCCCTGTTCGAGGATTTTGCCAGCCAGGGATGGGATGGCGCGGTGGCCCTGGTCGACCCTCCCCGTTGCAATATCATCACCCGCGCGGTGGGAGCGAACGAAACGCTGGCATTGTCCAGCGGCGAATGCGAGGCTCAGTCCGGGGATCTGTTTCTGTTATGCAGTGATGGTTTGGACAAGGAACTGACGGCGGAGGATATCGCGGCGGTTTTTCGCGAGCATGATCGGGAAGAGATTGTCGGGGTCTTGATCGAGCAGGCCGAGGCGCGGGGAGCGAGGGATAATGTGACCGTCGTGGTGGTGGAGGTTTCGGTCGAGGAGCGATGAATCGGCGCTTGCCCGTTTTTCAGCTATGATTGTGCAATTATTTATCGTAGCCTTATACCCCAAACCGGCTTTGCCCGGCGCATAGGCCTGTAGAAAAGTTTTCAGGAGAGACGTTTGGCTATGTTAGACATCGCCTCGCTATTGCAGGAGATTTCGCCGCTTTCGCCTTGCGGAGACGATCTCGAATACGATGCGGCTTTTATCGCCCTGCAGCAGAAAGCCAAGGGCACGCCGGAAAAGCAGATCGGCGAACTCATCGAGCCGGCGCAACCGCCGAATTGGAAGGAAGTGCGCAAGGAATTGCTCGAGCTGATGCAAAGAACCCGGGATTTGCGCCTGTTGCTGGAGATGGTGCGCACCAGTCTGAATCTCGACGGCGTGCCGGGTTTGAAAGAAAGCCTGGAATTATTGCGGCTTTCCCTGGAGACTTATTGGGATACCCTGCATCCGCAACTCGATCCCGATGACGACAACGATCCGACCTTGCGCGTGAATATCCTCATGGGGCTTTGTGACGGCGGATCGATGTTGCGTCCCCTGCACGGCGTGGCGCTGGTGGAGTCCCGCGCGTTTGGCCGCTTTTCCCTGCGCGACATCCACATCGCCTGCGGCAAGTTGCCGGCTCTGGACTCCGATCAGGAAGCGCCGAGTCTATCCAGCATCCATGCGGCTTTCGTGGACGCCGATCCCGAACTCTTGCAAAGAACCCAGGCCGATCTCGATGCAAGCCTGGTCTGTATCCGGCAAATCGAAGATTTCGTCACCGACCAGGTCGGCGTCGGCAACGCCCCCAACTTCGCGCCGTTGCGCGATGAGGTGAAAGAAGTGCTGTCGGCCCTCAACGAGCAAATGGCTCGCTGCGGACTAGGGGGAGCGGTGGGCGTGGCGGCGGATCAAGCCGCACCGGGAATGACCTCGCCCGTACTGCCAGCCTCGGGTCAGCTCGGCACTATCAATAGCCGTCAGGATGTGATCAGGGCTTTGGATCTGATCTGCGATTATTATGACCAGCACGAACCCTCCAGCCCCGTGCCTTTGCTCGCGCGCCGGGCGAAAAGGCTGGTCAGCCTGGATTTCATGGCCATCATGCAGGATTTGGCGCCCGAGGGGCTGGCTCAAATCCAGATGATCAAGGGACAGGAAGCCGAGGGGGAGTCATGACGGCAGGCTGCGAGTTCCGTTTGATTGACTAAGTGATGATAAAAGCATAGTGTCTGATTTTCAACCGACTGGAGGTGTGCCATGGCGGAAAGCAGCCAAAAATTCATAGCGCTCAATCGAGCCCCGCGGGTGCAGATCGAATACGACGTGGAACTCTATGGAGCGCAGAAAAAGATTCAGCTTCCCTTTGTGATGGGCGTCATGGCCGATCTCTCGGGAAACCCATCCGAACCGCTCCCGGTAGTGGCCGACCGCAAGATGCTGGAAATCGATGTAGATAATTTCGATGAACGCCTCAAGGCCATGAAACCGAGGGTCTCATTCCAGGTTCCCAATACCTTGACGGGTGAAGGCAATCTGAATGTGGACATCACCTTCGATAGCATGGACGATTTTTCACCGGCGGCTATCGCCAGGAAAGTCGAGGGTTTGAATAAATTGCTGGAAGCGCGTACCCAACTGGCCAATCTGATCACCTACATGGATGGCAAAACCGGGGCCGAAGAATTGATCGCCAAGGCCATCAATGACCCGAGCTTGCTGCAAGCTCTGGCTTCCGCCCCCAAACCGGCAGACCCTGCGGCAAGCGAGGCGAAGGAGGAATAAACCATGGCCGAACTGGAAACTCAAACACAGGCGGAAGCCGCCGCTTTAGAACCCAGCGAATTTTCCACGCTGCTCAACAAGGAATTCAAGCCGAAATCGGATCGTGCCAAGGAGGCGGTCGAAACGGCAGTCAATACCCTGGCCGAATTCGTGCTCAAGGGCGTGGCGAGCCTTTCCGACGACGCGGTCAAGAGCATCGAATCGATCATCGCCGAAATCGACCGCAAGCTCACCGATCAGGTCAATCAGATCCTGCATCATGAGGAGTTTCAGAAACTCGAAGGCGCTTGGCGCGGTTTGCATTACCTGGTGAACCACACCCAAACCGACGAGATGCTCAAGATCCGGGTGATGAACATCTCGAAAAAAGAACTGGGCAAGACCCTGAAAAAATTCGAGGGCACTTCCTGGGATCAAAGCCCCTTGTTCAAGAAATTGTACGATGAAGAATATGGCCAGTTCGGCGGTGAACCTTTCGGCTGCCTGGTGGGTGACTACCACTTCGATCATTCCCCGCCCGACGTCAAGCTGTTGTCGCAAATCTCCCAGATTTCGGCGGCTTCCCACTGTCCTTTCATCAGCGGGCTTTCACCTGCCACTTTGCAGATGGACTCTTGGGGCGAATTGGCCAATCCGCGCGATCTGACCAAAATTTTCTCCACCCCCGAGTATGCCGCCTGGCGTTCCCTGCGCGAGTCCGACGATTCCAAATATCTCGGTCTGGCCATGCCGCGTTTTTTGGCCCGCCTGCCTTATGGTGCGAAAACCGATCCGGTGGACGAGTTCGATTTCGAGGAAGATACGGCCGGTGCGGACAGCAACAAATATACCTGGGCCAACTCGGCTTACGCCATGGCGACCAACATCAACCGTTCGTTCAAGCTGTATGGCTGGTGTTCGCGCATCCGCGGCATCGAAGCCGGCGGTTCGGTGGAAGGCCTGCCGGTTCATACCTTCCCCACCGATGACGGCGGCGT
>JAQTSI010000016.1 GCA_028711365.1 Methylococcaceae bacterium
TGCCCCATGTCGGCATACAAGGCTTCCGCCCCGGTCAAGGACAACACTACCGCCCCTAAAGCGATGAAACCGTGCCAGTGGTGGTGGATGAAAAAATACAGACCGTGCTTGGGATTCAACGCCTGGAGGATCTCGGGATACTGGCCGATGCTGCGGAAACCGAGCAGGGCGAGGGTGATAAACCAGATGATCATGATGGGACCGAACAATTTGCCCACCTTGTCGGTACCCACCTTTTGAAACAGAAACAAGCCCACCAGCACCGTGATGGCCACCGGGATCACATAAGGCTCCAAGGCCGGGGCGGCCACTTTCAGGCCCTCCACGGCGCTGAGCACGGAAATCGCCGGGGTGATGATGCCGTCTCCATAGAACAGGGAAGCGCCGATCAGGCCCAAGGTGGTGATGATGGCTCGGTGACGGGGTCTATGTCGTCCGCGCAGGGCCAGCGCCATCAATGCCATGATGCCGCCCTCCCCCCGATTGTCGGCGCGCATGACGAAGATCACGTATTTCAGGCAGACCACCGTGACCAGCGCCCAGAAAATCAGCGAGATGCCACCGAACACATCGGCCTGGTTGGGCTGCAAGCCATAGGCCGGATTGAACAACTCCTTCACGGTGTATAGCGGGCTGGTGCCGACATCGCCGTAGACCACGCCGATGGCGCCTAGGGCCAGCGCGGCAAAACTGGATTGATGATGTTTTTCCGGTAATTCAGATTGCATGATGATTCCGTTGAGAACTCCGAACTTGGGCCATTGCGGCACTGCGCCTTTATCATACGGGGTATCGATCGCAATGGGTCCGGAAAGGAGGCTACTTTAGGAAATAGAAAGTTCGAAGAAAGTATGGCCGCACCGAGGTTGCACGAGGCGTGCGTTGGATGGACAATGATTTTATGCTTTTTTTCCCGCTTCGTGCATCAATTGCGTCAAAGCCCCTTTCCCTCCCATCGCAACCCCATGGCTTAGTCAACGAGAAACTCGTGCTGAAACGACCCTCCATCAGGCGAAACCAAGGGTAGATTCGGACATTACAACCCATACCTCCCGATGATCAGTCAATTCTCCCGCTATCTTTCCCTCGCCATTTTTATCGCTCTGCCTTCATACTCCATCGCCGCGGGAAGTCTCGAGACCATACCCAAAACCTTGAATCTGACCCGGCATTCGATCGGTTACCTATCCATTTTGATTTTTTTCTCGGCCTACTTATTGGCCATGGTGGAAGAAGTCACCGAACTACGCAAATCCAAACCCATGGTACTGGCGGCCAGCCTGATCTGGGTCTTCATCGCCGCCATTTATGTCTCAGGCGGCATGGGTGAGCTATCCGGGCAAGCGTTTCGCGCCAGCCTGGAAAGCTATGCGGAATTGTTTCTTTTTTTGATGGTCTCCATGGCCTATCTCAACGCCATGGAAGACCGGGGAGTTTTCGACAACATGCGGGTCTGGCTGCTGAGCAAGAGTTTCAGCTATCGCCAGTTGTTCTGGATTACCGGTATCCTGTCATTCACCATGTCTTCGGTGCTCAACAATCTGACCACCGCTCTGCTGATGGGGACGGTAGTGTTGGCCATGGGCAAAAACAACCGCCGCTTCGTCACCCTCGCCTGCGTCAATATCGTGGTATCCACCAACGCCGGAGGATCGTTCAGCCCGTTCGGCGACATCACCACCCTGCTGGTCTGGCAGAAAGGGGTGGTGCCTTTCGCCGACTTTTTCTCCCTGTTGATCCCATCCCTGGTCAATTTCACCCTGCCGGCCGCCATCATGCATTTCTGGATTCCGCGCGAGAAACCGGCTGCGACCCAGGAAGCGCCCGGCATGAAACGCGGGGCAAAAACGATGATCGTACTTTTCGTGCTGACCATCATCACCGCCGTCTGTTTCGAAAATCTATTGAGTTTGCCGCCTGTCGCAGGCATGCTGACCGGACTCACCTACCTGAAATTCTTCGGTTATTATCTGCAACAAACCGAAGAGAAAAACGGTTCGGGAATATGCTCTCCGTCTGCGAAAGAGGATCTGGACATTCCTTCCGTGGACGACGAAAACCAGGGCTTCGACGTGTTCCAGAAGGTTGCCCATCTGGAGTGGGACACCCTGCTGTTTTTCTACGGCGTCATGATGAGCGTGGCAGGTCTCAGCTTCCAGGGCTACCTGGGGCTGGCCTCGCAATTTCTCTACGGCGAAATCAGCCCGACCTTGGCCAATATCCTGATCGGCTTGTTCTCCGCCTTCATCGACAACGGCACCATCATGTTCGCCGTACTGACCATGCATCCGGACATCTCCCAAGGGCAATGGTTGCTGGTCACACTCACCGCCGGCGTGGGTGGCAGCCTGCTCGCCATCGGTTCCGCCGCCGGCGTGGGACTGATGGGGCAGGCCAAGGGCATCTATACTTTCGGCGCTCATTTGAAATGGACACCGGTCATATTACTCGGCTATTTCGGCTGCATAGGCGCGCATTTTCTCATCAACGGACGCTTTTTTTGACTTCGACGCATATAGCTCGCGCCCTTCCTTCCCCCTGGCTTGGTTTACAATAGGCAGGTTCTTGCACAACCGGCAACCCATCCAGGCAAATCACGATGAAATTCGAGGAAATGCGACGTTTCGCGCGCATGAAAGCCATCTGCGAGCTGAGCTACAAACGCATCGCATGCGAGCAAACCCATCAAGGCCGGTGCGTCAATATCGGTGCCTGCGGAATCTTGTTCGAAGCGGATATGCCGATCGAATTGGGTAGGGCGCTGGAAATCCGCACTTTTCCTGGTGACCGCATCACCCCGCCCATCACCGCTTTCATCGAAGTGGTCCGTTGCACGCCGCAGGGGAAGAATCGTTACGGTATCGCCGGCGTCATCAAGGGCATCAAGAGCGAATGAGCATCTAGCGTCGATTTAGGGCCTATGTATTCCATCACCAAAGAAGTGTATTTCTGCTACGGCCACCGGCTGATGAACCACCCCGGCAAGTGCCGCCATATCCACGGCCACAGCGTCAAGGCCGCCATCACCGTGGTGGCGGATACGCTCGACGAGCAGGGCATGGTCTGCGACTTCTCCAGCATCGCCGCGGCCGCCGCCGAATTCATCGAAACGGAATTGGATCACAATTTCCTGCTGCACCGGGACGATCCCCTCGTTCCCTTGATGGAACAGGCCAAACAGCGCTTCATGGCCCTGCCTGAACATCCGACCTCCGAATACCTCGCCAAGCTCATCCATGATTTCTTCAAAGCCAAAGGTTACCGGGTCCGTGACGTCACCCTCTGGGAAACCTCCAGTTCCTGCGCCAGCTACAGCGAAACCTGATTCGTCCGCATCCCATGAGCCTGCTCGAGCCCACCGAAAAATCCTACTGGCTGGCCAAACTCTGCGAAGAGAATTACCAGCGCCTGGTCCGCCTGATACCCGAACTGGCCGATCCGCCCGAATCCGCCGTCGCCCGCGCCGACGGCAAGCCTTCGCTACACCTGAAGCTGCTGGAACACAACCCTTACACCGTCACCCTGGAACTGACCCATTGCTTCAGCCGGGAATTGCAGTCCTTGCTGGAACCGGCGGTGAAGATCCGCGTCTATCTCGACGCTCGCGCCGCCGAGGTGCTCAGCGATCATGAAAGGCCCAGGGTACACGAAGCATTCAGCCACGCAGGCAACGCCCGCGAGGTGATGGATTACAAATGGTCGCTGAATTATTTTCTCACCCAATGGCTGGAACATTGCCTGGCTTGCGATTATCGCTTCGCCCTTACCCATACCGAGCGGGAATCCTGCGAAGAGGCGGCCTAGCAGGAAACCGCTCCGGTGGTTTACCCGGTTCCGACGAGACCGCCTAAAGATAAAATCCTGGCACATTAACCGAAACGCAAGGGAGATCAAACCATGAATGAACCTACAAGCACTGCCGAGACCCTCACCCTGACGCCTCCGGAACCGGTCAAGCCGGTCACCACCGAGCAGGCGACCGGAATGGTCAAACTCGACCAAACCCTACTCTCCCAACTGGACGTCAAAGTTCAGGATTTCGTCGAGCAGGTGGTCAAGCTCGACGCCGGCAGCCCCGAATTCATCGCCAAGGTCAACAATATCCATGCCTTGGCGAACGAGGAGATCCGCTCCGCCGCCAATATCTCCAACCGCCTGCTGGAAAGGCCGGTCAGCACGATGAAATCGGGCGGGATGCTCGACTCCGATTCGACGGTGTCCAAAACCCTGCTCGACCTGCGCAAAACCATCGAATCGCTTGACCCCACCCGGCAAGGGGATCTGCTTACCCCCCGCAAACTATTCGGCATTCTTCCTTTCGGCAATAATATCCAGGGCTATTTCAGGCAATATCAATCGGCGCAGACCCACTTGAACGCCATCATTCAGGCCCTGTATCGCAGCCAGGACGAACTGCGCAAAGACAATGCCGCCCTCGAACAGGAAAAGCTCGCCGCTTGGGAGATCATGCAAAAGCTCGAGCAATATGTCTATCTGGGCAAAAAGCTGGATGCGGAACTGGAAGCCAAACTCGCCTTGCTGGAATTCTCCGAGGCCGAAAAAGTACGGGTCATCAAGGAAGAAATGCAGTTCTACCTCCGCCAGAAAGTGCAGGACATGCTCACCCAACTGGCGGTGACCATCCAGGGTTATCTGGCCATGGACCTGGTGCGCAAGAACAACCTGGAACTGATCAAGGGAGTGGACCGGGCCACCACCACGACCATTTCCGCCCTGCGCACGGCGGTGATCGTCTGCCAGGCGCTGGCCAACCAGAAGCTCGTGCTGGATCAGATCAGCGCTTTGAACACCACCACCAGCAACCTGATCGAATCCACCTCCGGCATGCTGAAACAACAGGCCGGGCAGATTCACCAGCAGGCCGCCAGCTCCACGGTGCAACTGGACAAGCTGCAGAAGGCCTTCCAGAACATTTACGACACCATGGACATGGTCGCCAATTACAAGCTGGCGGCACTGGATAGCATGAAGACGACGGTCGACACCCTGTCCCACGAGGTGGAGAAATCCAAATCCTACCTCGACCGGGTGCGCGCGCAGAAGGTTCAGGAGACGGTAGCAAGCCTCCCTCCCCCCGGCGCCGATTTGCAGCTCTAAGCCATGTGGCCGATAGGGGACAAGCATGGGTCCGAAGGTTTGAACAACGGCGCGGGTTACAACTTGCCGACCGCCTCGACAGCCAACCTCAACAGGTCGAGCAGATCGAGCACCCGGGCGACATAATGGTCCTTGACCCGGTAGCGGTCTTCGGTTTTACCGCTCCATTCCTCGCCCAGCGCCTGAACGAATCGCTCCAGCCTGCGCCGATGAAAACCCGTTTTCGCCAGCAGGGGATCGAGCACCACCAGGGAAAGTGCGGCCAGAATCCCCGTCGCCATCATCAAAGCGCCGGTCGAAGCGGCGATCAGGCCGATCGAAGCGCTGGAAGGAAACAAGCCGTAATACCAGGCACCCAGGCTTGGTCCTAGCCAGAAATTGGCGATGGCGATTTGTTGGGCGATGACCCCCGCCGTGGTCGTCCCCGCAGAAAGCAGCCCCGGCGTGGCTTTCTGAAAAGCGGCATAACCCGCCGCCAGGGTCATGATGTTACCGGCCAGTTCAGAAACCGCCAGTTTGGTTTTTCCGTATTCCGCCAGTTTCGCCTCCAGGCTGGCGCGAAAGTTTTCGTCTCGGGATTTCGACTCGATGACGGCCAAATAAGCCGCACAACGGGCCGACAACTCCGGATCAGCGAGGATGGCTTCAAGAAGGGCGTCCTTGCCGATTGATGCCGACTCCCCCGGAAGTTCGAGGAGTTCGGTCCGGATCAGCCGGTTGATCTCTTCCTCGAACTCGGTTTTCAAACCGATGGGCACGCTTCTTAGCAATTGTCCCAGTTCCTCGGCTCCCAACCTGACGAAAATGGCCCCGACGGATTGGAGCGCGGAAGCCGGCAACGCCCAAAGCATGTTCAGCGGGAGTTTGTATAAATCCCGCCCCAAGGTTTTCCTCTGCAGCGCCAGGGCGGCCCGAAAGGAGAAATGACGCTCCACGAATGCGGGAATCTTCGCTTTGCGGCTCTCGATATAGACGGCAATGCCGCGCGATACGGCAGCCTCGATGTCGTCGTCGCTTAAGAAACCTGAACTATCATCGATCATGAGGGTTAGTCCCGAGTTGACGGGGATGGCCGATGCCGGAACAGGCGCTGGCAGACCAACGCATAGATTACGATATTCAGCAGGAGAACCAAGCCAGCCAACATCAGTTGAATTGGCGCAGTCAGCTCGTCGGGATAAATCAAGGGCAACAGATAGTGCTCGACAAATCCCCCTTCATAGCCAAGGCTACCCGCCTTGAGTCGGAGCTTCTGCTCCAGTGGCGTCAACGGACAAATCCAGCCGCTCAACTCGACGATGACACCCCAGACGGCGGCGGGCAGATGCAGCCAGACTAGACCACTCCGCCACAGCACCAACAACCCGCCCAACAGCACGAAAAGGATGAAGATGAAGTGAACAATCAACAAGATGTCCGCAGCCCATCGGTAATGCATCGGAATCAAACCAGGAGGGGTATGAAAGGCAAAAACATGGACGCTGACCCATCAGGGGATTAGCATAGCGAAGGGGGGCACCGAAAAAACCCGCTCGCTGATGCGAAAATCGAATCGCACCAATGGGTGGTCTCGGGGAGCATTAGGGGTCGATGGGCCGGGCTTGGATTTGACATGGGATGAGAGGTTCGCTGAAAAATGGTCGGGAACAGAAAACGGGGTTCATCGATCGGCGCAATGCTGGCGGTCATTCTGATTACTCAAGGTTGTTCAACCCGGCCGGGATGGTCCCGTTACGAAATGTATTTCGGCCTGAGCACGGACTCGGGACATACGAGGATCCCGGATCAGCAATGGCAGGCGTTTCGAGACCAGGAAATCGTCAGCCGATTTCCCGACGGCTTTACCCTATACCGCGGCAATGGCTACTGGCGCAATGACTTTGACACCTATCGGGAACCTTCCGAGCTTCTGATGGTGGTTGCCCCCGATATCGAAGCGACACAGAAGAAGCTGAATGAAATCGCACAGGCCTATATTCAGCGGTTTCATCAACAAGCCGTTCTCCAAATCAAGTCACAGGCGGTGATCCGTTTCCACTCTCCCGCCAAACTCGAAGGCGCCACCCCTCATGCTCACTGAGCATTAGAGGAACAACACCAAAAGACCCAACAGGACCAGGCCGCCGGCGATATGAGCCAACTTCTGCTTCCAGTTCAGGGATTTCCACCAGACTTTCAGTTCCGCTTTCTTGCTGACCCACCATAAAGGCGCCGCCGCTTTCGCCTGCTGATATTTTCGGTACAGTTTTTTGACCGCCCAGATCCCCGCGACGACGTAGATCAAGGTGGCGGTCCAGGCCGTGGCTTTCTGGGCGTGGTCATCGTCCATTTCGAACACCTCTTCATACAGGGTGTCGAAACCCATCTCAAACGACTCGAATACCACCAAGGCCAAGGTATCGAGCACCGGCAACAGCAATTCGCCTCCGATGACCAAGGCGAACAAACCGATAACGGTCAACACAAATTTCTTGTTAATGGCCCCCTCCTCCTCGTGCCGGAGCGTTCGAATTGTAGTCAAAAAAGTAGGGTATTTAAGCGCAAGTCGTCACACCTGGAAAGGCGGTGAGTGGCATAAATTGCATATTGTATCGTGCCGGCGGTTTTCTGCGCCCTGATTCTGTTGTACTATTCGTAAATTTTATCAGATGAATCAAAAGGCTATGCGCGAACTCAACCCGCTTTACAACCACATCAAGGATATGAAGGCCCGTCACGAAGGCCTTAGGGGGTATCTTTGACTTCGAAACCAAGCAGGAAAGGCTGACCGAAGTCCTGCGCGAACTGGAAGATCCTAGAATCTGGGATCATCCGGAAAACGCGCAGAACCTGGGTAAGGAACGCGGCCAGTTGGAACTGGTGGTGAACAATCTCATCCGACTGGAGAAAGGCATCGCCGATGCCGAGGAATTATTGGCCATGGCGGTGGAAGAGGACGATGAGGACAGCGTGGAGATGGTCGCAGCCGATCTTGACACCTTCGAGAAGGAGATCGCCACACTGGAGTTCCGCCGCATGTTCTCCGGCGAAATGGACCCCCACAATGCCTTCCTCGACATCCAGGCCGGCGCCGGCGGCACCGAGGCCCAGGACTGGGCGGAGATGCTGCTGCGCATGTATCTGCGTTGGGGTGAACGGCGCGGCTTCAAGACCGAGCTGATGGAAGCCTCGCCGGGTGATGTGGCGGGCATCAAGAGCGCCACCATCAAATTCGAGGGTGATTACGCTTTCGGTTGGCTGCGCACCGAAACCGGGGTCCATCGGCTGGTGCGAAAATCCCCCTTCGATTCCGGCAACCGCCGGCACACCTCGTTCAGTTCGGTGTTCGTCTCCCCCGAAGTGGACGATGACGTGGACATCGAAATCAATCCGGCCGATCTTCGGGTGGACGTCTACCGCGCCAGCGGCGCCGGTGGTCAGCATGTCAACCGTACCGAATCGGCGGTGCGCATCACCCACAACCCCACCGGCATCGTCGTGCAGTGCCAGAGCGACCGTTCCCAGCACAGGAACCGCGATACCGCGATGAAACAACTCAAATCCAAGTTGTATGAGCTGGAGATGATGAAACGCTCGGCGAGCCAGCAAGCCTTGGAGGCGACCAAATCCGACGTGGGCTGGGGCAGCCAGATTCGCTCCTATGTGCTGGATCAATCGCGCATCAAGGATTTGCGCACCGGTGTCGAAACCGGTAACCCGCAGGCGGTGCTGGACGGAGACTTGGATGAATTCATCGAGGCGAGCTTGAAGAGCGGGCTTTGATATTGAACCGGGGTGCAAAGCTTGCCTTGCCTATTCCCGATCCAGAAATGAGTCAGTTATGAATATCAATGCATCGATTATTGACCAACGTCTGTTGGGCATTCAGGACGAAATTCGCCAACAAGCCGAAACTGATCTGGGAATCAAAGATAGTGGGCGTCTGAAGTCATTGGCTTTTCTCTATCTATGCGTCAAGACTATGCTCGATTTGGATATGAATGAAACCTTCGATTGTCTTACCGAAGGCAGCGGTGATTTTGGCGTCGACGCTATGCACTTGACGGAGGAAATGGAGGGTGAATTTGGCGTAACACTATTCCAAGCTAAGTACAAGAATAGCCTCGAAGGGAATGCAGGGTTTCCAGAAGAAGGCGTGAACGCATTGATTAACGCCATCCGCCATATTTTTGACCCATCCGCCGAATTAGACAGCATCAATGAGCGCTTACAAATTAAGGTTGAAACTGCGTGTTCCATGATTCGCGACGGTTTTATCCCACGTGTGAGGGCGATCGCATGTAACAATGGTCTCAAGTGGAATGCAGCAGTAGAGGAAGCTATCACCCGCGCCGGATTTGGTGACCAAGTGACTTGGGAATATGTCAATCACGACGTTCTGATCGGCATCCTACAACGCCTCAAACCCGTCGATGCAACACTGCGACTAACCGGCAAGGCCATCGTCGAGGATATGAACTTTAGCCGGGTCTGCGTTGGCCGCATACCTGTCACTGAGGTCGCTGCATTGATGAAACTGCACGGCGACAGATTATTGGAACGTAATATCCGCCGCTTTTTGGGATTACAGGGCAACCGTGTAAACGAAGGCATACGCGGTACCCTCTGTTCAAGCAATCCCACTAATTTCTATTTCTTCAATAACGGTTTGACCTTGGTTTGCAGCGACTTTTCTTATAACGCTTTACAAGGCAGCGACTATCAAATCAAGGTTGAAAACCTGCAAATCGTTAATGGGGGACAGACTAGCATGACCATCTTCAAAACCTTGGAAGAAATGTACAGCAAGAGTAAGAATCCACCGAGCGACGCCAGCGTGATGGTGAGGATTTATAAATTGCCCAAGGATAATGAAGACATCGTTTTGCAAATCACCCAGGCTGCCAACAGCCAAAATCCAGTTGACTTGAAAGACCTTCGCTACAACGACGAAAGACAGCGTCGGCTGGAGACCGGCATCCACGACCTGGATTTTATCTATCGCCGAAAACGCATGGATAGTGCAACCAAACCGACGGACATTACGTCAGGTACAGCGGCTGAGGCGATACTGGCCGTATGGCGATCTGCTCCTCATCAGGCCAAGTTTTTGACCCGTGAACATTTTGGGAAGCTCTATGACAAAATTTTTACGGAAACTCTGAATGGGGCTCAAACCATTGCCGCTGTGTTGTTGTATCGTATTACCGAAAATCATCGCCGCCGTCCGGCGGAGGTTGATCCAATGTTTGTGCGCTATGCCTCCTGTTTCATCGCCATGCAAATGGGGCGTCGTTTGCTCAAGGAATTACAGGTAGAACTCGATGGATTGGATCATCGGAATTTTGCTGCCGCTAAAAAATACATCGAGCAATATGGCGAACAGTACTTTCTCGCCTCTATTCAGGATGTTGATAATGCCTTGAAAGATCTGTATGGAGGGCAGCCGGTTTCTTTGCAGCAGCTTTCCGCTACCTTCCGCCGAGGCGATTTAATCAGCCGCCTACAGGCCTTAATGGTGTGATGTAGCCATATTGATGAACAAAAACCGCCAGATCAAATTCCGGTAAGTTCCCCCTATGAATACGGGATTTGTCTCAACCCACTTTATTGTTTGAATTTTGGAAAATTAATGTCCGAACAGCTAGACGAAAACAAACTCATCGCGCTGCGGCGCGAAAAACTGGCGTCACTACGCGGCGAAATCGCTTTCCCCAACGGTTTTCGCCGCGATTCCCTGGCCGCGAGGTTGCACGAGCAGTATGGCGAGGAAGACGCCGAAGTATTGGGAGCCAAACACATCCCGGTGAAAGTGGCCGGGCGCTTGATGGCCAAACGGCTCATGGGCAAGGCCAGTTTCGCCCAAATCCAGGACATGTCGGGACGGATCCAGCTTTTCCTGCAAAAGGATGCCTTGGCCGAAGGGGTTTACGAGGACTTCAAGACTTGGGACATCGGCGACATCATCGCCGCCGAAGGCGTGGTGTTCAAGACCAAGACCGGCGAGTTGTCGGTGAAAGCATCGAAGCTGCATCTGCTCACCAAGTCGCTGCGACCGCTGCCGGAGAAATTCCATGGCCTCGCCGATCAAGAGATGCGCTATCGGCAACGTTACGTCGACCTGATCATGACCGAGGAATCGCGCCAGGTCTTCAGGCTGCGCAGCCTGACCGTCGCCTACATTCGCCAATTCCTGAACGCCAGGGATTTCATGGAAGTGGAAACGCCGATGATGCAGATCATCCCCGGCGGAGCCCGCGCCAAGCCTTTCGTGACCCATCACAATGCCCTTGGATTGGATCTCTATCTGCGCATCGCCCCGGAACTTTACCTCAAGCGCCTGGTGGTGGGTGGCTTCGAGCGGGTGTTCGAGATCAATCGCAGCTTCCGCAACGAGGGCCTGTCCACCCGGCACAACCCCGAGTTCACCATGTTGGAGTTCTATCAGGCCTACGCCGATTACCGCGAACTGATGGACCTGACCGAAGAATTGCTGCGCGGACTGGCGCGGGATGTGATCGGATCTGCCGAAATCACCTACCAGGGGAAGATCTACGACCTGGCCAAACCTTTCCGGCGCCTGAGCATGCTGGAGTCGGTGCTGCACTTCAACCCCGACCTCGAGCCGGAAAATCTGGCTACCCGTGAGGCGGCGGTACAGGTGGCCGAACGGCTGGGCATTCCGGTCAAACCGGGAGACGGCTTGGGCAAGATTCAAACGGAAATCTTCGAAAAAACCGTCGAGCATCGTTTGGACGAGCCCACTTTCATCACCGAATATCCCGCTGAGGTTTCCCCCTTGGCGCGACGCAGCGACGAGGATCCTTTCGTCACCGACCGCTTCGAGTTTTTCGTCGCTGGACGCGAGTTGGCCAATGGCTTCTCCGAGTTGAACGACCCGGAGGACCAAGCCGAACGCTTCAGGAAACAGGTCGAGGACAAAGACTCAGGCGATGAGGAAGCCATGCACTATGATTCGGATTACATTCGTGCGTTAGAATATGGCCTACCGCCCACGGCGGGGGAAGGTATCGGCATCGATCGCTTGGTGATGTTCCTGACCGACTCGCCCTCCATTCGCGATGTGATTCTTTTCCCGCATATGCGAAAGGAAGTCTGAGGAACAGTCGGTCATCCACAAGATTCCAAGACCTGGTTAGCATTTCGGCAGCGGTATCCCGGACCAGCCTTTTGTATTTCTGCTTCTATTAAAGAGAGTATTGATATGGGTCTACTCGAAGAACTGAAACGAGAAGCGGAGAATGCGCGCCTGGCCAAGGAGCGAGAAGAAGCCAGACAGGTGGAGTTGGAACGGATTTATCATGAAGAGATCCGCCCGCGCATGCTGGAAATCCATCGGTATTTGCTGGAAATGATCGACCATCTCAATCAGGTGACTTGGTCGGTCATGGCCAGCTACGATTTTCCCGGTATTGGAAAAGTGGAGAATCTGCTTCAGGGAGGCTATCGGATCTCGATCGATAGCCTGCAGAATCCGAAAAAAATCGTTCTACGCTTCGAATGCGTCGCACCGGAAGAAAGAAAATATGTCATCGATTCGAGAAGCCAGGCCGATGATGCGAGTCAGTTTCTGGCCGCCCAACGGGTGCCTTTCACCGAATGGCCCATCCGGGACGGGCTACACCAAATCATAGGCTTGGCGATCCAGGCCAAATTACGGGTATGGGTCAACCTGATATTTGAAGTCGAGATGGATAAATCCAGCATCCGGGTCAGTTCGCACAATTTCACTGGAATCACCGAAATCAGCTTTCTGACGGATTATCAGAATATCGACAAACTATGGCTCGATCAACTGGGTCATTACATACTGCGCAAGAATGAATGCTTCGGGCAATTGGATATTTCCGAAGAGGAGCGCAGGCAAATTCGGCAGCATTTGGAATTGGAAAGGAAGCAATACGAATTGACGAATCCCACCGATGAGACTGGACGGGAAAAGGGAGGCATCCCCGATGGCATCCTGCCGAAGCTGCGCAAAATCTTATTCAAACCGATCCGATAAGTTCCAAAGCAGAGGATGCGACGCCCGCCGGAGTGGGAACGAGGCCGACTTAAGGGGAGATGATCTTGCCGTTTTCATCCACCAATGGGATATGGTAATCTGCTAGTATTTTCCGGATTTCCTTGGCCTTGCTCTCGATCAACTGGTTGAGTTCTTCCTTCCTCTCTTTGTCGGGTATGCGAACGCCCATGGACATGGGGAACTCGAATTTCACACCGGGTTCCGAATGCATGGGAATGAGTTCGACCGGGCCCAGCTTGTTATGGTATTGCAGCCAAGCACCGATCGGCCCCCAGATGATGGCCATATCCAGCTTGCCTTCCTTCATTTCCTTTTCCAGCATCTGGGCGGTGTTGACCGAGGCGTCGCCGCCCATACTCTGATAAGTCTTGGCGTACTCGAGCATGTTGTGTTTCAGTAGCCAGGTGGTGGCCGGCGAGCCGTCGAACATGGCCAGTTTCAGCTTGGCCTTGCGCGACTCCTCCAGGTTCGCCAGATCATCGGCGGATTGGATATCATCGAAGCCGCGCTTTTTGACATAGGCCAGGACATAGGTCGAACGGTAATAGGGATTCGTCGTCGCCACCATTTCCACTCCGGTGGGTAGCCCCAACACCACATCACACTTGTATTCCTCCGAATCGGGCCATTGCGCTTTCAGCGTATTGCGGATAAACCCCATGCGCTGGGGAAACCAGGTATATTCGATTTTCTTATCCAGTTCCTTGGCGAAAAGTTCTGCGATCCTGTTTTCGAAACCTTGCTTCTTTTCACCCGAATAAGGCGGATTATTCGGATCGGCGCAAACCTTCAGCGTTTTTCCTTCCCAGGCTTGGGCCATGGGTACGAGCATCAGGCCGATCAAGCCGGTCAATAGACATTTTCTTTTCATGATGCGTTTCCTGTTAGGGGATGGACCGCAGTCCGCAAATCCTCTGCGGCATCGTCTACTATGGAATTCCAAAAAGGAACACCCCGGCCGATTGCTCGGTCGGGGCGTTCCTCGTGCAAGCTAAAAACGAAGTCCGTATTATCTACCGGGCAGAGCGAACACGGTGAAGACGCCACCCAGCTTGGAATGCGCCTTCAGGCTCTTGTAGGCGCCCACGGCGCCCAAGCCGGCGGTCGGATCATCCAGGCCAGCCGCTTCACCCACGCCGGCCCAGCCACCCAGACCGGAGAGTACGCCGACATATTGCTTGCCGTTATGTTCCCAGGTGCTGACGTTGCCGATGATGCCGGACGGAGTCTTGAAGCGATACAGTTCGGCGCCGGTGTTGGCATCGCGCACCTTCAAGTAACCTTCCAGGGTGCCGTAGATGACCACATCGCCTGCGGTGGCGACCATGCCGCCCCACAGGGAGAACGGTTCGCTGACATTCCAGGCGATCTTGCCGGTGGTCGGATCCCAAGCGGTGAACGAGCCCATATCGGTGCTGTTGTTCTTCTCGCCGGTCTTGACGTCATGCCCGGCCGGGAAGATGTTCAAAGTAGCGCCCACATACGGCTGACCTGCGGTGTATTCGACCTGGAACGGCTCGTAGGTCATGCAGGTATGGTTGCCGGGGATGTAGATCAGCTTGGTCTTCGGCGAATAGGTCACCGGCGGCTGGTTCTTGGAACCCATGGCGGAAGGACAGATCAGGTTGTCATCGGCGGTGCCGGGCTTACCGTCGGGACCTGCGCCTTGAGCCTTGTCTTCACCGCCGGCCTGGGTGGAATAAGTCGTGCTAACCTGCGGACGGCCGGTCTTCATGTCGACATGGGAAGCCCAGTTAACGGCCTTGTCGAACTTCTCGGCCACCAGCAGTTCGCCGGTTTCGCGGTCCAGGGTGTAGCCGAAGCCGTTACGATCGAAGTGGGTCAACAGCTTGGAGTGGTCCTTGCCGTTGCTGTCCTTCATATGCAGATCGACCAGGGTCATTTCGTTGATGCCGTCGAAATCCCATTCGTCATGCGGGGTCATCTGGTAAACCCACTTGGTTTCGCCGGTGTCGGCGTCGCGCGCCCAAATGGTCATCGACCACTTGTTGTCGCCCGGACGTTGCACCGGATTCCAGGTGGAGGGGTTGCCCGAGCCGTAATAGACCAGGTTCAAAGCCGGGTCATAGCTGTACCAGCCCCAGGTAGTGCCGCCGCCGATCTTCCATTGGTCGCCCTGCCAGGTCTTCAAGGAAGAGTCTTTGCCCACCGGGGCCATCTTGCCGTCGGTCCAAGTTTGGGTCTTGTCCGGATCGATTTTCATCTCGGCGTCGGGACCGGTGCTGTAGGCTTTCCACGCCAGGCTGCCGTCCTTGATGTTGTAAGCGGCGACGAAACCACGCACGCCGAACTCACCGCCGGAGATACCGGTGATGACTTTGTCCTTCACCACCAGCGGGGCATTGGTGTTGGTCTGGCCCAGCTTGGGATCGCCGTTCTTGACTTTCCATACCAGCTTGCCGGTCTTGGCGTCGAGAGCGATCAGGGTGGCGTCACCCTGGGACAGGAAAAGTTTGCCATCGCCATAGGCCAGACCGCGATTGACCACGTCACAGCACATGACGCCGATGACTTGGGCCTGGTCGGTGCCGGCATCGGCAGCGTAGTTGTATTCCCAAACCACGCTCTGGGTATCTTGGTTCAGCGCGTAAATCTTGTGGGGGTAACCGGTATGGATGTAGATCAGGCCATCGACGATCAGCGGGCCGCCTTCATGGCCGCGCAACATGGAAGTGGAGAAGGACCAGATGGGCTGGAGGTTCTTCGCGGTGTCTTTATTGATCTGGGCCAGCGAGCTGTAGCGCGTGCCGTAGTAATCAAGGCCCCAGGTCGCCCAGCTCCGAGGATCCTTGGACAATTTTTCGATTTCGGCGTTAGCCTGGGAAATGACTGGCGCAGCCAACAGGGTTGCAACAGAGCTAGCGATCAGCCAACTTTTTACGGTTTTTTTCATATTTTTTCCTCTTCACCATCCGCTTGTTGCGGATGACGTTCAGTTGAATGCCAATTTAACCCAAAGCGGAAGGACGGATTCTTACTTTATTTGTAGGAAACTTTCCTTAAAATGACGCTGAAAATTCCCCGACAAGCCCGTCTGGGTGCGTAAATTGAATTATTTCATGGCAAAAGTCAATACGAATCGCCGGCTATCCGGAGCCTTAACGACCAGGCGTCATGATCGACCGTTTGCAAGGCAGAAAACGCCCGGCAAGCCAGATTGAAGCCAGTTGAACATCGCTGCTGCGAAGGGGAAAATGTTGGCAGGCGGCTCGCAAAGAGCCCCTTTGAAGACGAGGAAAAAATGATACATCGTGACTCGATTTTGCTGCTGATCGGCTTGCTATCGATGAGACCATCGGCCGCGGAGCCATTGAACCTGACCGAGGCGGCAGCCGGCGTATTCGTGCATCAAGGCGTACATGAGTTACCCGACAGCAAGAATCATGGCGAGATCGCCAACATCGGCTTCATCGTCGGCGAACGCTGTGTGGCGGTGATCGACTCCGGCGGCAGCCCCGCCCAGGGACGAGCGCTGCGCTCCGCCATCACCGCCAAGACCCCGATTCCCGTATGTTACGTGATCAACACCCATGTCCATCCGGATCATATCTACGGCAACAAGGCCTTCAAGGCGGCCGGGATTGCTTTCATAGGTCACTGGAAGCTGGCCCAGGCGATGGCGAGCCGCGCCCCTTATTATATGGAAAAAGCCAGCCGCGACTTGGAAAACGGCTTGCAGCGGGAGGATTTCATCCCGCCGGACCTGCCGGTGGAAACCACCCGGGAACTGGATCTAGGCGGACGCAAGCTGACGCTCACCGCCCATGGTCCCGCCCACACCGACAGCGATCTCAGTGTCTATGACGATAAGACCCAGACCCTATGGCTGGCGGATCTCCTGTTTATGGACCATATCCCGGTGATCGATGGCAGCCTCAACGGCTGGCTCAAGGAACTGAGATCCCTGACCAAAATCAAGGCCAACCGGGCGATTCCAGGCCATGGACCGATGACCGGCGAATGGCCGAAAGCGGCGGAAGCCGAGATACATTACCTGGAAATGCTGAGAAACGACATCCGCGCTTATCTCAAGCAAGGCAAGACCATGGAACAGGCCATGGCGGAATTGGGACAACCGGCAAGGGCGCAGTGGCGGTTGTTTGACGAGTTCCATAAGCGCAATATTTCCACCGCCTTCGCCGAATTGGAATGGGAGGATTGACAGGAAGGCTGATCGTTTCACAATCTGGCTTACACCATCACTAGAGAGGAGTTGGATCCATGAAAATTATAATCGATACCAAGATTCTGGGGCTGCTGATCGGCGGCTTACTTTGTTCAGCATTGGCCATGGCGGCAGGCGAAGATGAAACCGCCTGGAGCCAAGTCCTGAAGCCAAAATACTTCGGCAACCGCCCCATCGAGGAAAACACCAATCTGATCGAGTTGACCGCCCCCTACCGCGCCGAAGACCCGGCCCTGGTGCCGGTTTCGATCACCGCCAAGATTCCTCAGACGGCGGAAAAATACATCAAGACCATCACCTTGATCATCGACAACAATCCGACGCCCTTCGCCGCCGCCTTCCACTTCACGCCCGATAGCGGCAAGGCGGACCTGGCTTTGCGACTACGCTTCAATACCTATACGCCCATACGCGCCATCGCCGAAACCAATGACGGCAAGCTGAGCATGACCAAGGTCGACGTCAAGGCCAGCGGCGGTTGCTCCGCCCCCATCGGCGCCGACCTGGATGCGGCCATGGCGCGGTTAGGCAAGATGAAGTTCAAGCTGGAAAACGACAAGATCTCGCCCCATCAACCGAATCTGGCCCAATTGCTGGTCAGCCACCCCAATATCACCGGCATGCAGATGGACCAGATCAGCCGCATGATCAAGCCCGCCCATTTCGTCGATTCGGTGAAGATCAGCTTCAACGGCAAACCCATCATGAGCGCTCAAACCGACATCGCCGTCAGCGCCGACCCCAATTTCCGCTTCTATTTCGTACCCGACAAGGCCGGTGAATTGAAAGCCGAGATCAAGGACAACCTGGGCAAGGAATTCTCCTACGTCCAGACCGTGACGCCTTGAACGCCATTCCCTAGACATTATTATTCAAAGACGATATACCACATTTCCCCTACTCGAACAGGGGAATTAAGGGGCGTATATGATCCGCAAGTTACTCAGATGGAGACGAATCGGCAAGGGTTAAAGACAGCGTAGATCAGTTGGTTTATCATTCTTCCGTGCTTCACTAAAAAAACCAGACGTTCAACTCAGATGGCAATCTGCTTTGTTCGCGCCAAGGATTGCCTATTCTGTTCAAAAATAAAAAACACAAGGATTGAAGAATGAAACCCAAAATCTCAGAGGTAAGGTCTCTATCATCCGGCGTTCGGGAATTCTTCCGGGGCGTCGTGGCGTATGTACTCGATCAATACGTCACCGCGCTGACTCTCATGGCGCTGATCGCAGGCGTGATCTACGTCATTCTCATGATGGACCTGAAAAGCCAGGAAGGGGGAACGGCAGCCGTGAATCTCAGCGCACAGCAGCGCATGCTGGCGCAACGCGGTGAATTCCTGACCCTCAGGTTGATATCGACCATGGATCACGCCGAACGGCAAAAAATTCGCCAAAGCATGCTGGAAGTGCTGACGCTGTTCGAAACCCAGCATGCTTATCTTCGAGACGGCGATCGCTTGATCCGCCAAGGCCCACGCCTATTGGCCGAACCGGGAGAATTGGCTCCGGAATTACGCATCCTTTTTTTTGAGCCGCCGCTCAACCTGGATCGGGAAATTTCCACCTATATTTCCGCGCTCAAGGGGATCTTGGCCGTACCCATCGACGAGCTTCGTCCGGGTAACCGTCATGCGAACTACATCCTGTCCGATGCGACCGATCGCATTCTCCAGGGCATGGATAAAGTGGTGAGTTTTCATCAACGCGAAGCCGACTTTCGGCTGCAAAACACCCAAAACCTGCAAACCGTGTCGCTGGCGATCCTCCTGATCGCGCTGGTGAGCGGCGGCTCGCTCATCCTGCGTCCTTTGGTCATGCGGCTCAAGGACAGCATGGCCGGGTTGCAAACCCAGAAAGACTTCAGCGACAACGTCGTCAATACCGCCCAAGCCTTGATCGTCGGCGTCGGTCCCTCCGGTGACATCGCCTTGTTCAACCGCTATGCACAGGAAATCACCGGCTGGATGGAAGAGGAAGTCCATGGTCGGCATTTCTTCGAGCATTTTTTCCCGCCCGACGACCGCGCCGCGATGGAGTCCATTTTCAAAGACATGATGCAAGGCAAGAGAGGTCTGGAAAGCGGCCTGGAAACCCGGCTTTTGATCCGCAGCGAAGAGTTGGTGGACGTGGTTTGGCATAACACCGTCATCCTCGAACCCGAGACACGCAAACCGATATTGTTCCTGGCCACCGGCGATGACATCACCGAGCGCAAGCTGGCCGAGAACCGCTTGCAGCAGACCTTGGGAGAACTGGGCAAACTCAGCTCCCGCCTGCAAGGCGAAATCAACCTCGCCGCGACCTTGCAACGCTCCATCCTGCCCAGCCCTTCCGTCAATTTGCCGGGAATTCAAGGCCAGGCGACCCTGATCACCTCCAGCGAAGTCGGCGGCGATTATTACGACTACTTTCAGGTGGGCGGCTATCAATCGGTGTTTTTGATCGGCGATGTCAGCGGTCATGGCGTGGCTGCCGGCACCATGGTCAGCGCGGCCAAAGGCGGCCTCTATCCCTTGATGAGCGAGGGCGTGAGCCGCCCGGCGGAAATCCTCCGCCTGCTGAACCAGACCATGCTCGCCACCGCCCAGCAATCCCTGCTCATGACCATGAGCTGTTTGAGCCTGGACGGACGCACGGGCCGGGTGCGTTTCGCCAATGCCGGTCATGTGTTTCCTTATCTGCGCCGTCGCGGCGAGCGCGACTGGACGATGCTGGAAGGTTCCGTCGGCCTGCCCCTGGGCAAGAGCGTAGACGTGGATTATCTGGCGGTCGAACAGGAGTTGGAACTGGAAATCGGCGACCGCCTGTTTCTCTTCACCGATGGCGTGGTGGAAGAGGAATCGTCCCTGGGCGAACCTTTCGGCTATGATCGTCTGGAACAGTTGCTGCGCGATCATGCCGCCGCCGACGCCGAAACCCTGCACCGGGCCATTCTTGGCGCGTTGCGGAATCACTGCGGGCGCGAGGGTTTTGGCGACGATGTGACCCTGGCGGTGATCGACCACACCGACCGCGTCGAAGTGCAGGTCGTAGGCGATGTGTCCGACCAGCTCATCCGCATCAGCGAGGGGCTTTATCGCGGCCAACGCGACCGTTTCACCTCGCCCATCTCCCGCCAATTGGTGGTATTCCTGGCCGAAGGCGAATTCCACGATCTCCTGCCGCGCATGGCCGAGGACGGCATCCGGCGGGTGATGCCGCGCGACGACGCCTTCTATCATCGACTGGGATGGGACAACCTGATGGGACAGCATCGGATCACCCTGGACGACGATCTTTACAGCCTCGCCCTGGACCGCATGGGGGAACGCCAGTTCCAGTTGACCCATAGTGATGAGAAGCTGTTCCTGATGGAGGAAACCCGCGCCTGGCTGGATGAGTTGGGCATCCTGAGCGAAGACCACCTGGACGCCATGCTGCTGGTCATGGACGAGATGATCGAAAACAGTTTGTACGGGGCTCCACGGGACGGCCAAAGCCGGCCCTTTTACGAAAAAGGCGTGACTCGGGCGCTGGAGCCGCGGGAGTTCGTGCGCATCGACCTGGCCGTGGGGCCCGAGACCGTCGGCCTGATGGTGACCGACAACTGGGGCACGCTGACGCCATCGGTCTATCTCGACCACCTCACCCACACCTTGAAATCCGGCGTCGAGGCCGGCATCGGCGGGGCTGGCTTGTATCTCATGTGGCGCATGTCCGACTACCTGCAAATCCGGGTCGCGCCGAATCGAAGCACCCAAATCACCACCTTATGGGACTTGAACAAACCGCTCAGCGTCGGTTTGCGCACTGGCTTTCAATTCCTTTATCACAACGAATTCAACGAGGTGATGATCCATGATGCTGTCTGATACGCTTTCCATCAACTCATTGGGGCAGATCGACGACGCTCACACCTACGCCCTCATCGGTTCCATCGACGCCCATACCGGCCCGGCTCTCGACACGCTACTCGCCATTGCGGAAAGCAGCCGCATCCACCTGGATTTTCGGGAAGTGGAACGGGTCAATTCGATGGGGCTGGCATTGTTGCTCAAGCTGTTCGAGCAATGGGAAAAACGCGGCATTCGCGTGGAAGTGTCCAACCTGAATCGCATGGTCGCCATGCTGTTCAAGATCACCGGCCTAGGCCGCTTCCTGAAAGCCGAGCCCAATGTCAAAGCGCAGGAAAGACCTCAACCCGAAATCGTCAGCTCCGTGCAAACTCCCTCTGCCCCCGTTCAACTCGCGCATAAGAGCGAGACGAGGGGCGGGCATCATGGTCGGCTCAGCTTCATCGCCAGCATGCAAAGCGGCGCCCAGTTGAGCGGTTGGTATCTGCTGAACACCTACCTGCAACGCCGCCTGCAACACGCCATCCACCTGGAGCAATTGCCGGCGGGGCATGATATCACCCATGAAAGCGTCGATATCCTGTTCGCCAAACCCTTCGAAGCCTGTGCGATGATGGAAAAACGCGAATTCTTACCCTTGTTGCGGCCTATGGGTGAGGCGGATGAAGTCGTCATCGTCATGCGCGCGGAAGATGAGCGGGAATTGTCCACCCTGACCTCCCCCAAAGTCGTCACCGCCTCGCAGGGCAGCTTCGTCTATCTGCTCGGGCGCTTCCTATGCGACGAACACGGCCTGGACACCGGCGATTTCCAGTACGCCTTCGCCGGCAACGAGATCAAGGCCCTGCAATTGCTACTCAAGAGCCAGGCAGATCTGCTGTTCATGCTGAAAAAGACCTACTATGGCCTTTCCGGCCTGACCCGCAAATCCACCCGGGTAGCGGATGAAAGCGACACCCAGTTCGCTTTCCATCTGTTTTGCATCAACTCGAGCATCGCCGAACTGCAAGCCCCTTTGATCAAGGTTTTGACCGAGATGAGCGGGGACGAACAGGGACAAGGCGTGCTCAAGGATATTCAGATCGAGGGATGGTGCGCTCCCGAGGAAACCGAAGTGCGCATGTTGCGGGAAATCTACCAAAGGTACTCTTCATCCTCCTGAAACCAGGACGCCGGAGGGAGAGATTCGATCAATAGCCACTCAGACGAACCTGTCGCCGAAAGACGCCGATCAAGAATGGGCCGAGGATTATAAGACTCTTTGCCTTGCACCCAAGAAAATCTAGGGTTTCCGGCGGCAGGATCAATAAATGCGATTAAAGCTTTTTTGGCTCGTGTAGACGGGGCCTTTCAGTTCCACGACTTCAAGGTTTCCTCGCCGCCTGTGGTAGTTAGGGATCATGTCGCCTTTATTGATGCGAAGATTGAACTCCCTGATCACGATTCGTTTGCCTCTGAAAACCTTGCCATTGAGCTTTTTGATGACCCGCAAAGCCACGGAATCCGGCAAGATGCTCGTCACCGCGTGATACTCGACCGAATCATTGTCATGATCTTTAATCGCCAGAATCTTGATATATTTTATCTCGCCTCTCGCCTGGAATAAGCCACCTTTCAATACCGGACCGATGAATTCGATGAGTTCTTTATGTAGCGTGTCGCCAGGGATATTGGCTATGAATAAAAGCATGTTACTTCCTTCTCACTGGAAAATGTCACGACGGAACCCTTTGACATGATCGGCATGAAACCTGCGTAAAGGGTATGGAGGCGCATGCCCCGCTTTCCTGCCGAAGCTTGCGCGGAAAACCGCGATAGCCGATCATCCTGATTACCCTCATCCTCCTTTGCGAATCAAGAAATACAACACTCCAGCCTCCTCGTTCCGATTCAGCAGGCAATGACCTGCCTGTTCGAGGAACACGCCAAAATCCAGCACCGAGGCCGGATCGGTCGCCAACACTCGCACCACCTGTCCATTGTTCAAACCCTGCAGGGCCTTCTTCAGGCGCAGCAAAGGCAGAGGGCACATCATTCCACAGGCATCCACTTCGCAATCGAATCCAACCACACTCATAACCTCTCGTCATACAATAGTAGCCTCGATTTTACCAAAAGCGGACAGCGATGGATTATTTGCCTATTTTCTACCGGCTCAGCGAACAAGCCTGCCTCATCGTCGGCGGCGGCGAAGTCGCCTCGCGCAAGAGTGCGACCCTCAGGCAAGCGGGAGGCCGTGTCACGGTATTGGCGCCGAAGCTCTGCGATGCGCTTCGTGCCTTAAAGGATGAAGGCCACATCCACTGGCTGGAGAAGCGGTTCGAGCCTGAAGATGTCGAAGGCTACAACCTGGTGATCGCCGCCACCGCCGAGCGTGAGGTGAACGAGCAGGTCTCGAAAGCGGCGCGGAAACACCACATCCCGGTCAATGTCGTCGATTGCCTGGATCTGTGCAGTTTCATTTTTCCCGCCATCATCGATCGCTCCCCCATCATCGCCGCCGTTTCCTCCGGCGGGGCCTCGCCGGTGCTGGCGCGATTGCTGCGCATGCGTCTGGAAACTCTCATCCCCCCGGGCTATGGGGTGTTGGCCCGGCTTGCCGAACGATTCCGCGAGCGGGTAAAGAAAACTTTGGCCGACGGCGAGTTGCGTCGACGTTTCTGGGAAAGCGCGCTGCAAGGCGACATCGCCGAACTGGCCTTCGCCGGCAAGGAGGAAGAAGCCGCTTTGAACCTGGAACGGCGGCTGTCGGCAACCGACAGCAACGGGACCCATACCGGCATGGTGTTCCTGGTGGGTGCCGGGCCCGGCGATCCGGATCTGCTCACCCTGCGCGCCCTGCGGTTGATCCAGGAGGCCGACGTGGTGGTATACGACCGGCTGGTCTCGCCGGAGATCATGAACCTGGTGCGGCGCGACGCCGAGAAGATCTACGCCGGCAAACAGCGCAGCCTTCACGCCCTGCCCCAGGACCGGATCAACCGTCTGCTCGCCGATCTCGCCAAATCCGGCAAACGCGTGGTGCGGCTGAAAGGCGGCGATCCTTTCATCTTCGGTCGCGGTGGCGAGGAAATCGAAACCCTGATGGAAGAGAGCATCCCCTTTCAGATCGTGCCGGGCATCACCGCCGCCTCCGGTTGCGCCGCCTACGCCGGCATCCCCCTCACCCACCGCGATTACGCCCAATCCTGCGCTTTCGTCACCGGCCATCTCAAGGATGGCGCCATAGCCCTGGATTGGAGCCGGCTAGTCGTCCCCCACCAGACCCTGGTGATCTATATGGGCCTGCAAGGGCTGGAGCAAATCTGCGCCGAACTCATCCGCCACGGTTGCCCCGCCGATCTTCCCGCCGCCCTCATACAGCAAGGCACCACCCCGCAGCAACGGGTGCTGGCCGGAACCCTGGCCGATCTGCCGGAAATCGTCAGCCGCACGGAGGTGAGAGCGCCCACCCTGGTCATCGTCGGTCAGGTAGTGCGCCTGCATGAAAAACTGGCCTGGTTCGGGAATGAACTCACAAAACCTGGCTGATTCTATTCAAAGCCTCGGCGACGAGGGATCTCGGCGCGCCGATATTCATCCGCATGAAACCCTTGCCGCCGATACCGAAAACGGTGCCGGGGTTCATACCGACTTTCGCCTGGTGCACGAAAAACGATTTCAAAGCCTCGTCATCTAGTCCTAAATCCCGGCAATCCAGCCAAAGCAGATAAGTTCCCTCAGGTTGAATCAATTGGATTTGAGGGATCCGGCGCCTCAGATATTCGCCGACATAATCGCGAGTTTCCGTCAGATAATTCAATAGAGCTTCCAGCCAGGGTTCGCCTTCGCGATAAGCAGCTTCGAAAGCGGTCAGGCTGAAAGGATTGGAGGCACCGAGATGGAGCAATTCGAAGGCTCTGCGAATCGCGGCGCGGTGTTGGGGGTTGGGAACGATGAGGGCGGAAAGGCCCAACCCCGGAATATTGAAAGTCTTGCTGGGAGCAACCGCGGTGATGATGGAGTCACTTTCTTTTGCCAGCATCGCCGTGGGTCTATGGCGATGGCCAGGGTAGATCAAATCGTGGTGGATTTCATCGGACAGGATGACCAGACCGTAATGGCGGGCGATCGCCAGCACTTCGCCCAATTCGTCTTCGCTCCACACCCTGCCCACCGGGTTGTGGGGCGAGCAGAACAGGAGCAGGCGCGCGCCCTGTTCGGCACATTGCTTCAGATGCTCGAAGTCGACGGCATAGCGCCCGTTTTCCAGCCGTAGCGGGTTGAGTATGAGGCGGCGTTGCGGCTCGGTGACGGCGCTGAAGAAGGGAAAATAGACCGGCGGCTGGACGATGACGCCTTCACCAGCTGCGGCGAAGGCGATGGCCGCCGCATGCAGGGAAGGCACCACGCCGGGAGAGAGGATGATCCATTCCCGGCGAATCTCCCAGCCATGGCGCTTCCTCATCCAGTCAATGAGGGATTGATAAACACCATCATCGGCCAAAGTATAACCATATAGCGGGTGATCGGCACGCGCTTTCAAAGCCCGACTCACCGCTTCCGGAACCGCAAAATCCATGTCCGCCACCCATAATGGAAGCACATCCTCGGTACTGAAATATCCTCCTCTTCCATCCCATTTGACTGAAGCAGTACCTACCCTAGGGATGATGGCATCGAAATCCATGCTCATGGAAATGGCTCCATCAGGCTGGTTGGCAAGGCAATCGTCAAGCGATTGCCGCCAATGTCTTTCAAATCAAACTCGGTCAGTGCGCGTCGTTTATCAAACATGAGTTCCCCTTCTTCTATCAGGCGGTATCTTACCATTGCATCATGCTCAGTGCGGTGTTGGGAATTCATGAGGATCGCCGGCTTACCCTTGCACAGCAGCAATCGAGTCTAAACTGTAACTTAGAGCGGGTAGCGGCATCCCGACTGGGGTTTTCGGCCTGTGAGCAAAGGTCCGCATGCGATCAACGCCGGCATTCGCGACACGGTAACCGGTGATCGCCTCATGAAAACGGGTCATCACGTCGCGGTAACCCGTCACCGCCTCATGAAAATGGGTCACCACGTCGCGGTAACCCGTCACCGCCTCATGAAAACCAGTTACCACATCGCGGTAACCCGTGACCGCCTCATGAAAATGGGTCACCACGTCGTGGTAACCCGTGACCGCCTCATGAAAACCAGTTACCACGTCGCGGTAACCCGTGACCGCCTCGTGAAAATGGGTTACCACGTCGCGGTAATCGGTGACCGTCTCATGAAAACGGGTTACCACGTCGCGGTAATCGGTGACCGTCTCATGAAAACGGGTTACCACATCGCGGTAATCGGTGATCGCCTCATGAAAACAGGTTACCACATCGCGGTAACCCGTGATCGCCTCGTGAAAATGGGTTACCACGTCGCGGTAATCGGTGACCATTACACGGCAAACCGTGATTGCCAGGTAGTAACCGGTTCCCGCGTCTCCTTATATTGGGATGTTTTGGATAATATTATCAAATCACCACAAAAAGACCGGTTTTCCCAAGAAAACGAGGGCATCCCAAGCTTTGGGATGCATAGAATCTAAGCCTCGCATGTGTTTACCTCGCCGTGAATCCTAAAACATAGAGGTGTGAGACCATGCCCAATGCCATTGCAACACCCCATGACAACGCCGGCAATCTGGCTTTGCGCCAACATTTGAACGCCAATCTGCCTATATCGCATCCACCCTGGAAATCAGCGCCGATGGCCTGGCCTAGTTGAAGGTCGGCGGTGATGTGTGAAACTGAACTCATTGAAATCCTCCCATCCGGTGCGCTAAGGCCTACCGTCACATCACAACATCCCCATCACTCCCAGCAAGCTCTTCTCTACCGCCGCCATTTCCTCTGTGGTCAAAGTGGCCAGCGGGCCTTCGCCGAAACGGGAGCGGTCGAGTGCGCGAACATGCTCGATCATCACAAAACAATCCTGGATCAAGCGATTTCGGGCGGCGATTCTGACACGAAGAGGAGCGAATACCGGGCGAAACTGGCTGGTCAACGGTATGACCAATATCGTTGCCAAGCCACTGGCTGTCATACCGTCATCCTGCAAAATCACCACCGGGCGCACCTTGCCGATTTCGCTGCCTTTGTTGGGATTGAGATTGGCCGTCCATATCTCGCCTCGTCTCATCACTTCCACCATTTTTCGTTTGGGTCGACACCGCTGGCGCGTTCGGCGGCGATGATTATGTCCAGCCCTTCGTCAGCCAGATCTTCTGCGATTTCCCGCGATTCGGTCCAGGCTTGCGGATCGGCAGCCAGCGCTCGTCCGGCGGCAACCATCTCCGCCATAAATCGTACTTTCTCACGGTGAGCCAGGTATTCGGTAATCGCCAGCCGGGCGATTTCTGACGGGCTTTTACCTTCCAATTGGGCTTCGGCTTTTAGGTTGGCTTCCACATCGTCCGGTAGGCGTAAGCTGATGGCAGGCATGTTATTCTCCAAGGCAGACTAATCTGAATATGGATTGTATTACAGATCCTGATCATCGGCCCGGCGAAATCCGTCAAGCCAGGATTGGGTCGGGGCGTGGGATTGCGCCTATGATCTCTTCTATACTACCGGATATGCGATCGACCGCATCCGGTGGCTGGATGCCGACGGCTTTTACCGTCCAGAGTTTTCTTCTCTGTCGATACCTCTCACCTGGGACATCAAAACGGACCGGGATTTGTAATCCTGGCCCCAACATTTTGTGTAGGGATCACCGCATCCGTCATGGCACTCAACCTTGCGGACGGGATGGCATATCCCATTGGGTGCTGTTCCACGAAGACGATCTACGCGCTTGCCCTCGGAAGCTCGCGCGCATCAAACACGATTCCGGCTGCGAAGTACCCATGATTTTTGATGAATCGGCAAGCGTATCGAGCAGCAAGCGATCTTCGGAAAAACCTGGCCGATTGCTTGAGAGACCAGGCCGACTCTTGGAGTCTCTCTCGACTATTCTGCAGTCATCGCCAAATAAACTCAAAACCTTCGCATGGGCAAAGCTTCTCCCACTTCCCTGGCGACGATCGCTAGGGGATCTTGCCTCTGCTCAGAGGAACGTTCGACAGACAAATGAAGGTGGGCAAGCCAAAAGATGCTTGCCCACGGTTATGGCTTAGGAAGGAATCAATGCGGCTTGCCACCGGCGAGCGCCTTATTCAGGTTGGCTTCGGCGAATTCCCAATTCAGCAGTTTGTCGATGACTTCGGCGACATAGGCCGCACGCTTGTTTTGATAATCCAGATAATAGGCGTGCTCCCAAACGTCGATGGTCAAAAGCGGTGTATAGCCTTTCATGGTCAAAGGCGTATCGGCGTTGGAAGTTCGCAGGATCGCCAGTTTACCCCTGTTCAATACCAGCCAGGCCCAACCGCTGCCGAACTGACTGGTGGCGGCGTCGGCAAGTGCGGCCTTGAATTTGGCATAGTCGCCGAAAGCCTCGGTGATTTTCTGCTGCATTGCCGCACTGGGTTGACTGCCGCCGGGCTTGAGGCTGTTCCAGTAGAAACTATGATTCCAGATCTGGGCGGCATTGTTGAATAGGATGACGGCCTTTTTCTTGCCGGCAACTTTCACGATCAGGGTCTCCAGATTGGTCATGGCGGCGTATTGCGCATTTTCAGGTTTCGCCAACTCGGAATTGAGCTTGTCCACATAGCCTTTGTGGTGCTTACCATAATGGAAACCCATTGTCTTGGCGGAAATGACCGGCTCCAGGGCGTTTTCCGCGTAAGGCAGGACAGGATAGGGATATATCTGCGCGGCCTTGGCGAAGCGGGGTGCGCCCAGGATAAACCCGGCGCCCGTCGCCAAACCCAAAGCGAGAAATTTCCGCCGATTCAACGTCAGTTCTTCGGACTGCATAATTAACGACTCCTTGCTGAAAATCCAAAATCAAGCAAATTTCATGGCAATCCTCCCTGTGCAAGCCGATCAGGAACATGGCGGCAGGCTTGGCCGGGAATACCGCGGCATTTGACACAAGAAGCAGGTGATCTGCCCTATTGACATTCAAACATTTGTTTGATACGTTAATTTCAAATATTTGTTTGAAACATGAATTTAAAATCTCGCCATGTCCAATGCCCTGAGTTCTGATGTCAGCCGCGACCGCCTGTTGGTGGCGGCGGTGGAAATTTTCGCCGAGCGCGGTTTCCGCGACGCCACCGTGCGGGAGATTTGCGCAAGGGCCGAGGTCAACGCGGCCTCGGTGAATTACTACTTCGGCGGCAAGGAGAATTTGTACGCCGAAGCCTTGGTTTACGCTTTCGAACAGGGTGAAACGCGACACCCCGCCTTTTCCGCCCAGGATTCCACGCTACCTGCTGAGGAGCGGCTGCGCAGCATCATCACCAATATGCTTTACCGGGTCACGGACGACAGTCATCTGGGTTGCCAGGGCAAACTCATCACGCGCGAAATCGTCAATCCCACCAAGGCCCTGGACCATATCGTCGAAACCATCCTGCGTCCCCGCTTTCAGATATTGCGAGAGATTCTGCCGCAATTGTTGGGCCCCGGTTTCAGTCATGTGGACATCAGCCGATGCATCCTCAGCATCATCGGTCAATGTTTGATGTACCGGCACTCCCGTTCGCTGGTGGAACGATTGTGTCCGGAAACCATCGCCAATGCGGAGGAAATCGATCGCACCGCCGATTCGATCGTCCGCTTCAGTTTGGCTGCCTTGAGAGGGCTTGCCAAAGAAAGAGGAGATTGAAACCATGTATTACATCGCATTCAAAATGTTGACCGGCGATAAGGGAAAATACCTGGGCATCGTCATGGGACTGACCTTCGCCGCCCTGATCATGACCCAGCAACCGGCAATCTTCGTCGGCTTGATGGCCCGTTCGTTCAGCTTCGTCTCCGATGTGGGACTGCCGGATATCTGGGTGATGGACCCGAAAGTTCAATTCGTCGACGACATCAAGCCCTTGCAGGACACGGAGCTTTACCGGGTGCGCGGCGTCGCCGGAGTGGAATGGGCAAGCCCGTTGTACAAGGGCCTGCTCAAAGCCCGTCTGGCCGACGGAACCTTTCAGACCTGCAACGTCATCGGCCTGGATGACGCCACCCTCATCGGCGGCCCGCCGGTGATGCTGGAAGGCAAACTGGAAGACTTGCGCCGGGCCGACGGCGTGATCGTGGACATCGACGGAGCCATCGACAAACTCGCCAAGCCAGCCAAATCCCCCGGTGGCAAACCCATCCCCTTGAAGATCGGCGATACCCTGGAGTTGAACGACAAGCGCGCCATCGTGGTGGGCATCGCCAAGACCACCCGCACCTTCCAGTCCCAACCGGTGATCTATACCACCTATTCCCGCGCCATCGGCTACGCCCCCAAGGAACGCAAGCTGCTCTCCTTCGTGTTGGTGAAGGCCAAGCCGGGAGCAGACATTCCGGACCTGGTGCGGCGCATCCGCCAAACCATCGGCATGGCCGCCTATACCCAACAGGAGTTCAAGGATCTCACCGTCAACTATTTCCTCAAGAACACCGGCATCCCCATCAACTTCGGCGTTTCCGTCCTACTTGGCTTCATCGTCGGCGCCGCCATCGCCGGGCAAACCTTCTACAACTTCACGCTGGAGAATCTGCGCCAGTTCGGCGTGCTGAAAGCCATGGGGGCCGGCAATTGGACCTTACTGCGCATGATCCTGCTGCAGGCGGTGCTGGTAGGCAGCATCGGTTACGGATTGGGAGTGGGTTTGACGGCCTTGTTCGGTTATTCCATGCGCAACACTATCCTGGCCTTCAAGTTTCCTTGGCAGTTGCTGATGTTCAGCGGCGGCGGCGTGACCCTGATCTGCATCTTCGCGGCCTTGATCAGCATCCGCAAAGTCATCA